>JBCCSZ010000099.1:0-22816 GCA_039199225.1 Bacteroidota bacterium
CCCCGATTTGAAGATTTGTTGGTGCCGGACCGTGGCCGCCGTGGGACCATTACGACCTTGGACAGCATCAAGTTGTTTGGGAAGGTACGCAACATCGGACAAGATACACTCTTTGATTACGACATTTACTTTAGCCTCGACAATGGCTCGCCTGTCTTCGTTCCAATCGATCAGCTCATTGCTCCTGGCGACAGCCTGTTGTTGGACTTCGGCTCTTCTGCCGATTGTTCTACCCCTGGTACGCATACGTTCAATGCTTGGATCGAGGTGGAGGAAGATGGTCAAACATATTTGGACACCTTGGAATCACCTGTAGAAGTGGTTCAGCTGGACAATCCCGAGCTTACCTTTCCTTTTGTTGTAGACTTTGAGCAAGCAGTCGGCAAAACCTACACGGCCAACAGACTGGGAATCGATGGACTGGATTTTCTGGACTACAATACCAATGGAACCAGCAACTTGAGCTTTTCCAACGGCAGCCTTCACTTGGCTTCTGAGGAGGACGATGGCAGCCTGAACATCGACAATGAGGTTATTATGACCCTGAACGTCGGAAGGCGCACGGAGGATGCCAATAAGCATGTGCTGCTCAATTTCCAATTTGCCTCTGAAGTCGACGAGGATGCTCCGCTGTCTAACGGCTTGGTGGATACCATCTGGGCTAGGGGCGTGGATACAGACGAATGGGTCTATGTGGCATCGTTGGATGGCAATACCAGTTGGTCTACCGTCGAGGGGCTTGATATTACGGCAGCCATTACGGCGGCTGGTCAATCGCACTCTAGCAGTACCCAAGTAAGATTCCAGCAGCGAAGCAGTCGGGGGCTGGTTCTTGGAAGCATGAATGCTGAATTCAATGTGCCGCTGCCTGTAGAGCTGAGTCTTTTCGAGGCAACCAAGCAATTGGAGAATGTGTTGCTAAACTGGCAAACCATCGAGGAGATCAACAGCGATTATTTCGAGATTGAGGTAGCCATCGGTGAAGATCAGATGGCGGCTGCCAACTTCCAGTCTTTGAGTAGGGTAGAAGCGGTGGGGAACAGTGTGGATACTCAGGACTATTATTTCCTCGATGAAATCATTCACATCCTTGGCAATCGTTACTATCGTCTGAAAATAGTAGACCAGGACGGTTCTTTCGAGTATTCGCCGCTGCGAGTCGTGTATTTCGAGGAGAAAGACTTGGCGACGATGGTCTATCCGAATCCATTTAAAGATGAAATCTATCTGCAATTATCAGAGCGGACGGCTCAAAATATTCGCTTGGAGCTGTGGGATATCCGAGGGGTCAGGTTGCGTTCAGAGGAGGTGTCCTATCAACCTGGACAATTGATCAAGCTCCCGGAGAGTACACAATTGGCCCCTGGGGCTTACATACTCAACGTATGGAGTGGCTATCGACGCGAGCAATTCCGCATTCTAAAACAGTAGCAAAACCGCAAAAGGCGCTTGTTTAAGCCCCATGATGAGGGGTTGTCAGACCTACTCATCATGCTTTAATTATCGGTTTTTATTGATTGAGTATCCTTGTCGACCAAGGATACTTTTTGTTTTTTGGCAAAAATCAAGCGTTGAAAAGTGCTAAAAAGAATAATTTTGATTCACAAAAAAATGAGCCTTATGAAGATTTAGTATACTGATTGTCAGTTATTTATAATTTAAGTGGCTGTTATAAATCGTGCATTTACTTTTCACAATAAGGTCATTTTGTATTTGTTGAAGCGTAGAAAACTTAAGATTATTGTATTGTGAGTGACGGGAAAATGAGGAGATAAGATAAATCAGCCAAAAGGGTTGATTCCAAAATTGAAAATAAGTTTCGGATATGTTCATGGGATTATAATTTGTTAGTAGTGAGTCGTATGCCAAACAGGATACGACTTACTCCTAATCGTTCCGAAACCTAAAGATATAAAGAGTTATTGTAATAAATAAGATTTTACACTAAAACTCTAGGGCCTCGGCCCCGCCGATTTGAGTATCGGCACATTCATTCGGATATGTTCATGGGATTATAATTTGTTGTAGTGAGTCGCGTTCCAAAAACGCGACTTTCTTTTTTTATGCCTACCAGGTCGTTCTCCTCTCGTTCTACAATCGGTTCTATACACTGTTATCCTACACCATCATAAGGCAAAAGGCCAACCCCACCAGTTTAGGCAATCCACTCTTTTATCTTGTGTTCAATCTCTGCAAATTGGGCGTGATGAGGCATGTGCTTACAGCCCTTCAGTATGTACACCTCCTGTAAATTTTGGAATACCTTCTCAGCCTGTTTGATCGTTTTGCTCGCTGGAAAAAAGACATCGTTCTCTGCAGCCATAATGAATACCGGATTCTTAAAGTGAGCCACATCCTGCTTTTGAAGGATGCTCGGTCGTCTGTAATCCAGATGAACACCCTGTAAGATGGCTTTTTGAAATTGGAACATGTACTCGTCGTCCTCGGGAACGAAATGCCGAATAAACTTCCTCAAATCTCCGTCTTTTTGGGTCAAATGAAATCTCAGGAGCGGAAGGGTCAGCTTGGTCAACGAAGGCCAAAAGTCGCCATTTGCCAGGCCGCTAGGTACTACCAGGATGCACTTTTCTACTCTGTGGGGCTTGTGCGTGATGAGCTTCTGAAGTATGTAGGCACCATAAGAAACACCAACAAAATTGGCTTTCTCAACAGACAACTGATCCAACACCTCGTCGGCCCACCTAGCAAACGAATCATCCTTGATGTCAATGGTGGTTTCCGCACTTTTGGTGGCCTGCCCAATGGTATCTATCGCAAAGATTTTATAATGGGCTTGTAGGCTTTTTACACTTTCCAGCGTCAGTGGTGAGCCAGCGTGAACACCGTGGAACAAAACCAACTTTTTGCCATTTTCATTTCCCGAAACAATCACCCTCGTCTTTCCAAAAGAAGTGTCCACATCTATTTCCCGATAAGGAAAGTCAAGACTTTGGGCCTTCAGGTCATACAATTCAAGGACTCTTTGCTTTGATTCCGGTGATTTATAAATACTTTTCATATCAACTGACTTATTTTGGGCAATCGCATTTTTTGTAAAAATAGTCCATTTGGCCTAATTTCGCAATATGAAGACAAAACATTTGGTAAAACAAACGGCAAGGGTCTGCTTCAACGAGAAAGGATTGATGAATGTAACGTTGCGGGATGTCGCAGCTCAACTCGACAAAAGCTACGGAAATATTACCTATCACTACCCCACGAAGGAGGCTGTGATCACAGAGCTTTTCGACGATATGAATGCCGAGTTAGCGGCTTTGCAAAAGCCGCCACAGATGGATCAGCTGTTGGCCTACTTCCTCTTTCTGCCCAAGGTGAGCTTTGATATAACTTTGAAGTATTTGTTCTTCACCATCGATCACAATGAGATCAAACGGAACTATCCCGATTTCTTTGCCAGGGTCAAAAAGCTAAATGATCAAAGAAAAGTCAAATGGTATGGCTTGTTGAAGTTTATTTACGACGAGGGCTTTTTGAGAAATGATCTGGTAGCTGAAGATTTGAACTACCTTATGTTTCTGAGCGCCAGCGTCCGGACGATGTACTTCCAGTTTAACGAGCCAGCTCATTACAAGAAGTCTCAATACACCAAGTCTGTCAACCTCCTTTTGAAACCTTACTTAAGCGTCAAGGGGTTGGAAGTATATCGGCAATGTCTTGTGGACTAATATCCTATTCAGCAAATTTACCGCTGCCCCCGAAACGGCCCCGCCGCAGCCGCTGGCTGCTCCTCGACAATCTGGCGAATAATCATTTGCGCATGTACCCGGGTGTTTTCAATGAAAAACTTGCTGGTCAACATTCCTCCTGCCAAGACGCCGGCAACGTAGACACCTGGAAGATTGGACGCTAGGCTCTCTAGGTCTTTGGCCGGAATTTTTTTATCATCATCCGTCCAGCTGATGCCCAGGCGGGCGAGCAGGTCGTAGTTGGGCTTGTAGCCGGTCATGGCCAACACGAAATCATTGGCGAGTTCAAAGGGACCTTCCGGCCCATCGATGAGCACCGAATGGGGGCGAATCTCCTTGAGCTGGCTGTTGAAATGGGCCTTGATGGAGCCTTCCTTGATGCGGTTTTCAATGTTCGGGCGGATCCAGTACTTAACGGTCGGTTTGATCTGCTCTTTGCGCACCACCATGGTCACCTCAGCGCCCTTGTGGTAGGTTTCCAATGCGACATCGCAGGCCGAGTTCCCAGCTCCGACAATCACCACCTTCTGCCCCACATAGGGGTGGACTTCATCGTAAAAGTGCTTGACTTTCGGCAATTCCTCACCGGGAATATTCAGCAGCCGGGGCGTGTCGTAGAAGCCGGTTGCAACAATCACTTTGTGGCTGCGATAACGGTCTTTGCTCGTGTGTATGAGGTACTGGCCGTCAGCAGTTTCCATCGACAAGACTTCTTCGTACAAATTCAGACACAGTTTCCAGCTTTCAGCCACCCGCCGAAAGTATTCCAGCGATTCACTGCGCGTCGGCTTGTCGGCATGCGAAATGAAGGGGACACCCCCGATTTCCAGTAATTTAGAGGTGGAGAAAAAGGTCATATTCGAAGGGAAATTGTAGAGCGAATTGACCAAAACGCCTTTTTCGAGCACTACATAGTCCAAACCCGCCTTTTGTGCTTCTATAGCACAACAAAGTCCTATCGGGCCACCTCCTATAATTATCAGATCAAAGACTTTCATTCGATTTATTTTGCTTATATTTGCCTTACAGCTATTAGAAAGTTTTTAGAGAAATAAACATTGAACCATCCAGCTTGACAGCTTTATATGGATTTTTCTCTCTTTTTTCTAAACAGATTACCAAAGTTATCGGTTTATAATTAGTTGGTCAAGAGAGAAATTCCTTCCAATAGCATTGTGCTAATCTACTAACTCAAAAGTTGTTAAGTTTCGCACTCAGCGAACAAAATTATGCCGTAAGGCCGTTCTCATCAAGAGAAACATTAACTATTTGTACATCTATCCAAAACCTGGACTTTATGAATGCCATTCCTATTAAGATCGTGAAGCTAACTACTGGTTCTGTAACCATCAAATTGTTGGACAACGATCGACATCAAGAAGTTCCCCGTCGGGTCTTTGACAAACGACTAGCGTTGGGTAAATACGATGTCATGAATCCTTCAATTTTCTCCAGCGTTATCTAAAAGCCAACTTCTCAATAGCCCAATAACTGAAGCATTTGATTGGGCTTTTGCTCTTCAAAAATTACGCTGTCAACCAAGTTACCTTGTTGGTTGCGGTCTACTAGTATGTGCTTGGGCGAAGGGATCAGACAGTGTTTGATGCCTCCATGCCCGCTGATGGCGTCCTGGTAAGCGCCCGTGTGAAAAAAGCCTAGATAAAGAGGCTCTGAATCACCCTCTGAAATCTGAGGTAGATACACTTGGTTGAGGTGTACTTCTGAGTTGTAGTAATCTGAATTGTCGCAACTCAGTCCGCCGATGTTGACCCTTGTGTAGGGGCTCTTCCATTTGTTGATCGGCAGTAAAATGAAGCGTTGAGAAATGCCCCAACTGTCCGGTAGCGTGGTCATCAAGGAGTTGTCAATCATGTACCACAGCTCATTGTCGTTTTGTTGCTTTTGGTCCAAGACGGAGAAAATAGTGGCGCCGCTTTCGCCAACGGTATAGCTGCCAAACTCTGTATAAATATCTGGTTCTGGTACCCCGGCCTCTTCACAAGTCGTCTGTATTTGCTCGACAATTTGCCGAATCATGTATTTGTAGTCAAATTCAAAGCCCAAAGAGTTGCGAATCGGCAGGCCGCCACCAATGTTGATGGCCGTCAAATCGTCGCAAACCTTTCGCAGCGAGCAATATAGATCGATGGCCTTTTTCAACTCACCCCAATAATAAAGGGTATCCCGAATGCCCGTATCCACAAAAAAGTGCAACATCTTTACCTTAAAGTGCTCATCACCCAAGAGTTGTTCTTCAAAAAAGGGAATGACATCCTTGTTGCGAATCCCTAGTCGGGAGGTGTAAAACTCAAAATTGGGCTCTTCATCGGTCGCCACGCGGATGCCCAGGTTGCAGCCGTTTTTCAGATGCTCTTTGTAAAAATCCAATTCGGACTTGTTGTCCAACACAGGGATCACATTTTCAAAGCCATCTTCTATCAGCCCGACGATTTTTTGAACATAGGAACGCGGTTTGAAGCCGTTGTTGATGAGGATGGTTTGCTTGTCTATTTTATTGGCTTCGTAGAGCTTGCGCACCAGGTCGATGTCGAAAGCAGAAGAGGTTTCCAGGTGGACGCCATGCTCCAATACCTCGTCCAAAATATGCTTGAAATGCGCACTTTTGGTACAATAACAATAGTAGTATTTACCGCCATAGCCCAAGGATTTGATGGCACGGGTAAATAGATTTTTGGCGCGTTTTATCTGAACACCAATGTTGGGCAGATAGGTGAATTTGAAGGGCGTTCCGTATTTGTCGATTAAATATTTGAGCGGAACGCCTCTGAACTGAAGGTAACCGTCTTCCAAGTCGAAACCATCCTGCGGAAAATAAAAGGTCTGATCAATCAGATCGAAGTAAGTATTTGTCACTACCTTTTCAAATTAAAAATTTTACTTTTTGTCAGAGCACACCAAATGTAAGTTGAATTTTGAAAATGCGTAGACCCTCTACCATATTTTTTTGTTATTTTTACGCTCCTTTAAACCGCATTTTACCTGAAGTATAAATACCCTTTTTACACGGAAGTGAAATTTTTTGTCTATGAAAGCTTTTTCTGCCTTTTGGAGCGGTTTGTCTACTTTCCATACTGTTTTAAGCTTGGTATTCCTGTGGACTTGTCTGCCGGTTTGCTCCCTTGTGGCTCAGTTGAGCGTTACACCCAACAAGTTGAATGCTACCTATGGCATCGGAGAGGAAATGGCTTTTCATTTGGAATCAGATCAGTCCGGCCCCATTCTCTACACCATTTGGTACGATCGTTTTACGACTCCTTTGGCAGAGGCAATCGTTAACCATACAGCAGGTAATGTGACGGCTATCCCATTTGTGTTGGATAAGCAAGGTGTTGTAATGTGTGTGGTGCAACAAAATGGCGTCCGGGAGCATGCAGCGGCGGCTTTTGCGCCCTATGATATTCGTCCTTTGGAGCAAGAACCCGCCAGTTTCGACGATTTCTGGAAGGGCCAAATGTCGACCTTGGCGGACGTGCCGATGGACCCTAAAGTGCAAATGCTACAGGTCAATGAATACAGCACTACCTACAGTGTTCAATTGGGGCATATCGACAATCGGACTGTATATGGCTACCTAGTTGTTCCCACCGGCGATGGGCCTTTCCCTGCGGCGATTACCATGCCTTCATATGGCGAAAATGCCAACCTGGTCACGCCCGAAATCGCCCTGGCCGAGCGGGCCAATATGCTATCGATGTCCATCAGTATTCACAATGCGCCACCAGATCAGGTGGACCCCAACGCCTATGAGCCAGACGTGATCGATGATCCGATGAAAATGTACAATCGCTACGCCATCCTGGCGGGCGTCCGTGCCATCGACTACCTAGTGTCGCGCCCGGATTTCAACGGCGATCAGGTTGCTGCCTTTGGGGTCAGCCAGGGGGCGGGCTTGGCCCTGCAGTTGGCCGGTCTGGACCAGCGTGTCAACCTCCTGGCTTTCAGCAATCCCAGCAATTGTCAGCATCTGGGACTAAAGTACGATCAACCCATGGGTTTCCCTTTTTACCTCTGGCAGTCCATCGGTATCAATGGAGGGAGTGCGCATTTTGATGCGACCATCGAGGCAACCAAATTCTACGATGCGGTCTATTTTGCGCAGCGCTACAAAGGTCCTGTGATGGCTTTTACCAGTCTGAAGGATGAAACGGCCCAGGCCGGAACCCAGATGGCGGCCATCAATCAGTTGCAAGTACCAAAGATTCATATGATCTCCCGCGATTTGATCCACCAGCAAAATCCGGATGAATACTGGCAAGGGCGCTTCGAGTTCATTCGCCAACATTTCCCTGCTGCCTTGGATGCTCCCTGGCCCTGGAGAACGGACGACATCGGCTTTTCTGTCAGCACTGAAGACAACAGATTGGTCGATCTAGGCGAGACCATTTCATTGGAGGGGACCTACAGCTACAACCGCGAGCCGATCGACAAAGTCCGCTTCGAATGGCGACTGGAAAGTGGACCGGGAATCGTCAACTTTTCGAATCGGACCGGTGCTCTTACCAATGCAACTTTCAACACCTTGGGTAAATACCTTCTCAGCTTTTCAGCCATGCCCGATACGCTCAACGATCAAGGGAAGTTTTATCGCTTGACAGACTACGTAGAAGTGGAAGTGAAGCTGCCACTCGATGCTGCGGAGGCAGTCCGTCGTCCCATCAAGGTATTTCCCAATCCAGCACAAGACCTCCTACAGGTCGATTTGCCCCCGACGGATTTTGCTGCTGGCGTCTATGAAGTGTTTGACATCAATGGCAAAAAACAACTGGAAGGCCGCTTTCAAAACCCTGCTTTCCCACTGTCCACCGCCACCCTAGAGGTTGGGGTTTACCACTTGAAATTACATATGGAAAATCAGTATGCGTTTTCTACCCGCTTTATGGTATTACGCTAGACATATTTGACTAATGGGCGGAAAAGCCGTAATTTTAGTAATCAAAACTAGCCTTCCAAAACAACGTCCCACTCCCGTTTTAAGCTGAAGTTGCAACAACTTCGATAATCTTTTATGCCATGAACAGCACGAAGACATTAACCGGTTTAACACTGCTCCTTTTTTCTCTTTTCCTATCCATCTCCTTGCAGGCACAGCGAACCTTGCGGGAATTACCACACAGTTTCCGACCGTCACCAGGTGATTTGCCAGGCTTGGTTGCTCAACAGGTGCCTTCCCTGGATATGGCGAAGGTCATCCGGGAGGACAAAGCCAATCCGGGCAGCGTTCGCTTTGCTGCTCCCTTGAAAGTCCGCTACGACTTGCAGTCCAGTGGTCGTTGGTCGGAGCTGGCCAATGGCGATCGTTTGTGGCGATTGCAGCTGAGGGTGCCGGATGCAAAGGGGCTGTATGTGGTTTACGAAGATTTCTTCCTGCCCAAAGGAGGGCGTCTATTCGTTTACAGCCCGGATAAAAAGCAACTCTTGGGCGCTTACTCCGCGCAAAACAATACGAAAAGTGGCCGCTTTCTCACAGGTATCATCAAAGGGGAGGAAGTAGTGTTGGAATATTTTGAACCAGCCGCAGTGAAAGGACAGGGACGCATACAGGTTGGAAGATTGTATCAGGCTTACAATCTCGATCACCTGACGCCTTCAGACTATCCTTTTCAAGTGCATGAGGGAACGGACGGCTTTGGAGAGTCGGCCAGTTGCCATGTGAATGTTAACTGCTCTCAGGGGGACAGCTGGCAAGACCACAAGCGGGCCGTCGTGCGCATCCTTCGCATCTTTGATGAGGGCATTGGTTATTGCAGCGGTACATTGATCAACAATGTTCGCCAGGATGGGACACCTTATCTGTTGAGTGCCTACCACTGTTTTGCGGGTTTTACACCCCAGTTGGACCTTTGGCGCTTTGATTTTAATTATGAAGGAACTGGCTGTGATAATCCTGCCTCAGAACCATCTTTTGCCTCCATCCTGGGCTGTGAGTATGTGTCTGGTCGGGAGGAAAGCGACTTTTTATTGCTCAAGCTTTTGAGAGGTGTTCCTTCGATTGTCAATCCTTATTTCATGGGGTGGAACCGCGACAGTGTGGCTCTTTCTCAAAAGACCACGGGCATTCACCACCCGCAAGGAGACATCAAAAAGATTTCTGTGGATGACCAACCCACACAGATATACCAGCAGAGTATCATCTGGAACAACAACGTTACAACGCCGCCCAATCACCACTTCCTGGTGAATTTCGACGACGGTTCTTTTGAGAACGGTTCCTCTGGTAGTGCGATGATCGATCACAATGGACTCATCGTCGGGCAACTGCACGGTGGCGTGGCCAACTGTGTGCAACGCCGGGCCTTCTATGGCCGCTTTTCCAAATCCTGGAATGCTGGCGGAAATCCCGACGAGCGACTACGCGAATGGTTGGACCCCGACGGTACAGGGGCCATGACGCTCGGCCACTATCAACCGCCACCCGACTATACTCTCTCCGGAACAGTAAAAATGCCGGACGACCGTCCGATCAATGGCGTTACCATCTACCTATCTGGTGACCTGGCCGACTCCTTGACCACTGGGCCGGACGGCACCTTCTCCTTCGATGTCCCTTCCGGCGGTAGCTACACCTTGACAGCTGTGAAGCGCGACAATGCCAAAAATGGGGTCAGTTCCTTCGACCTAGTCTTTGTCAGCAAGCACGTATTGGATGTCGAAGCCCTACCGTCCCCCTATGGCATTCTGGCAGCAGACGTCAGTATGAACGGCACCATCTCCGGTTTCGATATGGTATTGATCAGTAAGCTCGTACTTGGTGTCGACAGCGGTTTTCCATCCGGCCTCTCCTGGCGATTTGAAAACGATGGCGTCCAGGTGCTGAACAACCTGTCGGAAGACCGAACAGACTTGGAGTTCATTGGCGTCAAGCTGGGAGATTTGAGCGGGAATGCCGATCCAGCGGAGTAGTTGTCTACCTATCGCCGCTTATCCAAAATCCGACTCAACTTTCCGCCCTGGCTGCGCGGAATCGAATGAGGAGTCTTCACCGCTGTCGCCATAGAAAGCCCGATGGTGTTTTTGATTTTGCCGGCAAGCTGTTCGCCCAATGCTCGCTGCTCATCGGCAGACGTTTCATTGGTACTTTCCACCTCGACCAGTACGCTGTCCATCGTACCTTTTCTTTCGACCACCAAGCGATAGTTGGGACTCAGCCCTTCAAATTGGTGGATGACTTCTTCTACTTGTGTATGAAATAAATTCACTCCTCTGATGATCAGCATATCGTCGGAACGCCCTTTGATGGCCGACATTTTGATGTGGGTCCGTTTGGCATTTGAATCATAGTTGATGCTGCAAATGTCATTGGTCCAATATCTGAGGACGGGAAAAGCTTCTTTGGTGAGGGTCGTGAAAACCAAGACGCCCTCTTCGCCATAGGGGAGTGGTTCCCCTGTTTCCTTGTGGACAACTTCGGGGAAAAAGTGGTCTTCCCAAATGTAGCTGCCACTGCCTTTTTCTTCGAAATCTTCCTGCGAAACACCTGGACCGATGATTTCGCTTAGGCCGTAGATGTTGGTGGCATCCACTTGAAGGCCGGCCTCCACCTGCTCGCGAATGGCTTCTGTCCAAGGCTCTGCACCCAAGATGGCGTATTGGACTGCCAGTTGACGGGTGTCGATGTTGCGCCGGGCAAATTCTTCCGAGAGCGTTTGGGCGTAGGAAGGCGTACAACAGATGACCTCTGGTTTGAAGTCCTGCAAGATGGTCAACTGCCGCTCCGTCATACCGCCCGATACAGGAATGACAGCCATCCCCAATTTGGTGGCACCGCCATGCATGCCCAGGCCGCCAGTGAATAGGCCATAGCCGTAGGCGTTGTGGAGCTTCATCCCCGCTTTGGCACCTGCGCAGGCGAGCGATCTGGCAACGACTTCGTCGAACAGGTCGAGGTCGTTCTGGGTGTATCCGACTACTGTTGGCTTGCCGGTCGTGCCGCTAGAGGCGTGAATGCGCCGGATGTCGTTCATCGGCTTGGCAAATAAACCAAAGGGGTAGTGGTCCCGCAAATCGGATTTCTTGGTAAATGGAATCTTGGGCAAGTCCTCTACCGACCGGATGTCTTTGGGGTGCAGTCCAATGGCATCGAACTGTTTTTTGTAAAAGGGAACCTCTTGGTAAACGCGCTGAACCAAATCGGAGAGGCGGGCATTTTGCAAAGCCCGCAATTCCTCCAATGGCATTTGTTCTATTCTGGTGTTGTACATTGCTATGATGTCAAATTTGAATCAATTGTCCGATTGTGTTCTCCACACTGTCTTCTGCGCCCATGAAATTGACTTGCTCGAAGTAGTTGTACCAGCCGGCGCCTTCAACCAATTTTTGAAAACCATCTGCCAATTCCTGATTGGGAAAGGTCCAAATGGCCATGTAGTCGTAGGCTATTTTTCGGTCTGTTTTTTCATCGTTTTTAGACCAGGTCAGAATTTTGACACCCTGTTCTATTAGACCTTGAATGGCAGAGCCAACTTGGCCCATGTAGGCCGTTCTTTCGTCTGTGGATAATGCCTCCCAGCTCGGTTTGGCACGCCACAATTCTACAAAATAAATCATAAATAAATGTTTAGACAAAAATTACTTGTATGATAAACTGCTCACTATTTTATTAATTTTCTAAAATCAAATCTGCTGCCTTTTCGCCAATCATAATCGAGGGCGCATTGGTGTTGCCAGAGGTAATGGCAGGCATGATGGAGGCATCGGCCACCCGCAGTCCTTCCAGCCCATGTACGCGCAACGACGGATCGACAACGGCCATACTGTCGATGCCCATTTTGCAGGTACCGACCATGTGGTGGTAGGTGCCACAGGACTTTCTGATGTAATCTTCGATGTCGGCCTCTGTTGCGTCTTTGCCAGGAAGAACTTCGACCTTCATCCACTCTTGCATGGCTTGGGTGTAGCCCAGCTTGCGGCAAAGTTGGACTGCTTCGTACAAGGCATTGTAGTCTGCTTGCTCACCGAGATAATTTGGGTCGAGGTAAGGAGCATCTTCCGGATTGGCAGAATTTAGCTTGACTTCTCCTCGGCTGACGGGGCGGATGAGGCCGGCACAGAGTGTAAAGGCATTGTCTGGTCCTTCATAACCGGGCGAGTAATAGGGCAGCCCCATAAAGAGCGGTTGTAGGTCTGGACAAAGCATGTTGGGGCGACTTTTCCAAAACAGTTGTGCCTCCAATAGATTGGCTTGTGGGGGTGGAATTTGCTCCTTGGCTTCAAAAATAACGCTCACCAAGAGGTGGTCGTGCAGGTTTTGCCCAACGCCAGGAATGTCTGCTACAACTTCGATCCCGTGTTCTTGCAAATGGCTGGCATTGCCAATCCCAGACAACATCAATAATTGGGGAGAAGCAATTGCGCCAGCGGATACAATGACCTCATTGGTGGCTTTGGCTTCCATGGCTTCGCCATCCTTTTGGTAAAGCACGCCAGTACATCTCTTGCCATCAAACAGCAACTTAGTAGCTGCAGCATTGGTTTGTACTGTCAGGTTTTCGCGATCCAAAACAGGCAATAAAAATGCCTTGGCCGTCGAGCATCTTTCGCCTTCGGGCGTCACGGTCAACTCATTCATTCCCGCGCCCCAAATTTGTTCGTTGAAATCATCGGTGACAGGCAAACCAATTTCCTGGCAAGCATTGATGGCAGCAGTGGAAATCGGATTTGGGTTTTGGATTTTGGTGACGTGCAATGGTCCTTCACTGCCGTGAAATTCATTTGCTCCCTTGTAGTAGTTTTCAGATTTCTTGAAGTAGGGCAAAACGCTTTGATAGTCCCAACCTTGACAACCTTGATAGGCCCAGTTGTCATAATCCGTATGGTGGCCTCGGATGTAAATCATGCCGTTGATGCTGGAACTACCACCCAGCGTTTTGCCGCGAGGCCAGTAGCGGGGCGTATTGCCGGCATGCTTCTGAGGAGTGGTCATGTAGGCCCAGTCCCGTTCTGTTTGCCAGGTGGCCGGCCAAGCGGCAGGGGCGTGTATGTTGGGATCGTTGTCGGGGCTGCCAGCTTCCAGCAGTAGCACCTTGGTATTTGGATTGGCAGATAATCTATTGGCGATGACGCAGCCAGCAGAGCCTGCACCAATGATGATGAAGTCAAAATTCATTTTTAAGCTTTTTTGATGAGAGAATAAGTCGCGTTGGGCAGTTTGCTATGCTTCCACGGGCGCTGCCTTTTTGATGCTGATGATTTGCGGAACTGTGACGGCCTTCAAGCCTTCCAGACCAAACTCCACGCCGTAGCCCGACTCCTTAATGCCACCGAAAGGTACCATGGGGTGAATGGCTCCGTGCTGATTGATCCAAACGGTTCCCGTTTCAATCCTGGAAGCAACCTTGGCTGCTTCGCTCAGATCATCTCCCCAGACCGAGCCGCCTAAGCCGGTTTTTGTATCGTTGGCTTTTTGAATGGCCTCTTCGACGGTTTTGTACTTGATGATGGGGAGAACAGGACCAAACTGTTCTTCGTCCACAATTCTGTTGCCATTGTCTACGTCGCCGATTAGGGTGATGGGATAGAAATAGCCTGGCCCCTCCATGGGGCTGCCGCCCCTGATGATGCTTGCACCTTGTGCCTTGGCATCTTCCACCAGGTCATTCACCTTGTCGAATTGCATTTTATTTTGAATCGGCCCCAGTACAATGCCCTCTTCCATACCATTGCCCATGGGCATTTGCCCAGCAACGGCATCCAATGCACCGACCACCTTATCGTAGTCGTCTTCATGGACGTACAGCCTTTTGGCACAGGCGCAGGTTTGGCCCATGTTGATGAAAGAGCCCCAGAACAAATCGCCGGCTTTCGACTGAATTTCGGTACCAGGTAGGATGATGGCCGGGTCGTTGCCGCCACATTCCAGGGTGAGTCTGGCCATATTGCCACCCGAGGCTTCTATGATTTTCTTTGCCGTGGAGGCGCTTCCTGTGAACATGATTTTGTCGACATCCGGGTTTTTGACGAGCATGGCTCCGACGGCCCCACCTCCGGATATGGTATTCAAGACCCCCTTGGGTAAGACCGTGTTCATCAGTCGAATCATTTCCAAAGTACCGATGGTGGTGTATTCCGATGGCTTGATGACAACCGTATTGCCAGCTCTCAAAGAAGGAATGATTTGCCAAATGGCGATCATCAGTGGCCAGTTCCAGGGAGCGATGGCTCCAATGACGCCGATGGGCTTGCGGTGCATTTCATCGCGGCGTGTATCGTCTTCAAAAACAACTTCGACGGGTAGGTCCAAAGAAGCTGGGACCTGTGTCCAGCCTAGGCAGGCTTGCATTTCAAACATGGAGCCTGGTCCGGCCAGTGGTTTTCCTTGTTCCTGTGTAATCCATTTTGCCAAATAGTCGGTATGGTCGGTCAGGACCTGGGCGACTTGCATCAAAATGGCTTTGCGTTCGTCGTCTGATTGAGCAGCCCAGGCAGGTTGGGCGGCTTTGGCGGCAGCTACGGCAGCCTCCACATGTGATTTTTCAGAAATGGAGGCATGACCTAGTGATTCTCCGGTTGCAGGATTTTTCACCTCAAAGGTGCGGGAGCTTGTGACGGGAGACCCATCGATCATAAAGGGGTATGTGTTCATTTCTTAACTATTTGAAAAATTAATTGAAGCAAACACAAGTTATAGCAGAAGAATATTCTTATTTTACACTATCGTTCAATTTTAATAGATTATATCACGATCTTGTGAAGAATGACGAATTTTGATTTATTTATTGAATGATACATTAGTTTATTTGAATAATAATTAAGTATGGAAGATGAAAAATTCATTGAGAGAGGGACGAGTTTCGGACTTAGGAATGGCACACTGAATATTTACGAGACCAATTGTGCTTGTAAAGACATTAAGTTTTACTTCGACCAGTTTGTTTTGACCCTCATGTTGTCCGGGCATAAAACGATTGTCAGTGAAAACCTAAAGTTTGAGTTTTTCCCAGGAACCTTCTTTATTCCGGAGAAAGGAGTGGTCAATAACATTTCGATACCAAATGCAACGATTTACAATCCGACCAAGTGTCTGGTCCTGGAATTGAATCCTTCCTTTGTACAATCTGTTTATGAAGATGTGCTGTTTTCCAGTTCTGATAAGGACATCCTCTTTGGTAGGACGGTGAAAAATCCCAATCCATACTTTTTATCCAACGATAAATTGTTGATAAAAACCTTTACGAGATTGTACGACATCCAGCTGCAGGACCGCAGTCCTAGTAAGCCTTTGGTGGAGGACTTGATCATCAAAGAAATCTTGTATCGGCTATTCAGCACGGAGGGATTGTACTTGTTGAAGATGAATTTTGAGAAAAGCATTGATAAAGACAACATCCGGCGTGTCATTGCCTACATCAAAAGAAATATCGATCAAAAACTGACAACCACTTCGTTGGCTAAAATTGCGGGTCTGGGGCAGACGACCTTTTTCAAGGTCTTCAAGGAATGTACGGGTAAAAGCCCGATTGATTATGTGATGCACGAGCGCATCCGGCAGGCCAGAATCCTGATTCAAAAGGATAAACTCAATTTGCAGGAGATTGCTTTTCAGTGTGGCTTTAACTCCTATGAGTATTTCTGTAGCATTTTTAAAAAAATTGAAAAAACAAAGCCTACGGATTTTAAAAGGAGAACTTATGCACTTGCTAAGCTGAAAAATGCCGAGGGCCAGATGGTAGAAAACCGGTGAAACAAGCCTTATACTGTAGCCTTTGCTGATAAAGAAGTGCAAAAGAAAGAGTACAATTAGCTGACAACAAGAAAAAGGTGTTGTATTATGGCGCAATGAAAACTAAACCGTCATTTGTTGATCCATAAACAGCAGTTGAGAAATGTTAGCTTGTAAATTCTATCGAGTATTTGGGAACTTCCTTCTTTTATTCACCTTTTTGTATGCCTGGCCTTCCTGTTCGCAGCCGGAAGGTGACATGGCCAGCTATTTTACGGACTTGCATGAGGCAGGTACTTTCAATGGAAATGTATTGATCGTACAATCGGATTCTGTGCTTTACAGTGCTTCCTTTGGATATGCCAATGGCGCAAAGGACAGAAGGCTTGATGCCGACCATTTATTTGGTTTGGGGTCGATTTATAAAGAATTTCCGGCCGTAGCTATTTTGCAGTTGGTGGAAAAGGGGCGCTTGTCTTTGGAAGATCGCCTATCTGATTTGCTGCCACAGTTTCCCGCTTGGGCTGGACAGATACAAATGAAGCACTTACTGAACTATACCAGCGGATTGGCCCGGGTTGATTGGCCTACTTATTTTCAGGCGGACACCCTGGTTAGTCCGCGCATTCTTCTGAGGGATTTGCAGCAGTTGGAAAAGCTCGAGCATGCACCGGGGAGCAACTACATCTATTCGAATTACAATCCGATTTTGCTGATGGCCATTGTGGAAAAGCGCTCGGGCCTGCCGTTCGATGTTTATCTGGAAGACAATATTCTAAAGCCTCATGGCATCGAGGGAATTCAAATTGAGCATAAATTTCCTTTTACGGACGATGAACAATTTGCGCTACCTTTTGATGGTGAATTTGCAGAAGACGACCTGGCTTATGAGCTGCCGACGATCTGTGGCTCGCTTTCGGGCATGTACCAGTGGATGTCCAAGTTGGACAGCTATGAAATTGTCTCAAAAGAGTCTATGAAGCAATTGTCCAAAAAGTATGAAGGCGAGGGCAACTTTCAAGTGGCGCTGGGCGTGTCCGAGTGGAAGAAAGACGAGTTGAACTACCATTCGCACCATGGGTCGTCGGGCAATTACGAGTGTTTGATTCAGCATTATCTTGACGAGGAATTCTTGATCGTACTGCTGACCAATCAGAAGAATAGAAACCTTTTCGACATTGCTCAAGATGTTCGTGGGATGGTAGATTGATAAAATTGAAATGGGTGATCCTAAGAATCAATGATTTCCAGGATCACCCACACAGTATTGGTATGATTAAGCAGCTTCTTCTTTACTGCTTAACGATTTTGATCATTTTGCTAGATTGATCGTCGAGGTCGATTCGAATAAAGTAAACCCCGTTGGTTAGATTCTCTCCAAGCTCCACAAAGCCCTGTAGGTCATCTAAAACCCTGCTTTGCAATTGTTGACCCAGTGGATTGAACAGACGCAGAACCGCATTTCTGGAGGCCGCCTTCAACTCGTAGCGAATCTGGACGTTGTTGTCAAATGGATTGGGCAGAGCCTCCATGGAGATGTTGCTGACTGCCAACTCTGAGACAGAAGTCGGATTGGCATCGAAAACCTCGAATTCGTCGATGGCAGCTTCCGCGATGTTTGCACCTGTATTGAGGCTATTGGCATCCGAAATAGAGAAGCGAATCTGCATATTATCTGTAATGTCTATGAAATCCGCCAGCATGACCTGTGTGGCCGGCTTCCAGAGACTTTCAGAAGTACTGATTTTGGCAATGTTGACTTCCGTTTGTCCATTCAGCGCCGTGACAAATAGGGTGTCGTTCGGCTCAAACCGGCCACCAATGTTGACCAACCAAGAACGGAAGCTCACCACAGGACTATTGTAGGAAGATAAATCCATTGGTGGAGAGGTCAGGGAGGTTGTTCCAGAGTCGACATCATCTGTTCCTTGGCCACCGCCCAGGTTACCTGTCATGTAGCATTGGTTTCCTATGTCACCAGGTAAGTCTTCCTCTGGATTGACCAGGAAGTTCTCATCAGCGTCTAAAGTACCAATGGGCTCATCCCGGACCCATATGCCCGTGCGGCTGTCGCTGAACTCGGTCCAGCCGAGATCGAGCGCAAATTCATCTCTGAAGCCTGTTTCTAGTTCAATTGTAAAAGTAGTATTGTTGCTTGTGACATCCACCGTGGTTGTTCCTGCCTTGAGGCCCCACTGGCCGGCAACAACCGTGTAGGTTCCTTCGAAAACACTTCCGCGAATGGCTTTTCCATTTTCGTCTGTTTCCAGGAAGTATTCAAAATTGTCATTGAAAAGCTCCACTGTGGCATTCTGGACAGGGCTGCCATCTCTTTTCAAAACAACATTGCCATTCAGGCTGAAGGTGTTGCGATCTGGCCGCAGCTCCACATTCTGTATTTTCAATTCGCCATTGATCAACTCTGTTGGGATCACCTTGGTGGCGTATCCGAAGCGGGAGTATTCTACATCAAAGGTGCCGGGCGTAGCCTGGCCGGTAGCGTATTCGCCCGTCAGAGAGGTGCTTTCCCGGTTGAGGTCGCCTCCAAGGATGCGCACATTAGCCTGTGCAATTGGCTCCTTGCTGATGCTGTCGACCACCGTGCCTTCTAAGTAGCAGCCTCTCACATAATTGGCCTCGAATACAAAAAGGCCATTGCCGATGTCGGTTCCCAGAACAATGCCCGATGGTAGGAAGGGATATGCGCCCCAGATACCGTCGAAGCCACCACCTGCGCCGATAAAGGTATCGAAGTTTCCGACCTCGATGAGATTGTGTGGGCGCTTGGCATCCAAGATAATACAACCATCGCTGTAGTAAGAAATGATGATCCAATCTTCCCAAACATGCACATTGTGTGGAATCACGCCAGTTCCTTCGGTCGCCAGCGGCCGATAGCGATCCAACTCGATGATGTCAGTTGGGTCACTGACGTCGTACGATCCGATGAAGGCATTGGGCTGTTCGTCTGTTGTGAAAGCATAGTTGCCGTCGTCAGACAGCCAAACATTGTGGGTAAAGAAGAAAGGCGTTCGAGTAAGCCCCAATAACTTGGTATCTTCTTTATCCGTCACATCGTAAACAGACAGGCGGCCAATGTTGATTTCTGCCGAATAAGCCTTATTGTCTCTGGTGTAAACATCATGGGAGTAAACCGACGCTCCAACCCCTGAGATAATGGGATTTTCTCCATCTTCGACATCCACATAGATCAATCCACCACCATTGGCATCGCAACCTGCCAGATAGGCAAAGCCGAATTCATCGATGTAAATATTGTGGCAGCGGGTGATGGTTTCCATCTGGCCATTGCGTTCAAAAGTTGGCATCCAATAGTAATAATCTTCATCCGTGATGGTGTCGGGTAAGTTGGACAAATCAACGACCAAAATCCCCTGGCTAGGGCCGGAGTCGGTATTGTCGTTGACACAAAAAGCATAATTTTTCCAGGTCTTGATGTCCCGCCAGGTAGAACTCGGTCCGGGAATGAAGCCTTTGTCTTCCGGATTTTCTGGATCGGTCACATCAATGATTGATAAGCCGTTGCGGACGCCCACGAGTGCATACTCCCGATCGTCTGTTTCGTTGGCCCATCCCCACACGTCGTTGAGGTCTGCGTTGTACTCCACCTGCGAGCTGAGCGTCATATTGAGCTGCGCCAGCGCAGTGCTTGCACCAATGAATAAAAACAACAATTGTAAAGTAAGTCTTTTCATACGATGGTATTGTAATCTTAATTTGATTAAGTAGCTAAACAATGGCCTAGCTGTACTGATTTATTGCAACTAATTGAAAGCCCGGTTGGACTTTGTTTGAAACGAACTTTGGAGGCGGTTACTTCATTTTCCTACAAAAATGCTGATACATTTTAAGATGTCGGAAGATGTACGGTCATTTACTTGCCGTTTTTTAGGGCCTTTACATCAATTTTCGGCCCAACTGATTATCTGCGAAGCGTGGCTGTAAAATTAGCATATTCGCTGATAATTAGGCGCTCTTTTGGATGATGGCCATTGTCAGGCGGCTGACACAAATCAAACTGTCTTGCTCATCCCGAATCTCAATGTTCCAAACGTGAATGCGCCGCCCCAACCGAACGGGCCTTGCCGTACCGATCACAAAACCTCCTCGGGCCGACTTGAGATGGTTGGCATTGATCTCCAGACCCACCGCCTGGTAAGCCTCTATATCTTCCAGGCACAGCATGGAAGCCGTACTTCCAAGAGATTCTGCAAGGGCTACAGAGGCCCCGCCGTGCAGCAGGCGAAACGGTTGAAACGTCCGCTTGTCGACCGGCATGCGAGCCACCAGATAGTCATCCCCCGAACCGGTGAACTCAATGCCAATGGTATCGAGTAGGGTATCGGCTGAAAATTGATTCAATCCTTCTACGGTAAAAGTCTGTTTCCAAATCATGACAATTATATTTGCAGTTAAAATCAATACCAATGACCATCTACCACAATCCACGCTGCCGCAAAAGTAGGGAAACCTTGGCGATTTTAGAGGACAAAGGCATACAACCCGAAATTGTTCTTTACCTAGACCAAGTACCCAACAAGGCAAGTCTGCAAAAGATCGTTCAAAAGCTGGGTATTCGCCCTTTTGAGCTGGTCCGAAAAGGCGAAGCCGTCTACAAGGAGCAGTTTAAAGGCAAAGAATTATCCGACGAAGAGTGGTTGGAAGCCATGGTGGCACATCCGAAGTTGATCGAGCGACCCATTGTCATCAAGGGGGAAAAGGCCGTGATCGGGCGTCCGCCGGAGAATGTATTGGCGCTGATTTGAGCGGATTTTTAGCGGTTGACAATAAAGTTGTTGTCAAATACTTGACAATGGAATCATAGTTAAGTATATTTAACAATAAATTCATTGTCAACATGAAATGGATACATCCAAATACCATAGTCGGAAGTACTGCTGTTGGTAAAAAGTACTTTCGCAGGCATAAAATCGAGGAAAAGCTCTGGCGTGAAATACGCAAGGGGAACCACATCCTGCTTTCCGCTCCCCGGAGGTTGGGAAAATCCTCCATTATGAAATACATTGCGGCCAATCCAGATGCGCATTACAGCTGTAAGTATCAAAACATCTCTTCTGACGCGACAGCCATAGATTTTTACAAGCGTCTTTTTGAATTGCTCCTTATTCAGCTGAAAAGCTTACAAAAGGCCAGAGAGCGGTTTCGCAGATGGCTCCAGACAAAGGGCGTGGAAGAAATCACCGCTACTGGTGTAAAAATCAAAGAGAAAGATTTCGACTACAAAAGCAACCTCCTGGAACTGCTCTCCAAGCTGAAGCCAGCAGATGTGCATGTTGTCTTGATGTTGGATGAATTTCCGGACGTCATTAAAAACATTGCTGCTCGGGAGGGCATCGCTCAGGCCAAAGACATCTTGCATACGCTGCGCAGCCTGCGCCACGACGATTCTTTCAAAGGCCATTTTACTTTAGTGTTGGCGGGGTCTGTTGGTTTGGATCACATTGTAAAAAATGTCGATCGACTGAGTGTCATCAATGATTTGTACGAGCAAAACCTGGAGGCGCTTGATGCAGACGAGGTGGATGGTTTTTTTGAGCACCTACTCCAAAATGCAAGTATGCAGGTGGATGAATCCTGTCGCACCTACATTCTTCAGCGATTGCAACAAGCCTTGCCCTACTACATTCAGCTCATCATCGAAGGATGCAACGACATCCTGTATACTGACAAGCGAACGCAATTGACAAAGGAGGACATCGACCGGGCGTGGTCTTTGGTGCTCCGCAACCACAAAAACTTCAGCGACTGGGATGAGCGCTTAGAGGATTATTTCCCCAATGATTATCCATTTTTCTGGGAGGTGTTGACTTATTGCGCCCACCATTCCAGTTTAAGCATCCAGGAATTGTACAACCTGGCCATCAAAACCGGACAATCCACCACCTATAAGGCCAAGATTGATGATGTGCTCATAAAAGACGGTTACCTCCATCAGGAGGGCAACATCTTTACCTTTATCTCTCCATTACTCCAAGAATGGTGGAAGTGCCGCCATCCTTATATCCTCCAACAAAAAAGATCATGGACACTTACCTAACGCAGTACCAGGTTGCCAACCAAACCGACGAGCAAAGCATCCGCAATTTCATTGTACGGAAGCAAATATTTGAGCGCATCACCGCGGATATTCGGCAGACCGACCCGGGGAGTTCCTTTCAACACTACGTCTTCGTTGGTCGCAGAGGCAGTGGTAAATCTTCCTTGTTGCGCCGCATCCAAGCAGAGGTAAACACCCATAGCGACCTGAATACTCAATTTGAGGTAACCAACCTCAGCGAAGAACAGGCTGGTGTGTATAGAATCCACGATCTTTGGGAATACGTCATCCGCGACCTGCAAAGCAAAGATTACGACATTGACAACCCAGACTGGCAGGAATTTGAAGACGACC
>JBCCSZ010000100.1:0-22733 GCA_039199225.1 Bacteroidota bacterium
CAAATCTGGCACTAGCTAAATCCAGAATTTGACCTATCTTTTCGATACTATTATTTTTCATTGGGCTTTAATTTCATTTGGTGTGGTAACCTTGAAATTAAGCCCTTTTTCTTTTGTATGGCAATTTTGTCATGTAGAGAGATAAATCAATCCGAAATTTCAGGATACCGCCAAATTTATTTGCCCTCTCCCACTCCGTATCAAAAGTATCCTGGGGATTTTCCATTTATTCATTACAACTTGCATCAGGGAATTAGTAGATTTGAGCAAATCAAGCTAACAATCTTATCTTATGAGAATCATTTTTGCCTTACTCCTACTGAGCTTAGTAGCCTGCCAACAAGCCAATCCGGGCTTGGAAGACGAATTGCGTCAAACAAAAGATAAACTAGCAGCTGCCGAAAAAGCCTTGAGCGATGCTCAAACCGATGACGCTACTTTCATCCACACCGTTTTCTTTTGGGTCAAAAAAGATGCGCCAGCTGACTTAAAGGCTTCTTTTGAAGAAGGTATGAAAGAACTGGCCAAAACACCTTCCATCTACAAACTGTACTACGGCCCACCTGCTATGACCCCTCGCGAGGTGGTCGACAACAGCTACGACTACGCCTGGATTTGTCACTTCAAAAACAAGGCGGACCACGATGCCTACCAAGAAGACCCCATCCATCTCAAGTTCGTCGATCAGTACAAGGACCTCTGGGAGAAGGTGCAGATTTATGACAACCTGGTCTCCAACCAATGATCCCGTCCTTTTAGGCTGGACAAAGAAATGACAAGTTGGAAAAGCAATAGGGTGACCTTCCACTAAGTTGGGAAGATCACCCTAATTTCCTTGATTGATTCTTGGGCTTAGATAATGGTGTTTTTCCTCATATTGCTATCTCCGGAGATGATCATTTTGGAAGAATGATTCATAATCTCCTTTCCATCCTTACTTTGGTATTCCGGATAATCCAGCCCCCACTGGCAGTCAAAGTAGCGGTAGGCACAATTGTTTCGATCGTTGGAAAGAATCGTTTTGCCCAAGCGACACTTGGGTGAAAAGCAGGGCGCATTGGCAGTCGCATCCAGCTTAACCACCACCTGCATGGCAGTGCGGGAAGCTGCTGTGTTGGCGCGATTCAAGGCGGTACGGACAGAAACATTTCCTTTGTTCCATTCTTTGGCAAATGCATTGAATTGATTAGGGTAAAAGTTGACCCGACGGGAGCCGATGACGACCTCTGCCCCAGCCTGCCGAAACTCCTGATTGAGGCTAGAACCCACACAGTTCATCTGATAAACCATCCGCAGGGGGAAGTTCCCCATGCCCAAACCATCGTTGCGGTGGTAGAGGTTGTTGAGAATGTCGCTGCCGCGAATCGTACTTTCACGCAAGGCGATGGCGTTCGTTGTTCCATGCGTAAAGATGAAAACATCGATGGTGTAGCCGTCTTGCGCCAATTCGTTCAACTTTGCGAAGAATTGATCCTTTGTCGGAATGGTACTGTGTTCGGTCGGTCTGCGGCCAGAATTATAGACCAGCTTCAGCAGAACACTTTTGTCGTAGCCCTCGAAGCAATGACCATAGGCGTTTTGGGCATTTTGGACCAGGTTGTAGAACTTACTGTCGTCAAAAGAGACGAGCGTCAGAGAAGCCAGCTTTTGGGCAGATTCTTGGCAGTCATCGATTGCTACCATTTCCTCACAAACCGCCTCCACTGGCTTATCGGTTTTGGTGTCCTTGTCTTGTCCCAGCCAGCTCATTGGAATCATGGAAATGATGGCGAACAATTTCATTAGGTGCTTACTCATTTTTAAAAGGTTTTTTGAAGGTTAAACAATGGGTTAAAAATTTAATTTGTTTGTTGAATACGATGACAAAACTAGCGCTCCCCTTGCAGCCGCGAAAGCCGGAAGTAGTGAGTTGGGAGGAAGAGGATGTCAAAGCAGAATGATGAGGAGTGAATCAAATAGCTTCGCGAAGACAAGTAGTGGTATTGGCCAGTACGAGCAGCATGATCTGTGGCCGATCTCCGAACAAATGCCCATCTGACCTTTTTATATACCTATTAAACCAATAATCGTATATGGGACCAAAGGTGGAAAGCTTGTAAATTTACGCCATCCACCAAATGGCACAACACAAGTCGAGTATTCCCAAAAAATAATTAGAATGAAATCAAGTATATCCCTTATCGGCCTGCTCTTGCTGCTTTTTGGAGCGACCAGCACTGCGCAAGATTATGAAGTCTACGCCACCTTCGACGGTGTCCGGCCAGCCAACCCGGCTGTTGCCAAAGACGGTTCCATTTTTGTCACCATGCATCCGATGGACGGTGCAGATGTCAGCCTGATGAAGGTGGATGCAAAAGGAAATCACCAAATTTTTCCAAGCAAAGAATGGGCGTCTAATCCCGTAAAAGGTATCGGAATTGCCAATGCCATCGGTATACAGGCAACTGAAGACAACAAATTGTACGTGCTGGACTGGGGCAACGCGGAGCATTCTGCCAAGGTCATCGTATGGGATTTGGCCAAAGGTGGATTGGACCGACTCTATTACATACCGCAATCGATCCGCCAAAAAAATGATTTTCTTCAGGACTTTGCTTTGGATCAGCAGAGAAAAATGCTCTACATCGCCGACATGGGGAGGGCCGATCTGTTGGGAGAGCAAGAACCCGCCATCATCGCACTCAACCTAAACACAGGTCAATGCAAGCGTTTACTGACAAAGCATCCCTCCTTTCTTGCCGGTGAGGAGGCCGCATTGATAGAAGGCCAGCCACTGACGGTTAGCACCCCGGAAGGCAAAAAGCCCGTCAATCTCGGCTTGAATCCCATCGCCATTGATCCCAACAATGAATGGGTTTACTACGGAACCGTAAATGCTGGCAATATCTACAGGATAAAATCTGAAATGCTGGCTGACTTCTCTAAAACCGATGCACAATTAGCCGAAGGCATCGAGACATACGGCCCGAAGCCTGCCTCCGACGGCATCAGCGTCGATGGAGAGGGCAATGTCTACATCACCTCCATTTCCGAGAGTGGCATTGGCGTCACAACCAAAGGGAACTACCGCCTGCTGTTCAGCCATAAAGAACTGTCCTGGCCCGACGGTATGTCCTATGGATCAGATGGCTACTTCTACGTTGTCATCAACCAATTGCACAAGGCGGCGGCCCTGAATGGCGGAAAGGAGCTGGCAAGCAAGCCGTACAAGCTGATTCGATTCAAATCATTGGGAAAGAATAAGATCGGTCGATAAGATTATTAGCGAGCTAATGGCTTCATCCATCATTCAACCACCCTCGGCTGTCGTTTCGATGCTTGATCCAGCATTTGCTGGTGCAGCTCATCGTACATTTGCAATCGGCGCTTTTGATAGTCCGTAGACTGAAGCCACAGGAGCGGTTTGTTTTGCGCATTCCAGTCGTTCCATAGTTTGGCCAATTGGGCTCTTTTCTCTGGTGCTTCATCTACGATGTTGTGGTCCTCGTATGGGTCTATTGCCATGTCAAAAAGAAGAGGTTGCGCGCCATTTTTGTCTACGAATAGCTTTGTGTCTTTGGTACGCACAGCCCATAGGGTTCCTTCGTTTTCACGCCAGTAGATCGCATCATGTGGTGTACCCTCTTTTTCCTTTTTTAGGTAGGGCATCAGATCAACTCCATCCAATTGGGCATTTGTGGTCTGCACGCCCGCGATCGCATATGCTGTCGCTGCAATGTCTACGGCGGAGACAAGGCCGTCAAATGTTCCGGGCGTTTTAATGGCCTTGGGCCAATGAATGAAAAATGGCACATGGATGCCTCCTTCATAGAGAGAGCCCTTACCCTTTTTGAATGGATGGTTATTTGCAAACAATTCCAGTTGCCAGGGAGCAATTTTTCGATCCCCTCCATTATCAGAAAGGAAGAAGATTAGGGTATTGTCAAATTTTCCGCTCTCTTTCAGTGCATCAATCACCATCCCAATTCCCTCATCCATCTTATCAATCATTGCGGCATAGGTGCGGCGCGATTTATTCTTGATGTGACGATATTTATCGATGGTCTCCCGGGGAGCTTCAAGTGGTTGGTGCGGTGCATTGTAGGCCAAATACAACAAAAAGGGCTTTTCTGAAGACTTTACAAACTGTGCTGCATCGCGGCTCAGCGCTGTCGTTAGGTATTCCTTGAACGCTCCTGCCCCATTGTTTCTCCATAAAGGTTTGTGATCACCTTCATTGGCGCTGTATCGAGGGTTTCCGTTTTTATCCACCAAAGGAGAAATGGCATCAACACCAGATGGAAAATAACTATGTCCACCTGAAAGAAAGCCATAAAAATGCTCAAATCCTCTGTTGTTGGGATGATAAGGGGGAGCAGCCCCCATGTGCCACTTACCTACGATGGCTGTTTGGTATCCCACCTCTTTGAGACGTTGCCCAAAAGTCTTTTCCTCCAAAGGCAAGCCCATATGCAAATCAAAAGGCGAATTTGTCGGATTGATCTCCATACCAAACCGAGCCTGGTAACGACCGGTTAGGATGGCAGCTCTTGATGGTCCACAGTAAGGGTGTGTCACATAGGCATTGGTGCATACAATCCCGCTTTCGGCCAGCGCATCTATCCGAGGAGTCTTTATGTCCTCACATCCTGTAAACCCAACATCCGCATAGCCCAAATCATCTGCCAGTATCACAATCACGTTGGGGCGCTCATCTTTTCCTTCTTGACACATGCCCGACCAATGACATAGCGTTAGGGTCAATATTCCTATGAATACTTTTTTGTAGCAGCTTTTCATCGTAATTTGATTATGGAACACAGCTTAGAAATGGTGTCAGACAATCTATCCCTCACTTTGGCTCCTCGACATACTTACAATTATTGGAGAAGCCACTTTCGAATAGGATAGAATAATATTGAAAAGATCATAGACAAACGAGTAAAAAAACATAAGTGATGGACAATGGACCATAAGTACTACAAGTGCTGTGAACACTTAGATTCACCTAGTTTAACGACACAAAGCTGTAACTTTCTTTGAAACCCGTTCAAAGAAAAATCTATTGACAAACCATAAACCTTCCATATGACGACTCCTTCCATGATGCCGTTGCTGCTATTTTCAATAGGCGCCATCTTTGCAGCGATGAGTCTGAATTTTTATAAAAACCCACCTAAAAAAATCAATTCACTCATCGGGTACCGGACCAGCAGTTCTATGAAAAGCCAGGAGCGTTGGGACTTTTCTCAAAAGTATTCCTCTAAATGGATGATGAGATATGGGGGGCTACTTCTACTGGCATCTGTCGTGCTTTTCCTTCTAAAATTGAAAGAACCCCTTGAACTATTCATAGGCGTTGGCTTACTGGCCTACACCGTCATTGCTGTGATGGTAAAGACAGAAAGGGCGATCCGGGCAAAATTTGGCAACGGCCAATAATGCCGATCCAATCGTACACCTCATCCAAGCTCCAATACCAAGCCCTTGAGGTATGAACCCTCGGCATGAAATATATTAACGGGATGATCCGGTGGTTGGGACAAGCGATGCAAGACCCGGATGCTGCGCTTGGCTTCAATGGCGGCAGCTACAATGGTATGGTAAAATAGATTGAAATCGACCACTTGCGAACAAGAGAAAGTAAAGACAATACCCCCGCTGGCCGTTTGCTTGAAGGCTTCCACGTTTAGGCGCTTGTAGCCCTGCACGGCGGCATGGCGCTTTTTGACCGTCTTGGCGTATGCCGGTGGGTCCACCACCACAAGTTCGTAGGAACGCTCCGACCGTTTCAAAAATTGGAGGACATCCTCCGCAAAGGCTTCGTGACGACCATTGGCAGCCCCGTTGAGCTCGGTATTCTTGCGCGTCCATTCAATGGCCTTTTTCGATGCATCGACGGAATGCACCAACTTGGCACCTGCTTTCAAGGCATAGACCGAAAAGCCACCAGAATAACAAAAGGTATTTAGAACGCTTTTCCCTTCTGCATACTGAGCTAGTAACTTTCGATTGTCCCGCTGATCCAAGAAAAAACCTGTCTTTTGGCCCTTTTCCCAATCGACAAAAAAGGAGTGCTCATGTTCCAGGACCACTCCCGGCTCAGCATTTCCCCAGAGATAACCATTCTCCATTCCAGCGGCATATCGACTGGGTAAGGCTTCCCTGCTTTTATCGTAGATTGCTTCCAAGCGATCGCCCAAAACCTTTTGAAGTGCCTCCGCAATCCGTCCAATTGACTGGTGCATACCGATGTCGTGACATTGTACCACTGCCGTTTTGTGATACACATCGATCACCAGGCCCGGTAAGCCATCGCCTTCACCATGAATCAGGCGATAGCAATTGGTGGCACCCCCTTCTGTGAGTCCCAATCGTTGGCGCAAGTCAAAGGCATTGGCCATTTTGGCCTCCCAGAAAGTCGCATCCACCGGCCCTTGATCAAAACTAATGATCCGAACGGCGATGCTTCCATCCTGAAAATGTCCTGTTGCTAGATAACGGTCTGCCGAGTCGTAGACCTCCACCAGCTCACCGTCGGATGGCCGCTCCGTCATTTTGGCAATGGCGCCAGAAAAAATCCAGGGATGAAAGCGTCTGACAGATTGCGCTTTCTTTGGTTTAAGGTTAAGTTTCTTCATTAAGACCTACTTTTTTTCAACTAGACTGTCTTTTCTTCCCAATTCTACCTAATTTTGCGGCCTTATTGTAGCAATCAGTCCTATTTCTTTGCAACGAAGCGGTGATATGCCGCGTTTCACAACGGTAAATACACCGTCAAAAGCAGTATCCATGCAATCACTCCGAAACATCGCCATTATCGCCCACGTTGACCACGGCAAAACGACGCTGGTAGACAAAATGCTCCTGGCCGGAAAACTGTTCAAAGAACACGAGAAACCGGGCGAACTGCTCATGGACAACAACGACCTCGAACGGGAAAGAGGTATCACCATTCTAGCAAAGAATGCGTCCATGACCTATAAAGATGTCAAAATCAACATCATAGATACTCCTGGTCACAGTGACTTTGGAGGAGAAGTAGAACGTGTACTCAATATGGCAGATGGGGTACTTTTGTTGGTGGATGCTTTTGAGGGTCCTATGCCACAGACCCGTTTTGTCTTGCAAAAGGCATTGCAGCTGGGTCTCAAGCCCATAGTAGTTGTTAATAAGGTAGACAAGGAAAATTGTACGCCGGATGAGGTTCAGGAAGCAGTTTTCGATCTGATGTTCAATCTGGATGCAACAGAGGAGCAATTGGATTTTCCAACTATTTTCGGTTCTGCCAAAAATGGCTGGATGGGAGAAGACTGGAAAAGTCCGGGTGAAAACATTGTCCCACTGCTCGATGCCATCCTAGAGCACATTCCTGAGCCACAAACCGAAGATGGAACAGCCCAAATGTTGGTCACTTCCCTCGATTATTCTTCTTACATCGGCCGAATTGCCATTGGTCGCTTACATCGTGGGCAATTGAATGCTGGCCAAAGAGTGGCACTCATCAAGCGAGATGGTACAGTCAAACAACACAACATCAAGGGCTTGTATCTCTTCGAGGGGATGAATAAAATAAAGGTCGACAAAGTTCAGGCTGGCGACATCTGCGCCATTATGGGCATTGAAGGCTTCGAAATCGGTGACACGATCACCCATACCGAAAACCCAGAAGCTCTGCCAACCATCGCCATCGACGAGCCTACCATGAGCATGCTGTTTACCATCAACGATTCTCCTTTCTTTGGTCAGGAAGGCAAGTTTGTCACTTCTCGCCACATCAACGACCGCCTGGAAAAAGAACTGGAAAAGAATCTTGCTTTGCGGGTCGAAGCCACCAATTCGGCAGACTCCTTTCGGGTCTATGGCCGGGGCGTACTGCACCTGTCCGTACTCATCGAAACCATGCGCCGGGAGGGTTATGAACTACAAATCGGTCAGCCACAGGTGATCTTCAAGGAGATTAATGGTCGAAAAAACGAACCAATAGAGGAGCTGAACATCGACGTGACAGAGCAGCATTCCGGAAAGGTCATTGAAATGGTAACCCGGCGGCGAGGGGTGATGTTGTCCATGGAGCCAAAGGGCGACCGCATGTTGCTGGCCTTCGAGATTCCCTCCCGAGGCATCATCGGCCTACGGAGCCAAATGCTGACAGCCACTGCCGGAGAGGCCATTATGAACCATCGATTCAAGGAGTTCCAGCCGCACAAAGGAGACATTCCCGGTCGCCAAAATGGCTCGTTGATCTCTATGGAAACTGGAAAATCCATTCCGTTTAGTATCAATAACTTACAAGAAAGGGGCAAGTTTTTCATCGGACCCAATGTCGATATTTACGAAGGGCAGGTGGTTGGCGAAAACAGCCGCCCCGGTGATCTGGTCATCAACCTCACCAAAACCAAGAAACTGACCAACATGCGCTCCGCCGGAGCAGATGCCAAGGTCAAGTTAGTGCCTCCGATCGTCTTTACCCTGGAAGAGGCTTTGGAATACATCCAGGAAGATGAGTACGTGGAGGTAACGCCAAACTCCATTCGATTGCGCAAAACGCTGCTGAAAGAGCACGAGCGTAAGCGCGCCAAAAATGCCAAGATTTCTGTAGGATAGCAATCCGCGAAGCTTTAGAGTGTTTTTGAAATGGACTCCATGTATAAAATGGGGGGTATGCCGTATGTCCAGTTGGTCACGATTCCATATAAGCAACTCTTGACTTGCGCTGCTATTTAACAAAGAAACTCCACAAATATGAAGACAAAACATTATCTTGAATTGGAATCAACGAAATACTGACATCCAAATAAGTTCTACTGTAAGCTAAAACCTCATCTTGTATTAAGATGGTAGATGACCAATAAGAAGACAGGTTTGAAGTACTCAAAAATACTTAGGAGCAACTGGGTAGTAACTTTATCAGCAACCTTGATAGGCGTATTTGCTGCCATGTATCTGAATGAGTGGGTGGCCTCCAGAAAGTTGGTAGCTCAGAAGTCCATCGCTACAGAAAATATTTTAGCTGAGTTCAATTCAAATAACGGTTTTCTTAAAGAAGCGCTGGAAAAGCACGAAGAATTACTTGAGATCGTAAAGTTCTTGGGACAACACACTAATAAAGACGACAATCTGATTGCATCAGTAGAAGCTTTAAATGAGTTCAGAGTAAAATACCCAGACATTCTGGAGGTTTACGATTCTACCTATGTAAAGCAAGGCGTCTACCAGTACAATGGTGAAATAAATCTGAACTTATCCTTTCCACATTTCGAATTGACTACCATAACCTGGAATACCTTAAAGAGTAGCGGCATCATTAGCACCTTCAGCTTTGAGTGTTTATTGCATTTAGAGACCTTGAACAACATTACGAATGAGGTCAGCCAAAAAAATAAAGAGCTACTAAATTACCTTACAGGCGTCAAAGATAGTGGAGAGGGAAATCAACACTTAATCAGCCATTTGAAATTGCTGATCGAATATGAAGAATCTCTGAGCAACTACTATGAGGTAAGTGAGGAAAGTTTGGAAAATTGTTCTTAGGCAGTTTTACCTCAACCAGTCTCCTTCAGGCGTTCCTTGCTCCATTCGAAAAAGTCGAAATAGACAAAATCTTTGTTGGCTTGTGGGTCCTGACTGATGACTGCCAATTCATCGGAAAGCTCTTGAAGCAGAGCTCTTTTTTGTAAAGGCTTGCGCAGGCACTGGCGGAAATAGCGGATGAAGCTTCGTTCCAAGGCGCCCAGCCGACCAATTTTTTTCAACTCTTTGTAAGCAGATGTAATCTCCGATTCGAGCAACTGCCGAAAGTTCAACTCCTGATAAATCAATAGGGTGAAAATGCGCCGTAGGCTGGCATTGACTTCCAGTTGTGGCACGCGGTACCAAAACTGCACCCACTCCATGGCCGTTTCATACTGCCGCAGAAGGATGTAGGAACGAACCACCAACTCCACCAAATAACCCACCTGGGCCTCCCCCATCTCCTGGTGATATTGGTGTAGATAGTCGCCGGTTTCACGCAGGACCTGCTCCATTTCCATCCAACCCTTTTTGACATAGTACAAATCCAACAAACGAGCATACTTAATGTATCGAATGTAGACGGTATCCAAAGAGCGATCCTTTTCAAGGTCTTCCAATTTGCGGAGTGCCTCCATGAAAGAATCGACCTCCTTATTGAGCGTAGCGATGTAAAGGGAATTGCTGAGAATGGGCAGCTTTCGAGATTTTTTGAATAGATATTCGTGTGCCTCAAAAAATTGCAGATATATCTTTTGGCGGTGTAGCGCCTCATCAAAGCGTCGGATAATGTAACAACTAACACCTTTTATATAGTGCCAATTTTCGAGTGCGCGCAAGCTCAGCGCCTGCCCTTCATCGGCTGCAAGCGGATTGAGAAAAATATCGGGATAGAGATTTGGATCGTTAACAAAGGATTCTACAAACTGCAGAGAGCGGACCTGCTCGCGCAGCAAGCGCAATTCATTGAGGTTTTGTATTTGATCAACTACCCGCTGTCTTTCCTGAGCCAAAATCTTCAGCTGATCGGCAAAACCAATGATGCCCTCGCGAAAAAGGATTTCTTCTTCTTGCTCAATCAAGCGCAAAATAATGGAAAATTCCTCGAAGTGATAGGCCAGCTTTTTGGCCTGACGCAAAATTTTAACCGCCTTTGCACGGAATCCTTTCTCCGAAAGAATGTCAATGGATAAAACCATCTGCGACAATCTTCGATAATCACTTGTTGTTTTATGGTGATCCGTCAGGCTGTTCATCAGCTGTTGAAAAAGATAATTTCCTTCCGCACTCCAATAACGATCGATGGATTCTCCCTCAAAGTGACACCGGATTTCCCGGAGGCTCTGCCCGGGATTCTTCTCAATCCGATCGTACAGACGCATATAATTCTTCTTTGCGCCTTCACCGTGCATAGAAGCATATTTTCGGAAGGCAGCTTTTTCCCTAGCCGAAAGTGAATGGATAAAGTCTTTTAGAAATTCATTCATTTAAATTCCTCTAATTCTATTAAAAGTAAACATAAAACAACTCAAATACAATATTTTAAAATCCTCAATCTACAAATATTTTCCTTGCTGCTAATATTTCGTAAAGTTATATTCGTTACATAGCAGTTGTTCAGAAATGTATTTTTTGTCTTCGATCAAAGCATTGGTTGCTGGCCCGCTAGTTTTTTAGCTGGCTGGTAGGTTCTCATCCTAAGTGCTTTGCAAAATGACTGAACAACTTCAAAGAGAGACCCTCAGAGCTTACAAAGCACAAGAATTAATCATATTATTTATCTAAAGTTGATTTACATGAAGCAGTTATCTACACTACTCATTTCTTTCATATTGTGCAGTCAACTATCGAATGCACAAGTTGAAATCGCCCCAGATTTCACAGCAACTGACATCGAGGGCAACACATGGACGCTCTACGAAATACTCGACCAGGGCAAATCCGTCATTATGGATGTTTCGGCGACCTGGTGTGGCCCTTGTTGGGCTTTTCATCAGACCCACACACTCGATAATCTTTACGAAACCTACGGACCAAATGGAACCGATGAAGTGGTTGTCCTTTTTGTAGAGGGCGATGCCCAAACGACACTGGAAGACTTAAACGGAACAGGCAGCAGCACCTTGGGCAACTGGGTAGAAGGTACCAGCTACCCGATTATTGACGATGCCAGCATTTCAGATGCTTACAATGTTTCTGCCTTTCCAACCATTTTTCACATCTGCCCCAGCCGCTTGCTAACGGAGATTGAGCGGGTATCTGTAGATGAATATATTGCAGCGCACCGAGGATGCCCGAAGGCAGAAGGCAATCAAAATGCCGGCATTATTGCCTACGAAAGTTTTGAAGGCACTTTCTGCCGGGAGAATACTTTCGCCCCACAGTTCAAGTTTCAAAATTTGGGTCTGGACTCTATGATGTCTGCGACCATCACCATGTCCATCAATGATGTTCCAACGGAGACCCTCAATTGGACGGGTGGCCTGAAGACCTACCAGCTCGCCGATGCCATCTTTGAAGAAATTACCATCATGGAAGACTCCAAAATTGACTTTGTCATCAGCTCAGTCAACGGCCAACCAGATGAGTATACTTCTAACAACAACTTGCAAGTTAATACCGAGCTGTCCAAAAGCTCTGAAACTCCCTACATTGTGCTCGAACTGACGACGGATTCGTTTCCAGTCGAAACTTATTGGGAACTACTGGACGAGAACGGTGTGGCCCTTTACACAGGTGGCAATCCAGGGATTTTTACCCAGACCGTTGCAGAAGGTACCTATCCTGATATTATGACGACTTACACACACCAATTGCCATTGCCAAATGCCGGTTGCTACGAATTTGTTTTGTACGACTTTTACTCGGATGGCATTTGCTGCGTTTATGGAGAAGGAGGATATGTACTGAAAAATGAATCCGGTGAAATGCTGGCAGAGGGAGGTGCCTTCGAAACCGCTTCTATTGCCGATCCTTTCAACTTGGAAGGGACACCAAGTATTAATAACAATGCCTCCATCATCTCCTACAATGGAACCAGGGGTGTTTTCTGCGGGCAAATCGACTTCCAACCATCCATCGTTTTACAAAATGTTGGAGCCAGCCCCATTACATCTGCGAAGTTGCGCATTAAAGATCAGGACGACAATGAAATTCAGGTCTTCGATTGGACTGGAGACATTGCAACCGGACGCATTGCTGCTATCCAGATGAATTCGATCTCATTGGCTAGTTCCACTGACTTAAGCATTGAGATTGTAGAAATCAATGGGGAGGAAGACCCTTTCGATTACAAGAATACTTTTGAAGTATCCCTCACTCGGACTGATGTCTCTACAGAATACAGAGATATGACGGTCGAGCTTCAAACAGACAACTACGGCTACGAATTGTATTGGGAAGTTGTTGATGATATGGGAGAAGTCATTGCCAGCGGTGGAAACGAAAATGTCGGACCAAACGGTGGTGGTGCAGGCGTTGCAACCCCTGCCGATCCCGGGGCCTATGCCAATGGTGCAACCATCGTAGAAAATGTCCAAGTACCAATGGATGGTTGCTACAGTATATTAGTTGTCGACGATTATGGTGATGGGCTTGAAGCAGGGGCTTATGTCCGATTGGTCGATGATCTACAAAATACGATGGTTGAATTTACAGGAGTTTTCGTAGCTCCCAGCGCACCATATGAAGTAAAAACATTTGTCAGCACACAAGATGTCGAAGCGCTGGCCAACATCCAACTCAGCCCCAACCCCGCTAAAAACCAAACAAGATTAAACTTTCATTTGAATGAAGCCCGTTTTCTGGATATCGCCTTGACCAATACACTCGGACAACGAGTGAGCAGCATACAGGCGAGCGAATTCCCAGCTGGCTTAAACTCAATTGACATCAATCTTGGGCAATTATCCACTGGTATTTACTTTATCAGTCTACAGGATGGACAACAGATTACAACCAGACGTCTTATAATCACACATTAACTAAACTATCCTTTTTTACCATTCTACCTCTGACGACGGCTCCACGACCCGGCTCAGAGGTAGATTCTTTTACTAACTTTTGAGTGGCTTTTTTAATGACCCGAGAAATGGCTGGTAAAATGGCTATTCGACATAAAATTGACCAAACATCTGATTGCTTGGGAAGCCATGGAGGAATTTTTTAGCGAACTTGCTCACTCAATTGTACGAATTCTAGTATAGCTACCTTATTTCCCATCACTTTAAAAATTAAATTGGATATGAAAAAAACTTTACTTCTTCTATTTATACTCAGTGGGCTGTACGCAAGCAATGCTTTCGCACAAGCAGAGTTCAGCACTGATACGGTAACCACATCACTCAACATTACGGAAAGCGACATCGTCGGTCACGGATTTATCAATAACCTGGCACCACAAGTAAAAAACTACCGTTGGGTAGCCGAGGAAATCATCAGTCCGGAGGGATGGAATTGGGCAATTTGCGACAAGAACAACTGTTATACTCCAGGAGTAGACTCGATGGATTTTACGTTGGGGCCTGCAGAATCTGGTCGGCTGGATGTCCATGTCTATCCAGATAATCAAAGTGGCACCATCGCATTGGTAAAGGTAAAGGTTACAGACCTACAAGAACCAGATTTCACAGCGGAAGGATACTATCTATTCAATGCAGTACTAACCAGCGACCACGAAGCTGAGTTGGCGGCCATTCGGATATTCCCCAACCCTGTCAGACAACAACTTCAGGTAGATGGATTGCCATTCGACGCCAAAAGTCAGCTGTCGATCTACAGCTTAGATGGCCGCCAGATCATCGAACAAAAGTTCGAAAATCGCTCTTTGATTTCCATGGAAAATCTACCGACAGGCTTGTATGTATTGAAAATTCAATTGCCAGAGCAAGGAGCTGTCTTTCAACAACTGATTCAGAAGCAGTAGAACCAAAGTTTCTATTGGACAATCCTAATTGTTGCAACAAAAAAAGTAGTGGGTCAATCGAAATGAAAACCCACTACTTTTTTTATTTAACCAAGACGGCTGTCTGTTTACACATCGTAGTTCAAGCTAGGAGCCAGCCAGCGTTCAGCCTCTTCCAAGCCCATCTGCTTCCGCTTCGCATAATCCTCCACCTGATCCTTGGAAACCTGCCCCAAGCCGAAATAACGCGATTCCGGGTGAGCAAAGTACCAACCACTGACAGAAGCTGCAGGGTACATCGCACAACTCTCCGTCAGTTTGATGCCCGTATTCTCCTCCACTTGCAACAGCTCAAATAAGCTCTGCTTTTCTGTGTGTTCTGGACAAGCCGGATAGCCTGGCGCTGGACGAATGCCCTTGTATTTTTCAGCAATCAAAGCATTATTATCCAATGCCTCCCCAGGCTGGTAGGCCCAGTATTCCTTGCGCACCCGCTCATGCAGAAACTCAGTTGCCGCCTCTGCCAAGCGATCGGCCAGAGCCTTTAGCATGATGGCGTTGTAGTCGTCGTGCGTCTCTTCAAACGCCTTGACATGTTTTTCAATCCCCAGACCTGCCGTGACGGCAAATGCTCCGATGTAGTCCGCTAGGCCGCTTTCCTTTGGCGCAATAAAGTCTGCCAAACTGAAGTTGGGTTGGCCAGGTGCCTTTTGGCGCTGTTGACGCAAGTGATGCAGCAACATTTGTACTTCCTCCCGCTCATCGTTATTGTACAATTCCAAATCGTCGTCGTTGACATTGTTGGCAGGAAAGAAACCAATAACGGCCTTGGCCTGTAACCATTTTTCATCGATGATTCGGCGCAGCAGTGAACGAGCATCATTGTATAACTTTTGGGCCTCTGACCCCACTATCTCATCCTGGAGAATCGCCGGAAATTTCCCTCTGAGCTGCCAACTGGAAAAGAAGGGCGTCCAATCGATGTAATTGGTCAGATTCTCTAAATCTAGCTCCTCAAACACTCTGATCCCCGTAAAGCTTGGCTTAACAGGCGTAAATTCCGACCAGTCCAACTGAAGTTTATTGGCTCTCGCCTTCTTGAGGGTGAGGTATTTTTTATCAGATCGACGATTGCCCCGCAATTTGCGGACCCGGTCATATTCCTTTTTCACATTGATGACAAAATTAGAGCGCGTATTCTCATCGTCTGAGATGAGGGAACTGGCCACAGAAACCGAACGAGACGCATCCAAAACATGGACCGTTGCACCAGAGTATTGAGGCTCAATTTTAACAGCCGTATGCGTCTTGGAGGTTGTAGCTCCACCGATCAAAAGCGGCATTTTAAAGTTGAGGCGCTCCATTTCCTTGGCCACAAAAACCATCTCATCCAAAGAAGGTGTGATGAGGCCGCTCAAGCCAATGATGTCGACCTGGTGTTCCAGAGCTGCTTTCAGAATTTTATCACAAGAAACCATCACCCCAAGGTCGATGATCTCAAAGTTGTTACAGGCCAAAACAACCCCCACGATGTTTTTACCAATGTCGTGAACATCTCCCTTAACAGTTGCCAGCAAAATTTTACCTTTCGAAGTACTTCCACCAGCCGCTTTCGACTCCTCGATATATGGGGTCAAGTAGGCCACTGCCCGTTTCATCACTCGAGCAGATTTTACCACCTGCGGAAGGAACATTTTCCCAGAGCCAAACAAATCACCAACAACATTCATCCCCGTCATCAAAGGCCCTTCAATTACGTGCAATGGTAAACTTGCCTCCGACCGAGCTTCTTCTGTATCCTCCTCGATGTAATCCGTGATGCCTCTTACCAAGGAGTGGGTGATGCGCTCTTGCAAATTACCTTCGCGCCAACTCAAATCCTTTTGAATGGTTCGGCCACCACTACCTTTGAGCTGTTCAGCCAAATCCGTCAATCGCTCCGTAGCATCTTCACGGCGATTGAACAGAACATCTTCTACCCTTTCGAGCAAATCCTTCGGAATTTCTTCGTATACCTCTATCATTCCAGCATTCACAATACCCATGTCCATACCTGCCCGAATGGCGTGATACAGAAAGGCAGAATGCATGGCCTCTCGAACAGCGTTGTTGCCCCGGAAAGAAAAAGAAATATTACTGACACCACCACTCACCTTTGCACCCGGGCAAAGTTCTTTTATCTGCCGAGTCGCTTCGATAAAGTTGATGGCATATTCATTGTGTTCCTCTATCCCCGTTGCAACCGCAAAAATGTTGGGATCAAAAATAATGTCGCTTGGCTTGAATCCTACCCGCTCTACCAGGATGTCGTAAGCTCTTTTACAAATTTCGACTTTGCGATGGGTCGTATCCGCCTGGCCATTTTCATCAAAGGCCATCACAATGGCCGCAGCCCCATAGCGCCGGACCAAGGTTGCTTGACGAATGAACTGCTCTTCCCCTTCCTTTAGTGAAATGGAGTTGACTATACACTTTCCCTGGACACATTTCAATCCTGCCTCAATCACTTCAAACTTGGAAGAATCAATCATAATCGGCAGCTTGGCGATTTCCGGCTCGGACATGAGTAGGTTCAGAAAATCGACCATCGCCTTTTTAGAATCCAGCAATCCTTCATCCATATTGACATCAATGATCTGAGCGCCACCATCTACCTGATGCTGGGCAACAGACAAAGCCTCCATGTAATCACCCGACTTAATCAAGCGGGCAAATTTGCGGGAGCCTGTCACGTTGGTCCTTTCGCCGATGTTTACAAAATTGGTCTCAGGTCGGATAACCAGCGGCTCCAAGCCACTCAAGCGCGTCAACTGCTCCACTTTCGGAACTTTGCGTGGCTCAATGCCCTCGACCCCCTTGACCATGGCATGGATGTGATCGGGCGTGGTACCACAACAACCACCAATGATGTTGACAAAACCACTGGAAGCAAACTCCCGAACATATCGCTGCATCTCATCCGCATCCTGATCGTATTCCCCAAATTCGTTGGGCAGACCCGCATTCGGATAAGCACTCACGTAAGTGTCAGCCACTTTGGAGAGAGCCTGTACGTAGGGCCGCATCTCCTCAGCTCCCAAGGCACAATTCAAGCCCACACTAAATAGGTCGATGTGACTGACAGAAATCCAAAAAGCCTCTGCAGTCTGGCCAGAAAGTGTCCGACCACTGGCATCAGTAATGGTACCCGAAATCATAATCGGCAATTTGATGCCTCTTTCTTCCTGCAGCCGATCGACAGCGAAGAGCGCCGCTTTTGCATTGAGGGTATCAAAGATGGTCTCAATCAGAAAAATGTCTGAACCACCGTCCAGCAGCCCCCGAGCCTGATCGTAGTAGGCCAACTCCAGTTCATCGAAACTCACTCCGCGCATACCTGGATTGTTGACATCCGGAGAGATGGAAGCCGTTTTATTGGTTGGTCCCAAGGCACCAGCAACAAAGCGGGGTCTGTCGGGATGGAGCGCTGTAAACTCATCGGCGGCTTTCCGGGCGATTCGGGCAGATTCGAAGTTCATCTCGTAGGCCAACTCTGGCATATCGTAATCAGCTTGAGCGATGGCAGTCGCACCAAAAGTATTGGTTTCGATGATGTCGGCACCTGCCTCGAGATATGCTTTGTGGATCGCCTCAATGATGTGCGGCTGGGTGAGGGACAGCAGTTCGTTATTGCCCTTAATATCCATGTGGTAGGACTCGAAACGCTCCCCACGATAGTCTTTTTCCTCGAGCTGATATTGCTGAATCATGGTTCCCATAGCCCCATCGATAACGAGAATTCGATCTTTTATGATATCATGAATAGTCTGACGAATGTTCATATGTATATCCTTAAATTAAACTTAACGAACAGATTTGTAGTTCTTTACGAATTAAAATTACAACAAGTTATCGACCCAATTGGTTGCAATGCAAAATTAAAATATCTTCTGTTTAAAAACACTTGAAATTGCCCTTTTAAACCCAGACCTTTGCTTTTTTCAAGATTTGCGAATATATGAAGAAAGAGTCCCACTTAAGAAGTATTTTGAAGGCTATTTCCTGGCGGATTATTGCCTCGACGACCACCTTCCTGCTGGCTTATCTGATTTTTAGCGGCAGCAATTGCGAAGACGTGCTGGAGAAATCCACCATCGTAGCAGCACTGGAAGCCATCATTAAGATCATCATCTACTACGGCCACGAGCGGGCTTGGCAAATGGCGCCCAGAGGCAGTGTTCGCAAAATCGTTTCAGGAAAAAAATAACACATCTTGGAAACCCAACAAAACATTCATCCGATCTTTGACCGTCTACTTCAGAGGACAGATCGTGAAAAACGCCTTGGACAAGCTGCAAAAGCCCTTTGGCTAACCGGCCTTTCAGGCTCCGGCAAGAGTACCATCGCACAGGAGTTAGAGAAACGTTTGTATAATAATGGTTATTTTGCGCAGGTGCTCGACGGCGACAACATCCGAAGTGGCATCAACAACAACCTCGGTTTTACAATCGACGATCGACGGGAAAACATCCGACGCATTGCCGAAATTGCTAAATTGTATCTGAATTCCGGCCTTGTAACGATCAACTCTTTCATCAGCCCAACGATCGAGATACGCGATTTTGCACGTAGTATCATTGGAAAGGACGACTTTATTGAAATCTACGTCAATGCACCACTGGAACTTTGTGAAGAACGAGACGTAAAAGGCTTGTACAAAAAGGCGCGCGCCGGAGCAATCAAAGGATTTACAGGAATCGATTCTCCTTATGAGGCCCCTGTCGATCCCGCCTTGGAAATCAAAACGGATCAATTGAGTGTCGAACAAGCGGTCGATAAAATCTATGAATTCGTTCAACCCCTAATTCAACTTCAGAAAGAAAATAAATAGGACATCTACAAAGCTGACATTATGAGTTACCAACTAAGCCACCTGAGAGAACTCGAATCGGAATCTATGTTCATCCTTCGGGAAGTAGCTGCACAGTTTGAAAACCCTGTGTTGATGTTTTCCGGCGGAAAAGATTCCATTTTGATGATTCACCTGGCCATGAAAGCCTTCTATCCGGCTCGCATTCCCTTCCCTTTATTACACATCGATACCGGCCACAACTTTCCGGAAACCATTGAGTTTCGCGACAGATTGGTCGAAAGATTAGGCGCTACGCTCATTGTCGGTTCGGTAGAAGAGGCCATCAAAAGCGGCACCCTTGTCGAAGAAAAAGGCTACAACGCCAGTAGAAACGGATTGCAGACTGCCGTTTTGCTGGATTCGCTGGAAAAGGGAAAATTCGATGCGGCACTCGGTGGTGCTCGTCGGGATGAAGAAAAGGCAAGAGCAAAGGAACGCTTCTTTTCTCACCGAGACGAATTCGGGCAATGGGACCCTAAAAACCAACGCCCTGAGCTGTGGAATATCTTCAACGGAAAAAAACGCTACGGCGAACACTTCCGGGTATTTCCCATTAGCAACTGGACAGAGTTGGATGTCTGGCAATATCTGGCACTTGAAAAAGTCGAGCTACCCAATTTGTATTTTGCCCACCGCCGTCCCGTTTTTGAAAGAGACGGTATCCTATTGGCTGATACAGAAATCATCCCAAAAAAGCCTGATGAGGTCGTCAAAGAAATGACGGTTCGCTGCCGGACCATCGGCGATATGACTTGCACCGGCGTTTGGCTCTCCAATGCCGATACGATCGAAAAAATCATCGATGAAGTGGCCACAACCCGCATGACAGAAAGAGGAGGACGGGCAGATGATAAACGTTCTGAAACCAGTATGGAAGATCGTAAGAAGCAGGGGTACTTTTAGGGGTTGTGTGATTTGGTGATCTCGTGATCTGGTTATTTGGTGGTTGTGTGAATGGGATTTTTTTAATTTTTGCAAAATCGATTTAAGACATTTTCAAGATATGAGTACAGAACTATTAAGATTTACCACGGCCGGTAGTGTAGATGATGGTAAGAGTACATTGATTGGACGGCTGTTATACGATAGCAAATCTATTTTTCAGGACCAACTCGAGGCCGTGGAGGCCAGCAGCTTGCGGCGGGGAGAGTCAGAAGTCAACCTGGCGCTGCTAACGGACGGGCTGAAGTCGGAGCGGGAGCAGGGCATCACCATCGATGTTGCCTACCGTTATTTCAGCACCCCTCGCCGGAAGTTCATCATCGCCGATACACCGGGCCACATCCAGTATACCCGCAACATGGTGACTGGCGCTTCTACTGCCAATGTCGCATTGGTCTTGATCGATGCGCGCAATGGCGTAGTAGAGCAAACTCGTCGGCATGCCATCATTGCCTCTCTTTTACAGATTCCACACTTGGTCATTTGCATCAACAAAATGGATTTGGTCGATTACAGTGAGGAGGTTTATGAGAAGATCAAAGATGACTTTACGAGCTGGGCTTCCAAATTGAATGTGAAAGACGTTCATTTCATTCCTATTTCTGCTCTGAAAGGCGACAATGTGGTCGACCAGTCTGAAGCGATGGAATGGTATAAGGGAACAACGCTATTGTACTACCTAGAAAATGTCCACATCGGTAGTGATTACAATTTGATTGATTGCCGCTTTCCAGTCCAATACGTCGTCCGCCCCAATACAGATGACTACCACGATTACCGGGGATACAGCGGACGCATTGCAGGCGGTGTTTTCAAAAAAGGTGATAAGGTAAAGTTATTGCCTTCTGGTTTTATGAGTACCATCAAGAAAATTGATACCTACGATGGTGAATTGGAAGAGGCACATCCGCCAATGTCTGTGACCATGCTGCTGGAAGACGATTTGGACCTAAGCCGAGGCGATATGATTGTTCGGGAAAACAACAGTCCGGAGGTAGAACAAGATTTGGAAATTATGCTTTGCTGGTTCAACGAGCGGCCACTTCAGCCGCGGGGCAAATACGCGCTTTTGCATACCTCCCAGGAGGTGCGTTGCATCGTCAAGGAAATTCGCTACAAGCTGGACATCAATACGCTCCACCGCAATCTAGAGGATAAGGACATCAAAATGAATGATATTGCGCGGGTGGTGCTCCGCACTACAAAGCCTCTTTTCTATGATGCATACAATCGCAATCGAATCACGGGTAGCTTGGTCTTGGTTGATGAAGGGACCAATGAGACGGTCGGTGCAGGTATGATTATTTGACAATTCAACAAAAAAGCAACATACAATCGGCAATGTCTCCAACCCGGCGGCATTGCCGATTTTCATTTATTCTCCTCCTTATCGACAAATTAGAAATACATCGGTCTGGTGTGAATATTCATTCTAAACCCTAGGCCGTAGTATCCACTGGTTGTACTTTGCTCGGGCAATGCTTCGCTTTTTTCTTCCCGGAATTGAAAATACAAATCGATGAAAGCATCGTGAAACAATTCATAGCTCAGGTCGAGTCCCAGGAGGGTAATATCTGTCTCGATTCCTTGTCCAATCTCATTGCCAAAATCTTGCTCGCGGGTTTGATAGGACCGCAATAGATTGCTTCCCCAGTTGGAATTTCGCTCATCCCTTCCCACCCTAGATCGAATCAGCCGGGCCTCAGCCACCAAACGCTTGATGGGTTGATAGCGCAAGGTGAGCAGGAATTCATTGAAATTGGCTCCGAGGGGATGTGCCAGAGATTGATTCTGATGGGTATAGTTGGCAGAGCTATCCTTGTGTACAAAGGTATAGGGACGTACCGAATTGACTTCCAGTCCAACATCCAAATGATCAATGTTTAAGGCATCGATGTACTTCACTCCCAATTGCCATCCCAACTTATTGGCCCACCAACCTCTTCGCTCGATGAAGAGCTCGCTAAATTTGAATTCATCCAAGATCAGCTGACCATATAGCCGAAACTGTCGAAAGGCATCCCAGCGCACATCCAATCCCAACAGGACATTGTCCGGACTGTCCAGCCCCTGTTCGATAGTCCGATAAAGGACAACGGGATTGAGATATTGTAACTCAAACTGATTTTGCCGATGATAGACAACCGCCTCATAGAGGCCAATACTCCATTTCGAGTTGGGTCGGAAGCTGAGGTAATGCGCTGCCAAATATTTCTTAGGGATCAGCTCATCAGAACTACTGGCATTGGGACTGGTAGCATTCAATTCGGCAAAGATATTCTGATAGTGGAATTTCCAAATGCGGGTATTAAGTTTCAGATAAAAGTAGTTGGCCGAAAAGTCTGACAGTAACATCGATCGGAAGCCATGCCCGATAAAGTTGCGGCCATGCCCGAGTTGAAGTCCTACATGCTTGCTGATGTTGAAGCCCAAATAGCCCTGAGCATTGAGGAAATCATAGCCGTCTTTGATGTCGACAACCGTACTTTCATAATCCTTTAAAAA
>JBCCSZ010000101.1:0-22700 GCA_039199225.1 Bacteroidota bacterium
GCAAAAACCTCCAAATCGTGGTAAGTATCGTGGATTCGAAGTGCTTGTCGGAGCTTTAGCTCGTGGCTGAATCCAAGCTTTAGGGGGATTTTTCGGCTGCGGGTATTACCAGTGGCCATCCTGATTTCAAGTCGGTTGAGGTCTTTGTGGGTAAATACATGTCGGATGAGGGCCTGGCAGCTTCGCGTCACAATGCCCTGTCCTTGTTGTTCCCGGTCGATCCAATATCCGATTTCGGCCAGTTTGTTGTGTTTATCAATTCGGACCAGGGAGACAGCCCCTACCAATTGATTTTGAAATGAAATGAAGGTGGTCAATCTTTGTCCGCCCACATTAAATAGGTGGGATTCCTTCAAGAAGCGTTCGCTGTGTGCTTCCTCTGTTGTTTGGTCTACCCAGGGGAGCCATTGGCGTAGATGGTCGCGTTGCTGGTCCACCAACTGGAAAAGCTTGGAGGGTGGAACGGCCTGTGGTGATAGTAGCTGTATTGACGGGTTGACAACAATGGGAAAACTCATATTTCTAAGGTCTGAATTTATTTTTACAATTTTGGAGTGTAAATTCGCCTATCATGAAAATTATTGTCATCGAAGATGAAAAGCCAGCCTCGCGAAGGTTGGTTCGCTTGATTGGAGAGTGTCGCCCTCAAGCGAAGGTCGAGTCGGTTTTGGATAGCATAGAGCGCTCTGTCAAGTGGCTGGCACAAAACGATATGCCTGATCTTATTTTTATGGACATTCAGTTGGCGGATGGAATGAGCTTTGAGATTTTCAAAAAAATACGGATCAGTGTACCGGTGATTTTTACAACGGCTTTTGATCAATACACCCTCAAAGCTTTTAAAGTCAACAGCGTCGACTATCTGCTCAAGCCCATCGATGAGGAAGAGCTGATGGCGGCCTTCGAAAAGTTTGATACGTACTTTCGGGCAAATACATCTTCAGACCAATCGTCCATTGATCGGTTGCTCCAAAGTTTGCAAAAGCCTAGCTACAAAGAACGGTTTTTGGTCAAAGCCGGACATCAGCTGAGCTACATCTCTGTAGAAGACATCGCCTATTTTTATTCTAAGGATAGCATGGTACACGCTCGGATGAAAGATGGTCGCCAACATGTCATCGATTACACGCTCGACCAATTGGAAGGACAGATTGATCCTTCTTGTTTTTTTCGCATCAACCGACAGATCATTACCAGTATCAAAGCCATTCGGAAAATACATACTTACTTTAACAGTCGTCTGAAGTTGGATTTGCTACCTGCGGGGGATTTGGAGGTGATTGTTAGTCGGGATCGGGTGGGGGATTTTAAGCAGTGGTTGGATCGGTGATTTGGGGATTTGGTGATCGGTGGTTTTGTGATCAGTGGTTTGGTGATCAGTGATTTGGTGGTTGGGTGATTGGTGGTTTTGTGGTTTGGTGATTGGTGGTTTTGTGATTTAGTGATTTTTTTTGGGGGAATGAATTTGGTGATTGAGGGATTGTAGAAACTTTGAGGGCTTGCTATAATCCGCACAATCACCAAGTCATAATTAACGTATTAGTCATCAAATCATTAGATCCAGGTTAGCGTGATCATCGGGGCTTTAGGGGCGAATGCTGTCTGAGGCATTGTTGATGATCTTTTGTGTGAACAGTTTATCTCCTTGGCGGACGCTGAGCAGTAGTGTGCCAGATGGAGCGTCGCCTAGGTTGAGGCGGTTGTTGTAAGTACCATCGAAATTCGGGATATCTTCTCGGTACAATTCTCTTCCATCGATGTCTATGATTTTGATTAAGGCTGGTTTGGCCTCTGCTTCAAAACGCACATTGACCATGCCGTCACTTGTCGGATTCGGGAAGGCGCGGAAGTTTTCCAGTAGAAGGTTGCTGTCGAAGAAGCGGAGGTCGCCGGAGGAAGGAGATTCGTTGACCTTTTCTTCTTCTTGAATTTCGATTTCTTCTTCGCCACATCTTGCGAAGGTAATTTCATCGGTTGCGGGTTGGCCATCGCGCAGGTAGCTGATGGTGATCTTGTCGCCTCCATCGTACTTGTTGCGCTCTGCCAGCAGTTCCTTAAAAGACTTTACATTGACACCGTTAACAGCTGTAATCACGTCGCCACGTTGCATGCTTGAGTTGGCAGCAGGCGTGTTGTCGATGACAGAGCTGATCTTCAGTCCGATGGTTTTGCCATTGGATCGGCTTGTATTGATTTGTACACCGATGAAGTTGCAAGGGCGTTCTTCTTTGAAGGAGTCCCAAGAGTGGCTGTTGTCAAAGTAAAAGTGATTTGTTTCGACCTTTTTCCCTTTTAGGGTAGCATTGGTAGAACCCGCTTGTCCATTGCGTAAATAAGCGATGTCGAGATTGCCTCCAACACCTTGGGCTTTGATGGCCCTGGAAATATCACCTTGGGAATCGACCGCTTCTCCATTGAGGCGAGTGATGATGTCTCCTGCTTTCAAACCAGCAGCTTCTGCAGCACTGCCTTTTACGATCTTACTGATGACAACGCCCTGTCCATTGGCTGTGATGCGCTCCCCGTCTTCGTTGGTGTAGTCGCCCATGTAGATACCGAGGAAAGCTTTTTCTTTTCCACCTCTCCGAATAAAGGTACTTGCATCTCCTTCGTTGTCGTCGAATAAGAAAATTTTAGTATCTCCTTCGCGTTGAATTTTAATCTTACCTTTCAGTTCTTCAGGTAGGTCTTCATCGGTGTTCCAACGGAAAATACTCGGCTCGTCTCCTTCATCTAAGTCAAAGTCAAAATCAATATCCTTGAGTGTCTTCAACTTTTTTAATTCATCGAGTTGGTCGAAAGAGTGAATCTGAATGTCTCCATCGTCCAACTGTATATTGTGGTCGACATCCTCGCCGAGCTTAACGATGGTCTCAACTACTTTTCGTCCTTCGTCATCGGTGTATTCGCGGGTGATGGTAACAGTTCCATCGTCGGATTGAGCATGTAGGGAAAGATTGCCCAGCAACAGCATAGCAGCAAATACGAGGCATACGGCGGGTTTGAGTGTCTTCATCAGATATGATTTTTTAGTTATAATAAAGATATTCCATTGCAAATACAGGCGCTAGTATTTTCCAAAGATTAACATTTCGCGCTTTTGTTGTTGGCGTCTCGTTTTGTTGGCTGTTGTTGTTTGTCTGTCGCATTGACACGATGACGGACTACTGCATCATCGATCCTTTTTGATTTCCATCTTACCCTTTAATTTCTCGCCAAAGATTTTCTTGTAGCGTTGCAAATACTGCCGATGCAAGCTAGAAGATTGTTTTTTTCCGTTGATTAAAAATTCGTCTTGGCTCAATGAGATGGTATACGAATCTGCTTTGTCGATCAGGCCATCTTTTATAAAATACTCCTGAAATTCGTCATAGTTACGGTTGTCCCATGCTTCTTTTTCCGACAGTATCTTTTCCAGCTCTGAATGCTTGGCTTCCAGCTTTTGCTGGTATTCTTCAAATATTTTTTCGTACTTATTTTCAAAAGTATTTTCGTGGATTTGGTGGAGTTCTTCCAGCTGTTCGTGGAGTTTTTCCATCTTATCGGCTTTTAGTTCCAGCATTTTTTCTGTCGTCTGAAGCCTTTCCTCCAGATCGAGATTTTCGACAAGCGCCAACTCCTCGGCCAATACCGTTTGGAGTTCTTGTTGTTGTTGCTCTATCAGGCGATGTTGTTGTGCAATTTCTTTTTCGTAAAGCTCTTGCACCTGCTTCACTTGTTGGTGAACTTCTTCCTGATGTTCCGCAATGATTCGTTGCGCCCGTTCCAATTCGTCCTGATAATTGGGTGGTAGTGTATCTTTGGGAGCATTCCAATACAGCAATGTCTGGTCCGGAGATTTCTTTGAGCTATTTCTTCTGAGCGCCTTTCTGAGCTTTCGATTCCTCTTCTTTGTTTTCCGGCGGTTGCGTCGATCGTCCAGTAAAAAGTAAGTACCAGAACCCATTGCTAGATTGAGGGGTGATTGTTCGAATTGGAAGCGATCGGCATCTGAAAATAGCTTTTGAGCTTCTTGTCTTGAAAGGCTCTTCTTTTTTCCTGTTTTAGTGTAGAAAAGGAAGACAGAATCCTTTGAGTTTTTGAGATCTTTTCTGTCAATGAGTATCAGTCCATTATCTGTATCGAATGAAAAATGATGGGATTGCTCAGAAGGGCCACCTTCCCAGATAATGGTTGACTGCTTGTTGCCGTGATTTTCTGTGTGAATGTGAAAGGCGCTTTTATTCCCTTTCAAAGCCGGTGGCGCCGGCGGTGCGGGTGGTGGTGGTCCAGATGGTGGTAGTGGCGCTTTGGGAGGTGACGGAGGCGTAGGAACTGCTTTGGGTGTACCAATCGGAGCAGGTGCCGGCGGTGCAGGTGGCAGAGGGGGTGCTGGCGGGCTTGGAATTGATTCCACCTCAGTTAGGAGTTTCTCCGTTACGTCTCCATATTTATCAAAATCTTCTTTAGGGATATTGACATCGTTGATCTTCAGTTTGGTTATTTCTCCATCTTCCACCTTCATTTCTATTTTTTGCTCATTGTCTTCTGTTTTTTTGACGATGTAGCTGGAGGATTTTGGGATGATGGTATCCAGGCCGTGGCTGAGCGTTTTTTCCTCTTCCAATAATTTTACTTCCATGCTGACGGGGGAAGCATCTGCCTCTTTTTCGAAGGGCGCATTGGCGCTGACGGATACAAAAAGGATGCTCAATAGCAGAAGCGTCGTCGCGGTTAATTTTTCTCGGATGTGGCTTCGGTTCTGTGGTTGGTTCAGTATGCGCCGAATCCGCTGTAGCAGCTGTTTTTTACCTCCTGCAAAGGGCATTGCAAAAGCGGGGACTGCACCTTGATCGAATTCTTGTAAGCGGACCAATGCCTTGGCGTAAGTTAATGAGTTGCCACAAAGTCGGATGGCGATGTCGTCACAGCAATTTTCGCGTTCGCTGCGAATGTTGGCAGCAATCCACCAAGCGGCTGGATTGAAATAATAGAGTGCTTCGACGACAGACAGTATGATATTGATGAGGTAGTCGTTGCGGCGAATGTGGGCCAATTCGTGGGCCAGGATGGCTTCAATTTCTTGTTGGCTCAGGTTGTTGACGGCGCCCAGGGGCAAGAGGATGGCAGGCTTTAGATAGCCGACTACCATGGGGACACTGACCAAGGCCGATTCCAACAAAGCCACTGAGCGGCGGACCGGGAGGGCTTCCATCAATCGCTCCAATTTAATTTGCCACGGCTGCTCGAGGGGCTGGTTGTGGCGATAGCGGAGGCGTTGCACATAGGCATATCCACCCAGTAGGCGAAGGGCGAAGAAGGCCAATCCAAGCATCCAAAGGCTGACGATGATCGGCAGGTGTTGATCAAAATATTTGGTACAAGTATATAAGAAGCCATTGAGGAAATGGCCGCTTTGTTCTCCGGATTGGGCTGCAATAACTGTGATGGAGGGAGCGCTATCTGCTGTGATGGCCGTGAAGTCGATGGCCGAGTCGTACATATAGATAAAGGTGCAAACAGAGCTGATGAGTAAGCCAAAAAGGGTAAAGCTGGCAATTTCATAGCGCAGTTTGGCGGACTTATTTTGCAGACCTGCCAATACGACTGCCATCAACATGGCCAATGCGACTCCTTGCCACAAAGAGTGTAATACGGTCCAGCCGAGAGCGTATAGGATGTCTTCTTGAATGTATTGAGCGACAAAATTCATGATTGATATTTTGAGATTTTTTGCAATGGGGCTTATCGCAAGCCCAATGAATTTGCAGCTTCGTACTATAATAGGTACGAGGCTTTAGGCGGATTGGTTTTCGTCCCCTTCTTCTATTTGGCGGATGAGCGCTTTTATTTCATCGAGTTCTTTTTGAGAAGTCCGGTTGTTTCCAAGGGCCTGCATAACCATTTTCATGGCAGAGCCTCGGAAGGTTGCATCGACAAACTGCTCGAGCAATCGTCTTTGTGTTTCTGTTTCTTCGGCCAGGGCTTCATAAATGTGGGTGCGGCTATCCGTGTTCCGGTGTGTCAGGCCCTTTCCCGTCATGATCTGCATGAGCTTCAGGGTCGTTGTGTAGCCTATTTCCTTTTGGTTGGCCGGCTTGCGTAAATTGAGTTGGTCATTGACAAAGCGCACCGAAGAGGGGCCGTGTTCCCAAAGAATCTGGAGGATTTCCAGTTCTGAGTCGGTTGGTTTAGGATGCTTGGCTGCTGTCATGGATGGATATTTTGAAATGAATTGCTTGTATACGAATGATTTCGTACACAAGTATATACGAACAGTTTCGTAATAACAAATTTATCTACGAAATTTTTCGTGTTTTAAGGATTTCTTAACATATGGCAAGGGCTGAAGCAGCTTGGAACAGGTGAAAGCCGAAGAATATTGTATACTTCTGGAAATTATTGAAATGTGTAAAAAATAAATATGATAGTCGCCCAATTTGCAAAACTATGCCCTGGGAGACCCTCTATATTTGACTTGTCTTAGGAGCCGAACAACATTCTTTTCGTCAAATACAATGACAACATTACTTGTAGAGGTTGCATCAAATGCAAAAGAAAATATGGATTTTCTTCTGATGCTGGCATGTTGATAAACCATTGACCTCTTCATTACCATCAAAACTTAAAACCATAAAGCATGAAAGAGCAACTAAAGTTTCTATTTGTAATTGCCATTTATATCCTTACGATTCCTTCCATTTTTGCACAAAGTAAGGAGGCCCCTACTGTAGAGTCTACAGCTGTAAAATTGTCAGATAATGCTTTGAAGGTTCGTCCTTTTTCTCCGGTTGTGGGCCATATGGGAATATCTTATGAGTTCCTGGTGGCAGATCGACAATCCTTTGAATTGGATTTGGGATACATTGGCCTTGGTCAGCCATATGAGGAAGATGCCGAGGAAAAAGGGATATACTTAGGTTTTGGTTGTAGGTTTATACGACATTCGGGTAACAGTAAAAAGAAGGACCAAGTAAATCAACCCCTTCAAGGCTGGTATCTCAATCCGAAATTGATACTCTCTAGCTTTAGTCGTCGAGACCGTGAACGGAGTTACCTGGAAGAGTCCATTTTCAGCGGTGCTATACTGCTTAATGGTGGTCAGCAATGGATATTTTTTAATCGGGTAGTCCTCGATATTTTTGCGGGTGCAGGACTAGGGCTCAGCTCATATGACGACTATTTCTTTGGTAGATATTTTTATGGCTACAGTTTGATTGGTAAGCACTTCGCCATTTCAACAGGCATCAAATTAGGTATTGCCTTCTAGATATTTTAAGAGCGTATTGCAACTATACGCCTTGAGGGCTAAACAACATTTTTAAAGCTAAGAAACAAAAAAATATTACTTGTAGAAGTCGAATACAGCTCGAAGGGAGATAAGCATTTTCTTTTGAGGCTCTTATGTCGACAGCACATTCATCACTTTATTGCTATCAAAAATTAAAATTCGAAAGCATGAAAAAGCAACTGAAATTTCTATTGGTAATCGCTATTCAGATAGTAAGTATGTCTACCACTTTTGCGCAGGAGCAAGAAGCTTATGGCGTAAAACCTGGCTTGACAACCACCAAGGCCAAGGAAGCCCGCCACAATGCTATCAAGGTGCGTTTTATGTCGCCTGTTTTTGGGCATTTGGGATTTTCTTATGAACACATCACAAAACCCAACCAGTCCTATGAACTGGATTTGGGGTTCATCGGAATCAGCACAAGCCCTGAAGTCAATGGCAATGAAACGGGTGCCTACTTTGGGCTTGGCTACAAGCTGATGTCCAGCCCGGATTTTGGTGGCGACAAAGCGCGAACACACGCCTTGCAAGGCTGGTACCTCAAGCCACAGGTCATGTTGTCGACTTTCACCCGGCGGAATTCAGAATTTGCAAGCGAGAAAGGCTCTGTCTTTAGTGGTGCTTTGTTGGTCAACGGCGGTAAGCAGTGGGTGTTCGGAGGACGTATTGTACTCGACATTTTCGCTGGTCTGGGCTTTGGCTTTACTACGGAAGGGGAGCGTTTCATAGGGACACAGAACTACAGTTACACCCTATTGGAAGAAAGCAACCTTGCCCTCACAACGGGCATCAAATTGGGCTTTGCCTTCTGAGAACGCCTTTAGGATGTCCATAAGGCAGCAATTGTGAAAACTAAAAAATAAATTCAACATAGCACATTTTATCAGACCACTCAATAGGCTTGGGTGGTCTTTTTCCTTTGCTAAAGGATTGTAAAATTGATTTTGTCAGAGAAAAACAATACTTTGTGCGCATATAAAGCTAAAAATTAAACACTGGAAGTAACTGTTTAACAACTTGCAGCCAATGTTTAGACAACAAAAAATGATGAAGCGTTATTCTACTTATCACTACCTGATACTGGGTTTTCTATTTCATTTAGTCGTACTTATAAGCTGCTCTAGTTGCGATCCGTCCGACGATGACCTCCTTCCCTGCGAAGAACCTCAGCAAGCGGAAGACATCTTTTGTTTTGATCTGTACGAGGCAGAGACCAATGAATTGCTCCTTTGCCGCCAGGGATGTATAAGTCCCTATGATCCAGACAAAGTACAACTGCTGAACGAGCAACTGTTTCCCGTATCAGACTTTAGCATCCCACCTTGTTTCCAGGCCGTTTCTCTGGCCGAGGATTCTACCGGATTTGTGGAAAGGGTAGACAAGTCATTTTTTCTGGCGTTGGATAGCTTAGACCGAGACACTATTCGGTTCTCTTTCAGGCTGGTGTACGTGCCGGAATGTTTTGTGACTCAATTCGATTCACTGGACATTTACTACAATCAGGACTTGATGTATTCTAGTGATGGAAGAGGCGGTTGGCCATTTATTTCATTCAAAAAATAATATAGCTATGAAAAAAAGTATTTTTTTGAGCGCGCTATTTGCGTGTATGTTTTGTTTGTTACAAGCTCAAGAGACCATTCCCCCCGAGGGAGAAATACTGCCATGTGGTGCCGAACCCCTATCGGATGCAGAAGTTGCAGCGCTTCCCTGGTGGGGTGATTTTGATAATCTCGAAATTGTACAGAATGCTTACATGGACTCTTTGTCTCGTAGAGCCTTGGACCGTTCCAGAAATGGATGCTTATCTTATCAAACTGCTGAAACGGCTTTGTTTTATGCTGAGGCTATCCCCATCCCTGTCAGTCTTTATTTCTACCAAGAGGATTCAATCGATGGACTCGACCTTCCGTCTGAGGCAAATATCCAGGCTATGTTGGATTATACCAATAGCCTGATGGAAGCGACCGGGTTTAGGCTACGATTGTATCTCTTTTGTACCAAATACATCACATCTACTCAGTATGTGGATATTGACGGAAGTGGAGAGTTGGACGGCATGATGGGAGCGGAGCGAAATCTTGAAACCATCAACGTCCATGTAGTCAGAGGGTCGAATGGTTGGGGAGGTGTTTACAATCGGAGCCATGATGGCATTGCTTTATTGCGCAATACGGTCTCTGGTAGAAGTGAGACCCTTCTTCACGAGTTGGGACATTATTTTACCCTGCCTCATACGCACCGCAGTACAAATATGAATCCGAGGTGGGGAAGTGCCGATGGTCTCAATGTGCAAGGCAAGCGGGAGGCTGTTTCTCGCTTTTGGGAGTGGGATGGCCCTCACTACAGCAATTGCAATGGTACCGGAGATGGTTTTTGTGATACGCCTGCCGACCCTGCGCCACTACCAGCTGGTACAACGGTCACTGCCGTTGATTTTCAAGGCGTCCCCTTTGCCCCTGATCGCAGCAATGCGATGTCCTACTACTTTAACGGGACCACCTTCACCCGTCAGCAAATACTGGCTATGTGGGCAAATGTCCTAGGACGTTTCAATAGTTATTGGTGGGGAATTTATGCTGGTAGCGTTCTAAGAGGAGATGAATTTGAGCCGGATAATTCCGAACTTCAAGCGCGTTTGTTAAATGGAGGGGATTCGCAAATTCACAGCATACACGATGGTTGTAACATTGATTCTGATTGGTATCTCATCAACCCTTTTTCTGCACTGGGCAACTATAAAATCACCATTGAAAAAGTCAATAAGAGCGACTGCGATTTGCCCGTTGACATAGCCAATGTTTCATACATTGATCCAGCAACTAATCAATGGGCGAGTTTCCCTGGAGCAAGCATTACACAAACAAATGATCTGATTACCATTTTGATTCCCTGTGAGGATGTACGTCAGTACGAGCTGTACCTGGAAGTCAGCCGAACATCGCAAAAGGAAAACGGCTATTACAAAATCAGTGCAACTAGTGAGGGGATGCATCCAGAATTGGTTGTGGATAATTGGTTGTGCAGTGGCAACATTGCCTCTATCAATAACTTGCCTGCCGGTGCGACAGTGTCCTGGTTGGCCAGTTCCAGTATTCAGTTGTCCGGCAATTCGGGTAGTCAGGTGACGATCGATAGGGTAGTCCCCAATGTCAGTACTTACTTTATCCGGGCAACCATCACCCTTGGCAACTGCTCGATGGTGATTCGCAGAGAGTTTGAATATCGACAGCCGGAGCCTGGTAACATTGCGTTGCAGGGAATCATTCACGCCAATAGTGGCAGCCAACAATTGGAGAACATCAATTACATTCGGGGTAATACTTTCAGTGTCATCCTATCTACACCGGGGGCTACGAGGCACGAATGGTCGCTGCAGAGTGGTTCGGCGACTTGGTCTTCCTCCAACAACGGCTCCCGTTTGGAGGTAAGGATTCCGGAGAATGGCTACGCTATTTTCACCCTCAACATTCGAGTAGGTTGCATATCTCATATGCGTTCCATTTACTTTATTCCTACTAGAAATTGGTACAGGGTTTCGCCCAATCCGACAGGTGGGGAGATACGCATAGAGGCCATCGCCGATTTTACGCTGTATTCTGATGGGACGGACCCCAGCGTTCCGACCGCCTTGGTGATTGCTCCGGACATCACGCAGGTACGCCTGTTCAGTACACAGTTTACTGGCCCGCCAGTGGAGTTTACCTTCCCCGAGCAAACCAAGGTTGCTCAAATAGACCTAAGTGGGTATGACAATGGTTTGTATCTGATTGAAGTTGGTCAGGTAGATGATCCGCAATATCATCAGGAGATGGTCGTAAAAATGTAGGTTGTATCGGACGCGAATAAGGGCATTTGTTCGCGTCCGATTTCTTTATTGCAATAATTCCCCCAAGCGCGATCCATCATCAGAGGTCAGTAAATCCAAGTGCTTGGTGATTTTTTCAGGCGCCCAATTCCACCACTCCAGTTGCAAAAGTTTATCGATGGTTTCTTCTGAGAATCGCTTACGAATTTCTTTGGCTGGATTACCGCCGACAATGGTATAGGGCGGAACGTCCTTGACCACTGTTGAATGGGTAGAGATGATGGCGCCATCGCCGATTGTGATGCCTGGCATGATGGTCGCTTTGTAGCCGATCCAGACATCGTTGCCAATAACGGTATTGCCCTTAAAGGGGTACTTCTTATTTTTCATGGCATTTTCCCATCCGTTGCCAAAAATCTCGAAGGGGTAGGTCGAAAAAGATTCAATGAGGTGGTTGGCGCCGTTCATAATAAAGGTAACATCGGATGCAATTTGGCAAAATTTACCGATGATGAGCTTATCCCCGATGAAGTCAAAAAGGTATTTGACATTTTTTTCAAAATTCTCGACATTTTCAAAATCATCGTAGTACGTATAGTCGCCCACTTCGATCTGTGGGTTCTTTACGATATTTTTCAAAAAACACAGTCGATCGTAATGTGCCAGTGGAAATTTGGATGATTTGTCCGGACCGTTCATTTGCATTCATTTAAAGTTGTCTACTTGCTAGAACTCTTGCTAAAAATACGAGCGGTATTTTTCAAACCATTGTTTGATGTCCTTATTTTTTCAAAATTCTGGATTGAGCTGTCATCTCGATTGGAATACAGCCGCCTATGGTGAAAGAACCACCCAGTGGATCAATTTTGTGGGTTCTGAACAGCTACAGATTTTCTAAATTTTCCAGGTATGCTTCTGCTTGATCCAACAAAGCTGTTTGCTTTTCATTTGCCATCTTATCCCAGGTACGATACGCCATGCCGATGCGGGGATTCCTTTCTAGTAGGTCCCGGTTTCTTTGGTAGAAATGCCAATAGAGGCTGTTGAAAGGGCAGGCGCGCGGGCCGGTCTTCACCTTTTTATCGTAGTAGCAGTCCTTGCAATAATGGCTCATCTTATCGATGTAGTTGGCGGACGAAACATAGGGCTTGGTACCGACAATGCCACCATCGGCAAACTGACTCATGCCTCGGGTATTGGTAATTTCGACCCACTGGATGGCGTCGATGTAGATGCCAAGATACCACTCGTCCAGCTCATCGGGATGTATGCCGGCCAGGAGGGCAAAGTTGCCAGTGACCATCAGGCGCTGGATGTGGTGAGCGTAGGCGTATTGGAGCGACTGCTGGACGGCGTGCCGCACGCAGTGCATATGGGTATCGCCAGACCAGAAGAAATCGGGCAGTTTGCGTTCGTGGTTAAAGTAGTTGAGTTGTGCATAGTCTGGCATATGCGCCCAGTAGACTCCTCGCATGTACTCCCGCCAGCCGATGATTTGGCGTATGAATCCCTCCAACTGAGCAATGCTGATTTTGTCGGGATGTTCCTCCCACTGCTGGATTGCTTTTTGGACGACTTCCATTGGAGAAAGCTGCTTTGTATTGATGCTAAAAGACAGCCGGGAATGGTACAACGACCAATAGTGTGGGGTCATCGCATCTTGGTAGCTGCCAAAGAGCGGGAGGCATTCTTCGACGAAAAAGTCGAGCAGTTCCAAGGACGCAGAGCGGCTGGTGGGCCAGATGAAGTTGGCCGCATCCACCTGCCCGATGGTTTTTACAGATGCCTTGCGCACCATCGTTTCGATGTCGCTCAGGTCTTGTGAAAAGGTGAATGGGTCGGGAGGCGTATGGGTTTTGGGGAGTTTCTTGCGATTTTCGGCATCGTAGTTCCAACGGCCCGTCAGTGGTTTGCCGTCCGGCTCCATGAGCAGCTTGTAGCGCTTGCGCATCGAGCGGTAAAACGATTCCATCAGATACTGCTTTTTCCCTTTGAAAAACTCGGCCAGTTCGTGGCGTTCACTCAGGAAATGCTCGGTATCGTATGCCTTACTATCAATAGACAATTTTGCGCCGATTTGCTCCAACTGCTGATCGAGGCGGTATTCATCCGGCAGTTGGTATTCAAAAAGCTGTACATTGTATTGATCGACCAATTGGACGATGTTTTTTTCCAGGTCCTGCTGGTTCTTTGGATCGTCCAGCTGAAAATACAGTACCTGGTGTCCTTGCTCGCCGAGCCATTTGGCAAAGTTGCGCATGGCCGCAAAGAAGCCTACGACCTTTTGTATGTGGTGTGGCGCATAGTCGGTTTCCTGCCGCATTTCAAAGAATACGTAGCAAACGGAAGAATCTTTGGTGTTGTACCAGGAATGTTCGTGGTTCAGTTGGTCGCCAAGTATCAGGCGCAAAGTGCTAAAGGTCATAAACGGCTCTGCTTTTTAGCCCTCCGGCAGCGTTCGCTACAATATTTGACTTCGTCCCATACCTTGGCCCATTTCTTTCGCCATTTGAAGGGGCGAAGGCAAACAGGACAGACTTTTTCCGGAAGGTGTTGTTTTTTCACGACCTTTAAACATCCGCCCTTAAATTATGTTGAATGAATATGAAAATAAGGAAGAAATACGACCTTAGTGAGCGCGATTGCAACCGAATCATAGAGATGGCCTGGGAAGATCGTACACCTTTTGATGCCATCACAGCCCAGTTTGGCATCTCAGAGGCAGAAACCATTAAGTTGATGCGGCAAGAAATGAAGCTGTCCAGCTGGAAGATGTGGCGCAAGCGGGTACAGGGGCGTTCCACCAAGCATTTAAAAAAACGCGATTTTGCGGAAGGCCGCCACAAGTGTAGCCGTCAAAAGGCCATTTCCAACAACAAGATCAGCAAGCGATAAGCACCACAGACCTCTCCTTTGAGCCTATTTCCTGACTGCCTTGATTTCGTCAAAAAAGATGTCGTTGTTTGGCACATCGAAGCGCAGTTCTACGGCCTGCCCTCTGTTGTCCATGACAAATTGAAGTGTTCCAAAGTCGAACCAGGCATGGGTTTCTTTCCATAGAATTTCGTAGGTGTTGAAATGCCAATGCTTCAATTCAGCGTCCAACTTTGGGGCCGTGACGAAGTGCAACTGTAGTTTTCCATCCTTTTGCAACACATCGATGGCGCCATACATAGGGCTTTCGTAGCGGCCCGTAAATGCTTTTGGCGAGGCACTGGGCGAGCTGTCTTTCTGACGATCGGCCCGCAATTGTGCCACCAGCAATTTGCGTTGATCTTCCCGCTCACGCTGAAAAACCAATAAATCTTCGCTCCAATCCCGCTGACCATCGGAAAGGTATTGATCCAGTACATAGTTGCAAAGAGCGGTGGAGATGCCGCGCATGCCATTGGTGAGGACTACCACGCCCAAATTCGCCCCCGGTACGATGGCCACCCTGGAATACATCCCATCGTAGCCACCACCGTGGCTGACAACCTTTTGGCCTTTTTTATCAGAAACACTCCAGCCCAATCCATAAGCAGAGAAGTTGCGACTGGGGTGAAACGGATTGTCCCGACCGACCCGAAAATTGTTGTGGGGCGTCCAAAACTCATCCTGGGAGCCTTCCCTAAAAAGCGTATCTCCCTTGTGGACGCCTCTGTCAATTTGCAGCTGCATCCACTTAGCCATGTCTTCCACAGAGGAAATAATGCCACCGGCCGCCCCCATATTATCCCAGTTGGTCCAAGCAATCGGATGGTGTTTTCCTTCAAACAATTTATGCGGCGTAGCAACATTGCCCAGCTGCTCCAAGTCGTTGACCGAAGTAATGGTGCGCGTCATTCCCAGGGGCATAAAAATCCGTTGTTTTACAAAATCAGACCAGCTTTGGCCACTGACTGCCTTGATGACCTCTCCGGCGGTGATGAACATCAGATTGGAATAACCGTATCCCGACCGAAAAGAAAAAGCAGGTGGAATTTCTTTAATACGCTGGATGGCCTCCTCAGCCTTGTAATCGCTTTTGTACCATATGACATCCCCGCTGAAGGTACCGAGTCCAGAGCGGTGACAGAGGAGGTCTCGCACCGTGATGTTTTGTGTCACATAATCATCAGACATTCTAAAGTAGGGGAGGTGTTTAATAACCGGATCGTCCCAATCAAGTCGGCCATCCTCCACCAACATGGCGATGGCTGCCGAAATAAACGCCTTAGTATTGGAGGCGATGGCATAGAGCGTTTGCCCATCTGTGTTTGTGCCTTTTCCCAATTCGAGCTCACCATAACCTTTTGCCAAGACAAGCTTCCCATCTTTCACGATGGCAACAGACAGCCCGGGAACTTCCCAGTCGCTTTGTGCTTGCTTGAAATATTGATCTAGTTTTTGAGGCAGGTCTATTGCATACTTACCAGTGGAAGGAGCTTGTTGCCATGCCGCAAAAGCTGCTGATAAAAACAACAGAATAAATAGTGGGAGATGTTTTGTCATAATGTTTTAATGTACTTACTCTCGTATTCTATAAGTTGGCGCAACCAGGAGCAACACATGCATCCATATTGACGGAAGGAACACCTTATTACAGCAGTAGCTGAAAGGCATTCAAAATTTTTTTTGTTTGATTTTGCTCTTCAATTTTATTGTACAGTATGCTCACAATGGCGCGCACTTCGGCTTAAATATAATGGAATATTTTTACACCAGCCTGTCGGCAAGGAAAGATATTTTGGGCCAATGCAGGAAATAAATGGCAGCAATTGTAAAAAGGCGTAGTCTAATGATGCTTAGAGAATGATTAATCCTTCGGATGCTTTTCCGATGGTTTGTGCCTCCTTTTGTCCATAGCGATAACCAGAAAACCACGCCAGGAGGGCATCTGCCTGGTGCCAGTTGGTTGGGAGTACTGCCATGGGAGATGGGAGCAGTATTCGAAGCGATTGAAGAAAGGCCGGGTTCATTTTTTGCTTTTTGAGGTAGTGTTCTTGAAGGCTGGGGAGTTGCCGAACCAGTCCGCCCGGATAAGTCTCATGGCAAAGGATGTCAGATGCTTTGAGCTGATGGCGCAGCTTCATGGCGCGTGCGGTGAGTCCTCCCAAAAACATAGGCGACATGGCCTTCAGTTGCCGGTCGCATTGGCGGTAAAAAAAATCATCTCCTTGTTTGTGGTAAGCTTCCGGCAAACTGAGAGGGGCATCGATAAACACCCGTTTGGGCTGCAGCTGCGTGGCCAGTTGGAGGATGAATTGATCGGCATCCTGCTTTTTGGTGGATTGCTGCCATTGAAGTCCTTCGGGGCCTAGCCAGCACACGACGGTTGTGCCTGCCATTTTGGAACCATAGTCGATGCCAATATGTGTCATTGTAAAAAGGGGATTCGGGAGATGGACTGATCGGGTTTTGCGTAAGACAGCCTTTCCAGCTTTTGTGGCTGGTGGTAGCCATCGAGGCCGGAGCCGGTAAGGCTACCTGCGGCTTCGAGGTCGAGGTAACCATCTTTGGAGAGCAGTGTCTCGGGTAAAAGGATTTCAATGATTTCGCCGATCATCAATATGGTATTGTTGAGGGGAATGGGGATGGCCTGGCGAAATTGCAGTCCTATACGAATGTGGCTTTCGGCGACATAGGGAGCTGGGAGGGTGTCGGAAAAATAGGGTGTCAATCCAGTAGCCTCGAACTCTGAGACATCGGCATCATAGCGGGCGGCGGATTGGTGGGCCTGTTCCATGATGCCTTTGTGGAGGTGGTTGATGGTAAAATGCTTTGTTTGCAAGATATTGGCGTGGGTGTCCCGTCGGACGCTCACGGGGCGTTGGATGAATCCCATCAGTGGCGGGTTGGCCCCCAGGTGAACGGTGGAGTTGAAAATGGCCAGATTTGTTTGCCCTTGGGCATTGACGGTGCCAATGAGATTTATGGCCTTAAAACCTGTTAGGGAGTTGATCAAATTGGCTCTGTAGCGTTTCTCCATTTGATCGATGTCGGAGCGCAGAATTTGTCTGGACATGGCATTTGTTTGATGCAATTCTTTGTTGGCGCGATTGGATTAGCCGCTTCATTACAACAGTAAAAATCGCAGAGTGTTGCACCTTTGTCCCGACAAGCAAAAAATTACCCACCATCATCCTCCCATTCGATGTATTCGACCTCATCGTCGTCGTCTGGTTCCGGGATATTGGAAGGCTCTTCTTTGGGCTTGGGCTTATTGACGGTTGGTTTGACTTTCTCCTTAGAATCCTCAAATCCTTCGATGTATTCGGTTTGGCTGGTAGAAGTACCGTCGTCGTATTCAGGAATGTCCTTCCAGGCGCTGGGTTCTTCGGAAGTATCCACACTGCTGCCAAAGATGCGGATGAGTTTTTCTTGGATTTGCCTTTTCCGACGTTCGGAGCGGTTGAAGCGCGTTTTGACCCCCTTCTTATCCGACTTGACATCGAATTCGTCGATGTTGCCATATATCCGGTAATAGAGATTGAACCAGCCCTTCTTTTTGGCCGGTTGTGGTCGCAAGCGCGGATTGAATTTTTTGAACTTATTGAACAATACTTGGCCAGCATTGACCTTGATGTTGTAGTCGATGTCGTTCTCAAAATTGTGTTCCCCGCTGATGGTCAAGTTGGTGGCATTGCTCTGAATGAACATGGCCGGTAAATAAATTTTATTGCGTTTAACTTCGAGCCAGTTGCGCATTTTGGTAAAGCGAATGTTTCGAAGGTCTTGCAGTTTGATGTAGGAAGAAAAATCGTAGAGCAGCTTAAAGCCGTCCAGTTGGCCGTTTGTGAGGCTGATGTCTCCCAGGACGTGCAGCTTATCATCGATGTAGGTGCCATCCTCTTTCCAAAAGGCATCAATGGCCAATTTGGCATCGAGGGTGCCATTGACATTTTTGGCCAGCAAGACCTGTTGTCCAAAATTTTGTGCCTGGTTGAAAAACTCCTTGACATCGATGTCGGTGCATTCCAAGCGAGCATTGAGGTAGGGTTGGTCCTCGAAATACGCCTCTCCGGCGACGCGCCAATCGCCATCCATTCCTTTGGCATTTCCCTTGATGAGCAGCTCGTTGTTGTCAAATTCAAACTCCCCGCTGAAATTTTCTCCTTGTATTTTTTCGTAATTGAAATCGTCTATTTTCGCCTGGAAAGTCCCCTTCAAAAACTTAGTAATCCGTTCGCGTTCTTTGATTTGAGCCACCTTCACAGAGTCGGCCAATCCCTTTTGCAGCTGCGTATTGCTCACCGGTGGCGTTGCCATGTCAACGATGCGGTCGATGTCGAGTTTGGGGGAAACCAGTGTCGCCTGAAACTGTAATTCCGCCTTGCGGCTATTCAGCGAATCGGCAAAAAGTACCGGGATGATGTTGAGGAATTTACCCTCCAGACCAATCTCACTGCCCGCCCCCTCGATCTTGATGTCCTCCACGATCAAGCTGTTGTCCTGGATTTGAATGCGGCCTTTGTCGAAGACCACCTCTTCGGAGTGGATGGTCAGAGCTGCATCATCGAATTCCAATTCACCAGAAGACTTGACCCGACCGATGCGGGCTGGATTTTTCATGTCATCGAGGCTGCCTTTCAGGTAGAGCTTTTTGATTTCAATTTCGCCATCGCCATCGGTAATGGCCTCGTTGTTGAACAGTCCGTATACCGATTCGAGTGGCAGTACCCCATCGAGTTTGAATTCGATTCTTGGATGATCCAGATCGGCAATGCGCAGGCTCGACTCGATCAGTTCGCGATTGAAGTAACCTTTAAAATTTTGAATTTCGAAAACAGAGTAAGCATTGCGGCGTTTTTTTCCGTTGGTGAAAGTTGCATTGAAGGTGACATCCTTCAGTTGGTTGGGCAATCTTTGGCTGCTGATACTGCCATTTTTTAACCCGAAGCGCGCATCGATTTTGGGATTTTCTCGCTCGTTGTAGCGCCCGTTGATGGATGCATTGAAGAAAAAAGTCCCCTTGCTTTTGAGGTCGGCAAAATAAGCCAACTGCTCCTCTGGCAGTAGGTTGAGGATGGACTCCAAGCTACACTCCTTGCTGGTTAGCTTGAGGTTTACATCCGTTCCATCGGCCTTGGTATCGATGGTCCCATTGACCTTAAAAATATTGGACTCTACCCCCAGGTCGAAATCGTTGAATGCATAATGCCCATTCTCCAAATCGACATCAATGCTGGCATCGTACACGAGGTCTTTACCAGCGAAGTAGCGTTGTCCATCCAACTCATAAAAGCCCGCTCTCATATCAGCAAAGCTGTTGAGTGAAAATTGATTTTGCGAAAACTGTCCAGAAGCAACCGCCTCTTTGATGAGCGCCTTGGCCTCCTGCTTGGTTTGCTCGTTGATAAAAATCAGCTCCACATCCTTGAATCGGGCTTCGTCCAGTGAAATTGCCAATTTGCTATCAGATTTGCCAGCCGCTTGCTCGGTCTCCTTGGACCCTTTGAGGATATTGTAATTGGCCTTTCCCCGTCGGTTGATGCGAACGAACAGCGCGCCGTTTTCGATCAGCACCGAGTGAATCTTGATGGTAGAGCCAAACAAGCTAAAAAGCTTAAATCGAAAGGCCAGTGTTTGTGCTTCGAGCAGCGTCCCCTTCATCGCATCGTTGAGCGCTACCTGCTCAAGATTGACCGATGCGTTGGGAAAGCCCGAGAGTAGGGACAGCTCCACCTGCTCCACGGTCAGCTCGGAATTGAGTTGTTTGTTGATTTCCCGAAGCAATCGGGAGCTGATTTGTTGATCGAAAAAGCCAGCCAGGATGACGAGTATCAAGATGGAAAACCCGATCAGCAAGCTGGTCCAGAGCAGTAATTTTTTGAGTGCGCGTTTCATAGGAGACGTCTTAGGAGGTGTTGGAGGCACGAATATGTCGGATGGTGTGGGTCCCTGCATGATATATGATACGCAAATTTAATTTAAATGTATACAATGAAACGCAGGAAGAAGTGTGAATATTTTCAAAAAAAATCACAAAAACACTTGCCTTGAACACAAAGGAATAATATCTTTGCAACCGCTTTTTGAGTTAGTATTGATGGTGAAAACTGGTTAGTGTGTGGCTCAGGAGCGTAAAAAGAGGGCGATTAGCTCAGTTGGTTTAGAGCACCTGCCTTACAAGCAGGGGGTCGTTGGTTCGAATCCATCATCGCCCACAACTGAAAATCAAGGAGTTATAGGCATTTTGCTTGTGACTCTTTGTTCGTGTAAGAAGTGTTGGTTTCAATATAGTTTCAGAATCAAGCACATACATGCTATCCGTACAGCGATACTCTTCTTTTGTCAATAGTGTCTGATCTCCTTTTTTCTTCGTCGAGGGTCTGGGTCTCTCATCATCAAAAGGTGTATCTTATCATTAAGAGGTAAGTCACTGCCTTTATTTTAACCATTACCAATCATAGCAACTACTTCGGCTAAATCCTGAAAAAAAGGTACTTTGGATAGATGGAGCATTAGGTATGCTCTAGGTGGATGACTTTCTAATCATATTGGCTAATGATACAGTTTTTTTGTACACTCTCAGTAGCTACCTAAAGATGTGAAGTTTTGTATTGCAAGTTACTTGAGTTTATACTCAAAAAGTAAAAAGGATGAACTACGCGACTTTCTTTTTCAGTTGATCTATCAGCATTTCTAATAAGACGTCAAAAGATATTATCTCAACGGCCAATTGTTCTCCCATGCGGGCGGGGTGTCTTTTCATTAAATCTATATAGCGCTTGGCTTTCCTTTGGAGAGCAATCGGATGAAAGTCTACTTTTGGCAGTAGGCATAGGATTTTAATAAACCACTTTGCTCTTTCTGTTTCTTTTGTTCTCAAATAGCGGTAGCTGTAATGCTGGACAGCTTCGATGCGATCAATAAATTTTGCTCGATTTCTAACCAAATACACCAATAGCTCTGCAATGAGGATGTTTATGTTATTTCCCTTTTTGTCCTGCTGTACTTTGAAGGTGTCGTTTAGGTATTTGCTCATTCGAAATGGTCGATTGAGGGTTAGGTAGCCTGCATGAGAAAGAAAGCAGAGGTAGGCTTCTATGAGAGCGAAATGCTGCCGGATGTGTTCGATCTTGCATCTTTTGTTCTTTTTGTAGAGAGTATAGGCCAATAGGTAGTCGCCTGCATGGAGTGCATTAAGGGTTATGTAGTATTGCAGTGTGTACAGATTGTAAGCCCTGTTCGTTGTATATTGCTCTGCCTCTTCGAAGCTGGCATAGGCTTCTTGGTGTGCTTTTATGGCGATTTGAGCCACGCCTCTATTTTGTAGGAAAAAGAAGTAGTGAGCAGGATAAACACCTTTTTTGTTTTTAAAGAATAATAGGATTTTTGTACACGTATCAATTATATGCGAATGACTTCCAGTATGTAAGCCATACAATACCTTCAAAAATGCTAAATGGACTTTGTACTTGATACTGTGGCCATTATAATACTCAATATCCTCTATAGCTCTTTTTAGTTTATGTGGTGCAATCGTAGATTTGTGTAGTTGTTCAACGATTTCATGAAATTGAATTTCTGCTTCTTTTTCAGCTGTATAATCTTTCAAATATTGCCTGGATTTTTGAGCATATAGTTTGGTCGATCTTGAACTTTTGCTGTAGTATACTGCGTCGTGATGTAGTATACTGGCTATTTCACAAGCCAGATGAGTAAAGCCATAATTTTCTGCATCTAAAAAAGCTTGCTTGACAAGTCTTAATCCTTCTTCTCGGTCATCTTGAGTTAAGAATTTTTGACCAATCAGAAATTTTTTTTGACAAATTTCAAATTTTTTTTTGACGATGCTAGCCCCTTTTGATGGACTGATAATGACGAGTGCTTGCAGGATTCGTAAGGTGCGAGATTTTAAATCACGATAATATCCTTCATCAAATTTATCACCACAAAGCCTTTTCTTGAAGGCTTCTTCCGTAAGAAATAATTGTGAACGAAATGTGTCAATAAATTGTCTTGGTTTGCCAGAGACATGGTTAAAAAGGCGTGGATCAATGGTAGAAAAGTAAGATTTTAGTCCCTCAATTTTCATCGCTTATAAATAACTGGTTTTAAAATACGATTCGACTTCTTTGTAATATAACAGTGTGATAACTAGTCCTGCAATTTAATAAATGCTGTTAACTTTTTCAATCTTTCAAATCTGTAGTTTATGCGTATTTCATAACTCTAAATCTTCGTTTTATGCTACAAAAGATTGCAACCTCTAAAGGTATTAAGCCTTTGATAGAAAAGCAGCAAACAGCAATCAAAGGTGGTGCAGAAAGTGAAATAATTATTGCAGATACGACTATGACTTAGTCTCTCTCTTTATTTCTCGAATAGCACCCTATTCCCTGGTCGGTCACGAGTATGCCTTGTGATTTTCCAGGGAATTTTTATATCTTGTGTACACATCAGTCTCAATAAATTATTCAAACTTTCTTAGTAACCTAGCAATCGTTGGGCATACTTTCATGTGGTTGTGAATGATGGAAAAACCATCAGTCTTTCATCCTCCTAGAGTCTGCTATTCGAGAACGGATAATGACATTACATCACGATGTATACCTTCATTCTCAAACGAGAGGATGAACTTAGACTGATGTACCCCTACCCTCCGTTTGGGGGGTAGGATTTTGGATTTGTATGGAAATATACAAATACTTTTAA
>JBCCSZ010000102.1:0-22589 GCA_039199225.1 Bacteroidota bacterium
ATTTGATCTGGATAATTTAGACTTTAATCGTTGGGAAGTGTCGGGAACAGTGGGCGCAGGTATGACCATAGATACGCGAGGTGGCGCGTTGTTCATGGACGCTCGCTATACACACGGCTTGACGGATGTCAACCAACTGCCAATCGTCGACTTAAATGCGAAAAATAGAGGATTTGGGGTAAATATAGGCTACCTGATCAATCTACAGGGAGGAGGAACAAGACCTTAGCGTGTAGTAATCGCTTTCGGCCTGTGATTTGGTGGTCTACTACAGCGTAAGATAGATCACCAAATCACGAGCCGTTCAGCCGTAACTACGGTATCTACGCTTTCGTCCATACTTCTGGCTCTTCATCTTCCTTGCGGCGATTGCGATACCAAATAAAGCCAATCGTACCAACAATCAGATAAGGAGCTGACAACATGTAGAGAATGCCAGTATTTAAGCCTTTTGCGGCTGTACCACCATCCTTGAGGTTTTTTTCTGCTGAAATCCGACACATCGGACACTGTGCTTGTACACTAGAAGGCGCAGCCATCTGGATGGTCAACGCCAGGCAGAAAATGCTTAGATATTTTAAAATGTTATTCTTCATTGAATTAGATTATACTACAAATTTACAATGCATTCTTCAGGCACGCAAGCCTTTTAACCATAGCAAGGTCGCAACATCAGATAGCAAATCGGGCCGGTGATGGCGACATACAACCAAAGCGGATAAACCCAGCGCGCCATCTTGCGGTGCCGGGCGTACTGTCCCGTGTAAGCCCGAATGAAAGTAAAGAATATAAAGGGCAGAATCCCTCCTGCCAAGACAATGTGGGTGATCAGCAATACGAAGTAGATCGTCCGACTCGTTCCCTCAAAACAATAGCGCGTTTCCTCTGTCGTAAAGTGATACACGACATAGGACAGTAAAAACAAAGCCGACAGTCCCAGGGCCGCATAGATCGATCTGCGATGAGCCTCCATGTTTCGCTGCTTGATGAAGTAAAGAGCCATCACGAGCGCTACAGCGGTCAGGGCATTGACAGTGGCATGAAAAGGTGGTAAAAAACTAAAATCAATGTCTGTTGGAATCTTATACCGACGCATCAGTCCCACCAACAACAATACGACAACAGACAGTGCAATGGCTCCCCAGTTTAAGTTACGAGCCAGGGTGCTATTAAAGGGTTTATCTTGAAAGGTCTCCATAAACAAAATAGATTTACAAGTTTTCTTTCTGAGGATTCATCCGTGGGTTGCTCTTCTTCCGAGGCATCGTCAAGGCTATGTGCTCAATCAATCGCTTCTGAGAGGCAATGTCACCATATGCATAATAGTTGCGAACACCAGCTTTGGTATCGGTAATGACCAGATAGGGATATTGCCTAAAGTCGCTACTGCTGGCTGCACGCGTACCATATTTCCCTTCGGTATTCCTTCCGTTCTCTAAGTCTGGTACCTGGTACCCCTTGTCCAATAATGCCTGCATGCGATCAGCTTGGGCAGTGAGCAACAGAATTTGCTTATCGTCTTTGATTTCATAGCGATTCGCCAAGCTTTTCAGCTCATCCGGCGTATCCGTTGCCTTGAGATCATGCAAGAGGAAGAGAACGCCGTGGCGGTCGTCAAATTGCTCGTGGAGCCTGCGAATAAAGCCAAACAGATCATCGGTTTGTGGATCATCTGAATTGTAGAAAGCGCTGATCGCAATGCTACCAAGTAGACTGTCTTTTGTGAAAGATTGACCGTTTTGATCGCGCAACTCAAAAGCCGGCAGCTCGCCATAGTCCTTCAACTCAGCCAATGCCTGCTTGTGGTAGGTATAACCTGATTGTAGGTAATACCAAGACCCCAAAGGCAATAAAATAAGGGAAGCAACTAACACCAGACTTTGCAAAGTCTTTCCTAAAGATTTTTTCTTCTCCATATAATAAAAACAGCTAAAACGCAGGTTTGTTGAAAACAAAAGGCGAGATCGTTTGATCCCGCCTTTTATTTTTTAATTTAAGTTGCAGCGCAATTTTCGTTCATTACACACAACGTCCTTTAAAAGTATTTTTTGAATTCATCGTCCGGCAAATGGTATATACTTCCTTCGAGCGGAACGGACTGATTGACCTTCTTTTCGTTCTTATCTTTTATCTGTTGGCGTCTCGCATTCCAGCTTCCTCCTTCTTGGAAAAAAGCGATCATTCCCCAGATGAGTAGTGCCGTCGGGAGCAAAACGCTCACCTGTAAACCAGGCACCTCATGCTCCATGTGCATGAACTTGTAGATGATGTAGTATGCTTTGTAAGCAGAGAGGACAATGATCAAAAATCCTGCAACCCACAACATCCAACGCATATCTTTTGCACTTTCAAAAATATGCCCTTTACCCAACAGAGAAATGAATACTTCGATGAGTGTGACGAGCGCCAAAACGCCCAAGCCGACATATACCTTTTTTACGACTTCTTCGTAATTGTGATGATCTGCCATTTTATTTCTTACTGAATGATTAGCTAATGATTTTATTCGAATATCAGAGTAGGTAGAATACCAGGAATACAAACACCCAAACCAAATCTACAAAGTGCCAGTACAAGCCAATTTTCTCTACCATCTCATATCCATTCTTTCGTTTGACATACAATCCACTGGCCGCATTCAATGCAATAATTAAGAGGAAAACGACACCAGAGAATACGTGGAAACCGTGGAAGCCCGTGATGAAAAAGAACAATGCACCAAAAGACTTAGGCCCAAATGCCTGCTCCTTGATTTCACCCGTTTCGTTTGATTTATATTTCAGTTTATCGTATGCGCCATCGTGGTAATGAATCAGATAAGAGTCACCTGCATTAAAGGTATCTCCTTCTTTGATGCCGTGTCCATCTCCTTCCAAGTAAACACCAGATTCGATATGGGTACCGAAAGGATTGGTTGTGACAGACATGTGCTCCTTTGCAATCAAGTTATTCCACTCCCAAGCCTGACAGCCCAGGAAGCCAGCGCCTCCAATGACTGTTAAGAGCATCCAAAATACAACGCCATTTTTATTTTCGCGATGACCCTCTTGCACCGCACGAACCATCGTAACGGAACTGATGATGAGGAGAAATGACATGAAGGTCACGAAAATCAAAGGCGCTCCATGTATACCGAAGGGTGCAGTGGAGAATACAAAATCAGGAACCGGCCATGTAGGCATGCTAAAGCGCAGTGCGCCATATGCGATCAAAAAGCCTGCGAAAGTAAAAGCATCTGAGAGCAGGAAATACCACATCATCAACTTGCCATAACTCGCGCGGAAAGGCTCTTTTCCTCCCGACCATGCACCATCTTTTTCTTGCAATTCGGTCTGTTCGGCTATTGTTTCTGTTGCCATTCTAATAAGTTGTAATAATTAGTAACTTTCAGTCCTACAAAGGTATTAAGATTGTTGCAAGACGAAAAATACAATTAAATATATCCAAAGTAAATCTACAAAATGCCAATAAGTGAGCGTCAGTTGAAAACGCAACAGCCTCGCTTTTGTCTGCTTAAAAGGTAAACCAAAAGCATGTACCAAGGCGACGCACAAAACAGTCAAACCGCCTAATACGTGAGCTGCGTGAACTCCTGAAATAACATACACAAAATCACCGGAAGGATTGGTCCGCAATGGGACACCCATCTCCATCAGTTGGAGCCAGCCTTGGTATTGAAGTACCACAAAGGCAGTCCCTAAAATCAGTGATATGATTAATAAGCCACGATAAAGGCTTTTATTTCCTTTTTTGAAAGACCAGTAAGACGAGTGCAAAGTTATGCTGCTCAAGACGATCACTGCCGTACTCATGTAGAATAAGCTCGGCATCTGAAATTCCAGCCAATTACCTGCTGCTTGGCGCACCAAGACCGCACTTGTAAAGGCCGTAAACATCATCATAATACTAGCACAAGCAACCCACAAGGCAAATTTCTGTGGATGTATCTTACTACTTCTTCCTGTATTGATAGCTGCTTCCATTTTTACTTTTAATTAAATTTTATCCAACACCAAAACAATCAACACCATCGGTAAGTAAAAAAACGAGCTGAACATCAGCTTGCGCGCACTGGCTCTGGTAAAATCCCTGTAGAAGTTCCAGCCATAAAAGGCATAGATCAAACTAAAGATTAAAACCAGTACAGCTGAAATCCAACCAGTAGCTCCCATCCAGTAAGGTACCAACACAACAGGTACCAAAAGCAAGGCATAAATAAAGGATTGTAAACCCGTATTGCGGTCTTCCACCCCACCCTTCGCAGGTAAGAGATAAAAACCAGCCTTGCTATAATCTTCATGCGACAACCAAGCAATGGCCCAAAAGTGCGGAAACTGCCACAAAAACTGAATCGCGAACAGCACCAGGGCCAACATTGTGATTTCTCCTTCATACGCCACCGCACCAATCATCGTAGGCAATGCACCGGGGATAGCCCCCACAAACACCGCTATCGGCGAAAGGCGCTTCATAGGCGTGTAAATAAACGAGTAGAAGATAAAAGACAGCGTCCCCAAAAAAGCGGTCCAAGGATTAAACAAAGCCAAGATCGTGATGCCGATCAAGCTCATAAAACCCGCAGCCATTACTGCCTCGGAAACAGTCATCCGACCAGCCGCCAAAGGACGATCCTCCGTCCGCTTCATCAATCGATCAAAGTCTCTTTCCAGTACCTGGTTTAAGGTATTTGCTGCAGCCGTCACCAACCAGCCCCCACAAGCCAGCAAGATCAACGGCAGCCAAGCAGCAGTTCCCCCGGCAGCTATTAAATAGGCCATCACAGAAGAAAATACCACCAGGGAAGACAAACGAAACTTTGTCAGCAGTTGGTAGTCTCGAACTTTTTGTCCGATCATACTACCCTGCATTCCCGCCTTAGCTATCGCACTTCTACTACTCAATTTATTGTGAATTATGATCTGTCAAAATGGGGTGGTTTGGTGATCTTCCAAAACAAATCACAAGATCACCAAATCACCAACTGTTTCTTACCTGTACTAATGCATTTCCGATTCCCCATCCATCTTCGGCATATACTGCGGAATGAAATCTTTTCCATCCTTTCCGTAGTCATAAGCCCAACGCTGAACCGTAGGAATCTTACCATCCCAGTTACCGTGGCCTGCATTGATTGGTGTTGTCCACTCCAATGTAGTCGCACCATATGGGTTGCGAGTCGTCATCTTCTTACCATACCAGATGCTGTAGAAGAAGTTGATGACAAACAAGATTTGCAAAGCAAATACAATGATCGCTGCAATAGTGATGAATTTGTTCATCTCAGCAAAGTGGCTGAACGCATCGAAAGAGTCGAAGCGGTAGTAACGACGAGGTACACCTGCCATACCGAGGTAGTGCATCGGCCAGAAGATGGCGTAAGCACCAATGAATGTACCCCAGAAGTGAATCTTTCCGAGCGCCTCATTCATAAAGCGGCCATACATCTTCGGGAACCAGTGGTAAACACCTGCATACATTCCAAAGAAAGCCGCAATACCCATCACAATGTGGAAGTGTGCCACAACGAAGTAAGTATCGTGCATCTGGATGTCGATCGCAGAGTTACCCAAGAAGATACCTGTCAAACCACCAGAGATGAACATCGAAACGAAACCAATGGCAAATAAACAAGCCGAAGTGAATCGGATGTTACCGCCATATAGCGTAGATATCCAGTTGAACACCTTCACCGCTGAAGGTACAGCGATAATCAAGGTGAAGATTACAAAGAAGTTAGAGATGAATGGGTTGACACCAGACATAAACATGTGGTGCGCCCATACGATAAAGGACAAGAAGGCAATGGCAAGAATTGAATAAACCATCGCTTTGTATCCGAAAATCGGCTTGCGAGAATGTACGGAAAGTACTTCCGATACAAGTCCCATCGCAGGCAATACAATGATGTATACTTCAGGGTGTCCCAAGAACCAGAACAAGTGCTGGTACAATACCGGGCTACCACCGACATGCTCCAATGCCTGACCACCGATGTAAATGTCACTTAAGTAAAAACTCGTTCCCAGCCCACGGTCAAACATCATCAACAAGAAACCAGATACCAATACTGGGAAGGACAACAGACCAATAATAGCTGTGATGAAGAAAGCCCAAATGGTCAATGGCAAACGCCACATGCTCATTCCTTTGGTACGTAGGTTCAATACCGTCGTGATGTAGTTGATACCACCTAAGAGGACTGAAACGACAAAGAAGACCAGACTTAAAACCCATAGTGTCATCCCAGCACCCGAGCCCGACGAAGCCTGCGGCAACGCACTAAGCGGCGGATAGGCCGTCCAACCTCCGGCAAAAGGCCCCGTACTGAGGAACAGGGAGGCAAACATGATAACACCTGCTAAGAAAAAGAACCAATAAGAGAACATATTCAGTATGGGCGAGGCCATATCCCTGGCACCGACTTGTAGGGGTATCAGTAGATTACTAAACGTTCCACTAAGCCCGGCCGTCAATACGAAAAACACGATAATGGTACCGTGCATCGTCACCAGAGCATAATAAAATTGAGGGTCCAAGGTTCCAATACCTGCCTCGTTAACCGTGATCCACTTACCAAGCAGTGGCTTCAACCAAGCCAGACTTTCTTCTGGAAAACCCAACTGCAAACGGAAAATAATGGACATCCCAGCCCCAATGATCGCCCAGAAAATTCCAGTGATCAGGAACTGCTTAGCGATGATCTTATGATCTTGACTAAAGATGTAATGCGTGATAAAGTTAGACTGGTACTTATCCCCGTGATGATGATCGTGAAAGTGGTCATCATAACCCAACTCCTCAATCAGTATCTCCGGGTCGTAAGTTATCGTCGTCGTTTTTGATACAATATCAGCCATGACTGTTAAATAATTTGTGGGTTAATTCTTCAATATAGAATACTACTGGTCCTTGTCTGTTTGTCTGTTTATATCTTTTACTGAGTCAAAATCTTGAACTCTGTTCTTCTATTCTTCTGTCGACCATCCTCTGTGTCATTGGTTTCTACCGGACGCGTTTGCCCGTATCCAACAGCTGCCAATCGGCCCGAATCAATGCCCTTGCCTACAAGATAGTTGTAAGTGGCTTGAGCACGAGAATCAGAAAGACTCATATTGTTATCTGGATTTCCAGTATTGTCGGTATGTCCTCCCAACTCAATGGTCATATTTGGATATGCTGTAAGGACAGAAACCAAGTTGTCCAATTCTATTGTAGAAATTCCAGACAAGCGAGCAGAACCCGTTTCGAAAGTTACGTTGTCCAAACGGATGATCTTGTCCGCCGCCTCATTAGAAGCCAATGCCTTTTCTGTCTTAGCTTTGAAATCTTCCGACATTTTTTGCTTCTCCACTGGGAACAAAATGTCGATATGTGGATCCTCTGCTGTGTTGCGAACAGAGCTGAAGTAAAAACTGTTCTGACCATCCATCCACTCCTTCCAATCTTCATAAGGAACAATCTCGATGATTCTTCTCATACTGTAATGTCCCTTACCACACAACTCTGCGCAGGCCAATTCGAAGTTGAAGTTTTTCCAACGTGGACCACTCTCAGGGTCTTCCGGATCGTACAACTCATGCCACTGTGGGTAGAGCGGCTCCCCTGTTCTCTCATCCAAAGCCCCCAAACGCTCCCGGTACTCCTGTGTCGTGATACTAGGTGTAAACACAAAGTAGGTTGGCAAGCCAGGAATCGCATCCATTTTCACCCGAAAATGCGGCAAGTCGAAGTTGTGCAATACATCACGAGCCGTAATACGGACCCTTACCTTCTTACCAATCGGAAGCTTGATGACCTCACCAGGAGCAGAAGATACGATGTCGTCCAAATTCTTATTATCCTCCCAGTCTTGACCCAATTGGTTGATCGCCGTAATCTTGCGGAAATCCTTTGTTCCCAAAGCACCGTCGGGACCAGGGTAACGCATCAACCAGGCAAACTGCATGCCCGTTGCTTCGATTTCAATATAATCTTCATCCTCTGTAACATCTGCCATTACCTCGTTCCAGGCAACCAATCCACGGATCACCAAGAAACTCATCACAACAGCAGGTACCAGCGTCCAAACCAGCTCCAAAGTGTTGTTGTGAGGCATATACAAACCGACATTGTTGCGGCGCTTGCGATACTTGTAGGCAAACCAAAACAACGCTATGTGGGTCAAGATGAAAACGATACCCGTAAAAAACAGCGTGATGTTGAATAAAGAATCCAACTCTGCCCCGTGCGCCGAAGCAGGCGTATGAGGACCATACTGCAGCATATAATCTTTGTAGTACAGTGCGGAAACCACACAAGCCACCAAGAATATAGGCATGAAAATCAGCATTGCTAAACCATTGCGATTGTTAGACTCGTACATACTTTCATCCTCCCCCTTAATCTTAGCTGCCAGCTCGGTAACCTTACCGACTTGAACCAAGATAATTGCAATCATGGCGATGGACAAAATGGCAAATAAAGCTGTCATTAGTTATCGTGTTGTGTTTACTTTAAAATGAAATTTCACACTTGTTTGTTTGATCGACACCCTCATTAAACGTGATGGTGCAAACTTTCTTCCAAATACGGATCGTTTTTCGGTACCATTGCAGCTTTAGACAATTGGCTAAAGGCCAAGTATATAAATAAGGCAGTAAACCCTAAGAAAATTCCAACCTCCAACAAGCCAGGCAATGTGAATCCATCCACAAAGCTCGCTGCGTGATCAGCCGCATGTCCGGCCGCGTCATGTGCGCCTTCCGCACCGTGTCCTGCACCCGCCTCATGACCGTGACCATGATGCCCCGCTGCATGCTCTACGTTAACCAAAGCACCCGGCTTGATCATGTAGAAGAAATCCCACCAGTGACCAAAAAAGACTACTGCACTGGTGAAAACCAAGGTACCGTACTTCCTCTTTGTACTGTTGCGCATCAAAATGAGGAATGGCAAAACAAAGTTGATGATTAGGTTACCGTAAAACAGCACTGGATACTTATCGTAACGCTGGTAGAAATAAGTCGTTTCTTCTCCGTTGTTTGAATACCAAATCAACATATACTGTGAGAACCAGAGATAAGTCCAAAATACACTAAATGCAAACAAATATTTACCCAAATCGTGCAAATGCTCCCCTGTTACCTCTTCATAATATCCTTTTGACTTGAGGTAGACCAACATCATAATGGTTAAAGCTAAGCAAGCTACAAACCAACTGGCCGTCGTATACCAAGCATACATCGTTGAATACCAGTGTGCATCAATAGACATGACCCACTGCCAAATCAAAACGACACTTGAAAAACCGGCGATGGGCAAAAACAAGGCCGCATAAATGCGCAACCTGCGATGGTGATCAAATCCTGCTCCACCCGTAGCATCCTCACTGACTGAGATGCTGCGAAAACGCATCGCGAAGAAGTACCACAAACTCAAAACGATGAGAGTTGCAAAAGTGTAGAAACCCTTATTGAGAAAGCCGGATTTACCAGCAATGATGCGATCGTAGTTTTCATGGCCTGGCGTAGCAACACCATCCATAGCCCAGTGGTACAAATGGTGCATATGGCCCCATAAACCAGCAATGATTACAGCAAATAAGGCGATACCTACCAATAAAAACTGCGAGTAAGCTTCCCATATCCGCTTCATCACTGTATACCAGCCCGCAAAGGCCGTCGTAAATGCCGCAAGGACAAATAAGGCCAGGAATGAAATACCAGTAAAGAAAACCGTATTGTGTAAAAGATTACTCCAAAACCGTGTATGGTCTGCAGTGCTGTCGATAAAAAAGCTACCTGCCAAGCACAAAGCACCAAGGACCATAAACCCTATCAGGGTCATTTTCTGTTTGCTTTCAAAAACGAATTGATTCATCGTAAGTATTGATTTAGCTTCGCTTATTTCGTTTCTATAATTTAATGACCATGGCCTTCCCCATGTCCGTCATCGTGTCCATGGTCGCCACCATCGTGACCATGTCCATCATCCCCACTGTGACCATCTCCATGGCCGCCTGAATGACCATGACCATCTCCGTGGCCACCTTCATCATGGGAACCATCGCCACTGTGATCTTCCTCCAACGGCTGGCTGGCCAATACTGGACGAACCGTGCTGCCAGGAACATCAATATTATTCAATGTATTAACCGACTCATCATAAGCCAGTTTCTTTTCTTTGGCTTGCAACGCATGAATCCAGTGGATAACCTGCCAACGCTCTTCGTAAGACATCTTATCTGCATATCCACCCATTACGTTCTTTCCGTATATCAACGCGTGGTAGTACCGACCGTTGGTAGAATTGTAGAAAGTATCGAGCAAGAAGTTAGCAGGCGCCGCAGGATAGGCAGCATTTGGGTTTTCTTCCGCTACCAAATAGCCATTTCCATCTCCTTTCTCACCATGACAAATGGCACAGAAAAGATCGTACAATTCCTGACCTCTCGCCAATCCATCCTCCGTGATCGGAAAAGGATTCATAATGATCTCAGCAGCAGCTCTTGATCTTTCAGCCTCTGTATCCTCATAGTGATAAGGTACTTTGCTATTGGCAAAAGTAGAGTAACCAGGGTTTTTGGTAGAACCAGCTATCTGTGCAAGTGCTTGCTGTTGCTCCGCACTGTTTTTAGCATAATGAAGCTTAGTATATCCCCTTGGAATGGTTCCAGCTACTGGCTTCCTGGGCTTAGCTATTTTGTAGTAATCATCCTCACTTCCCCAGGTGTTGAAGTAATAATAATTATAGTAGTTCGCCTCGTAAGCAATTGAGTGGGCCATATCCGGCATGTACTCACTTCCGGGAGAATTTCCTTTAGGCTGCTGACAAGCATTGAAAAGGAATGCACTCAGCACAAGCGTCAGGAACAAATATTTTCTGAAAGCTGAATTCATATCTAAGATTTTAAAACGCTCCTTTTGTTATGTTTGATTATAGTACTTTGGTATTTACCTCTTCCGCACCGGTAGACTTCAGGAAACTCTGAAGCTTTCCTACCTCATCGTTAGAAGCTCCATTCGTATCGAATGCCAGACAGAATTTATCGTCTGTAATGCGATCGTCCAAAGTCTCATTTGTTACACCTGGTCCCAGTCCACATACGATGTAGAAAGAAACCACCATTCCAATAGCTGCAAACAGAACCGTCAACTCGAAGGTAATCGGAATGAAAGCAGGTACAGACCAGTATGGCTTACCACCGAAGATGATTGGCCAGTCACGAGTGAATACCCAGGTCATTACACCGAAAGCAGTCAAAGTACCCAAGGCACCGTAGACAAAACCAGCAATGTGCAAACGAGATTCAGACAAACCCAATAAAGGGTCCAGGCCGTGAATTGGAAAAGGGGAATACACATCCATGATATCCAAATGCGCCGCCTTGGCTTTCTTGATCGCAGCCATCAAATCCTCCTCGTCATTGTACAAGCCGTAGAGTACCTTTTTTTGTGTTGCAGATGCCATTTTATGTTGATTGATTAAGTTCCTGAATGATTTTATTACTCCTTACCACCGTCCAGTTTATCCTGCAAGTCCTTCAACTTATCCCATTCTCCATCAGCCGCCAATTTAGCCTGGCGGGACCAAGTACTTGCATCGTGGTTGGCAAAGTTGCTGCCAGCATCTGTAAGAATTTGCTGTAAATCTTCTGCATCCGTATTGGCCAGTTGCTCGAACGTATATATACCAGCTGTCTTCAGCAAATCTTCAATCTTACTACCAATGCCTTCGATTTTCTTTAGATCATCCTCTGCGCCGCTGAATTCCATAGCACCAGAAGCAACATTTACAGCCTGCATGACGGTTCCATCCGGCTGTACATCCTCATCACTACCGTTGCTTGGTGCAACCACGCTGCTTGCTTCCTCAGAAGCTGTGATGTCACCATTTGCAGCTATCTCTGGGTTAGAATGTACTTCGTGTCCAGCCCCGTGGTGATCATGGTGGTGGTGCTTGGCATTTGGTCCAACATACTGGTCGCCCGCAGACTTAAGAATACTCTTGATCTCCGCAATAGCAACCACCGGCGCTACTCTGGTAAATACCAAGTAAAGAACGAAGAACAATCCAATGGTTCCGATGAAGAGGCAGATTTCAACCCAAGTTGGAACGTAGTAGCTCCAGCTTGATGGCAAATAATCTCTGGCCAATGTCGTTGCGATAATCACAAAGCGCTCAAACCACATCCCGATGTTTACGACGATGGACAAAAAGAATGTCCAGGTAATACTCCGACGAATCTTCCTAGACCAGAAGAACTGCGGAGAGATTACATTACAGAACATCATCCCAAAGTATGACCACCAGTAAATACCAACAGCTCTATTGTAAAAAGCAAATTGCTCGTATGGATACTGAGAGTACCAAGAGATGAACAACTCTGTCAAGTAAGCAACACCGACGATGGTTCCCGTCAGCAGGATAACCTTATTCATCGATTCGATGTGGTTCAATGTAATATATTCTTCCAGGTGCAATACCTTTCTTGTAATCAGCATCAAAGTCAGTACCATCGCAAATCCAGAGAAGATCGCCCCCGCTACGAAGTATGGAGGGAAAATCGTCGTGTGCCAACCCGGAATAACGGAAGTGGCAAAGTCAAAACTTACAATGGTGTGTACAGAAAGTACAAGCGGCGTTGCCAAACCGGCCAATACCAAAGAGAGCGACTCCCAACGTTGCCAGTGCTTTGCAGAACCCGTCCAACCAAAGGAAAGGAAGCTATAGATTCTACGGCGCAGCCCCGTAGCGCGGTCTCTAACTGTTGCAAAATCCGGTACCAAACCAGTGTACCAGAACAACAGGGATACCGTGAAGTAAGTACTAATGGCAAAAACGTCCCACAACAGTGGAGAGTTGAAGTTTACCCAAAGCGGTCCACGAGTATTGGGATAAGGGAAGATAAAGAATGCCAGCCATTGGCGTCCCATGTGAATGATCGGGAATAAACCAGCACACATAACCGCGAAGATGGTCATGGCTTCTGCCGCCCGGTTTACCCCTGTACGCCATTTCTGACGGAACAGCAGCAAGATGGCCGAGATCAATGTACCGGCGTGTCCGATACCGATCCACCAAACGAAGTTGGTGATATCCCAGCCCCAGCCGATGGTACGGTTCAAATCCCAGGTACCAATACCAAACCAGATCGTCATGAAGATTGCCAAACCTCCCAAGCCAAAACAGGCAATGGAGATCAACAAGGCAATAACCCATTCCCGACTAGGAACCTTTTCCGTTGGCGATACCAGGTCTTCCGTGATATCGTGATAAGATTTATTACCCTCTACTAATGGCTCCCTGATGGGAGAAACAATTGCACTCATAATGATATGAATCGTTTGTTATGGGCCTTAACCCAGATTAAACATCGTAATTTTCGTCTCTGTTGCTCACCTTCGCACGGTAGTATACGGAGGTCTGAACGTTGATTTCTTCCAGCACTCTGTAATTGAGTACATCCTCTCTGATCGCCTTGGAAACAGCACTGTTCTTGTCATTCATATCTCCAAAGACAATGGCATCCGTTGCACAAGAAGACTGGCAAGCAAGTCTCAAATCACTGTCCTGAAGACGGCGTCCTTCGCGCTTAGCAGTCAACTTACCTTCTTGGATACGCTGTACACAGAAGCTACACTTTTCGATAACCCCTCTGGAACGTACCGTAACATCTGGATTCAAGACCATACGGGTGAGGTTGTCAGCACCAAAAGGAATTTCTTCCTCATTGACATTGTACTGGTTACCAGGGAAAAGGTCGGCAGTTGTATAATCCAACCAGTTGAATCGGCGAACCTTATATGGACAGTTGTTGGCACAGTAACGCGTACCAATACAACGGTTATATGTCATCTGATTCAGTCCTTCAGAACTGTGGTTGGTAGCCGCTACCGGACAAACATTCTCGCAGGGAGCATTGTCGCAGTGCTGGCACATCATCGGCTGATAAACCGCTCTGGGATTTTCAACATCTCCATAGAAATAGCGATCGATCCGCAACCAGCTCATCTCGTGGTGACGGTGAACCTCATTCTTTCCAACAACCGGAATGTTGTTTTCTGACTGACAAGCAACAACACAAGCTCCACAACCGACACAAGCATTCAGGTCGATGTGCATGCCCCAGTGATGTCCTTGTGAATAAACATTTTCCTGGTATTCTTTGAATGGATACAAGGTTTGATCATTGAGCTTCTTAGCCTCAGAACGCTTTTCGTGAATTCTTTCTGCTAACTCATCAAAATCCTTGACATCTCCCTGGTAAATGATCGTACGATCGAGCAATGAGCCTTGGTATCCCAATTCGGCTTCATCCACATTGATGATTTCATCACTTCCTTCTACCTTACTTGTAACCCCCATCGTATGGTGGTATTGAACACAAGCAAGCTGCTCGTCTGGACCAACGATCTCCGAAAGGCGAACATCATCAGCAACAAAGTACTGCACGTTGCCATTTTTATCGAAGCTCGTCCATGGATAGACGTTTGTTCCGATGTTCGCACCTGTAGGTCCGATGCTTTGACGGCCGTATCCGAGCCCGATGGATAGTGTACCAGCCATCTGTCCGTACTGAGGAATCGCAGATACGCGCTCTACTGATTCTCCAACACTTAAATCGACAAAATCTCCCGTACTCTTTCCGTTTTTGGCTCCAATCCCTTTGATCCCCAATGTCTTACTACCATCCCACTCAACTGGTACGCTGAGATAGTTGCCCCAAACGCAACGGTTAATCGGATCGGGGAGCTCCTGTAACCATGGGTTGTTGGCGTATTCACCACAACCAATATTTAATGTCTCGTATAAAGACAGTTCAAATTCACTGTTTGAAGGCGGCGAAATCTTTGAACCCGCCTCTCTGATATTGGCATTAAAAGCCGTCACAACCTTCTGGTTCAGAGGAATTTCGAAAACACCATCGTGCAAAACGACATCCCAGAAAGACTGGAAGCGAGCAAAGTTGGTTTGCTTCGGAAACATGTTGCGCTCCCAAAAACCCTTGAGATAATCGTAATATGGCTGCTCATCTTTTGCATTCATAGCCGAACTCTCCGCCCACAACAGCAAAGATTCTTCCGCCTGACGCGTATCGAACAAGCGATTGATCGTTGGCTGAATCAAACTGTAGTATCCTTTCTTGACCTCTACATCTCCCCAACTTTCCAGATAGTGACTGGTTGGAGCCACATAGTTACACAAGGCAGCTGTGTCGTTGATCATTCCAGTGAAAGAAACGCTCAATCCTACTTTCTCTAAACCAGCAATGAATTCAGAAGAATTTGGCAGATCGTAGGCAGGGTTTGCGTTGCCATATACAAATAAGACATCGACATTTCCGCCATTCATTTCCCGAATGAGGTTTTGCATGTTTTCATCCAATCCTTGTCTTTGCATGGATGCATGCGTAAAGTCGATGGTCGACCCGTAGTTGTTGAGCATGTAATTGATGTGATTCACCAATATTTGCTCTCCAACATTATTACCACCACTGATAACCAGCGAGTTACCCTTGTGGCTCAACAATTCCTTAGCCAATAAGCCGAGGTTTCTCTTTGCTCTCTCGTTGACCTGCAATTTGCTATCGTTGACCGTCGTCGCACCAACGGCCTTAGCAATTTCATCGTGCAAAATGGCAATAGCTGCTCCCTGCTCGGAAGGCTTAACCATGATGCGATTATCCGCATTCGAACCAGTGATCGACATATTGCTTTCGATGTGAATATGGCGAGACATCTTTCGATTCTTGCGTCCTACTTTGCGATTCTTGACATACTGACGAGAATATTCCGTCGGTGAAATCCAAGTTCCCAAAAAGTCAGCATCGAAACTTGCGATGACATCTGCATTTTGAAAACGGTAATCTGGAATGGCCTTCTCGCCAAAACAAGCCTCATTCGCCTGCAGCATAGCAGAAGACGAATTGGGATCGTAGGTGACGATTTCTGTATTGGGATATTTTGCTTTAAATTCCTCGAAAGCGTTGCGAACAGAAGGACTGAGAACAGTATTACAGACAATGCGAATTTGAGCATTAGCTGTCAACTTCTCCTTGACTGTCGAGTCAATAGCGTCCCAATCAATCAGTGTTGCACTGCCGTCTTCGATAGAAACAGGTCCTCTGAGACGATTGGTGTCGTAGAGGTCCAAAACACTGGCTTGAGCACGAGAATCTGTACCACCACCCGTTACAGTGGATAGCTTATTACCCTCGATTTTGATTGGACGCCCTTCCCGCGTTCGAACAAGAACAGCGGCATAATCACCACCGCTCACAAAGCTCGTCGCATAATAAGTAGCTACACCCGGAACAATATCATCAGGCTTTACCACATAAGGAATAGCACGACGAATAGGGGCATCACAACCAGCTGCAATTGTCGCAGCTCCTAAGCCAAAACCTAAATACTTAAGGAAATCACGGCGATTTGAAGTAAGCTCTAGTGACTTTTCCTTGGAAAGGGAATCAATGACAGGCAGTTCTGTGAACTCACTCTTAACCGATTCCAAAAACTCCGGATCTCTATTTTGATCCTGCAAACCAATCCAAGCACCGTTATTTTTATTGTCTTTCATTATAGTAAATATGGTATGTCTTCGAATGTTTATTTAATCATCTCTATGAGAAGATTCCATTGCATTAATAGTGACACTTCTGGCACTCCAAGCCACCAACTTCTTCAACCGTTACCCCACTTCGAGTACCCTCTTTTATTTCATTGTGGTATTTCTCATATGACTGGTAATACTCGTTGTCGTTGAATTGGACATTGGTCTCACGGTGGCAATTCACACACCAGCCCATTGAGAGCGGTGCATACTGCTGAACGACCTCCATTTCTTCGATTTTACCATGACATTGCTGACATTCTACTTTACCTACAGAAACGTGTTGTGCGTGATTGAAATAGGCGTGATCCGGCAAATTGTGAATGCGTACCCACTCAATCGGACCCTGAATCTTTTTCTTGACCTCATTGGTCAAAGAAGTGACAATACCATCCCACTGCTTTTGGACCTCACGCTCGCCTTCCTTGTCCAGCACATCCAAACCATTGTCTTTCTTGTAGTTCTCTTCGATCCACTCTTTGTAAATCTTCTCTGATTCCTCCTCTGTCAAGTCCATGTAATTGTCCATGTACTTATCCGTCGTTGGGTCATAACCAGTTGAAGCAAAAATCTTCGTCAACTCAGCCGTACCATACTGACTACCCTTTTTGATGGCCTTGTGGCAATTCATACAAGTGTTAGCAGCTGGTATAACAGAGTGCTTGGAACGACGTGCGCCATCGTGGCAGTATTGGCATTCTATTTTCTGCAAGCCGGCATGCGTTACGTGCGAAAACTTGATCGGCTGGTCCGGCTGATACCCTTGTTGACGGCCTAAGTTGATTGCGTTGTTAACAGTAGTGGAACCAGCCAGAACAACCAGAGCAAATACCAGAAACGCAACAACGCCCTTACTGGTAAGAATTTCCATGAGCGTTCTGCGGCTAGCAGGAGCATTTCCTTCCTTCACCATGTTCATGTGGTTGAGGTTGGAGATAATCCGCGCCAGAACAACGGCAAGAATACCCAGGATCAAAAATAGGGTTACAAAGAGCAGCGTATTATCACTCTCTTGGGTATCATCCTTTTCGCCAGGCACAAGACCAACAACAGCAGGCGCAGCCCCATAACTCCCATCGTAAACCCCTTGGATATATCCCAAGATGTTTGCTATCTCAGAATCTGTCAGGTTATTGAAAGAAGACATGATCGAACCCCACTCATCCCACAATTCGTTTGCACGAGGGTGGCCAGCGGCGATCATAGCCTGCGAATTTCGAATCCAACTGTAGAGATCAGCTTGATCTTCCCAGCGTTCTTCGACACCACCAAGTGCCGGCCCCGTCAAGTCGTCCCGCATGTTCTTGTTGTGGCAAGTCGCACAGTTGTTTTTAAATAGCGTTTTTCCCTCATCTAGGTTGAGTTCCTGCGCGTTGCCACTGAAGGCAAAAAGGAGGCAGGCCAGGAGGAAAAGAATGGAGTTTTTCTTCGATTTATTAATCATTTGAGATCGTTTAGTAGACCGAAAAATCCAGTTGTCATCTAAAAGTTAATATTGTCATTTTACTGTCAGCGCAAAGATATAATTCGATTACATTATAACCAATACTAATCAATATGGTGATTTTATTTAGATTCCTTCTAAATAGCTTTTTTGTCCATTGCTAGTATTAAACCGAGACCTTGGCTTTTATGTGTGGATGTGGGTCATAACCCGTTAATTCAAAATCCTCGAATTTAAAGTCAAAAATGGACTTAACCTCGGGATTTATCCTCATTTTTGGAAGGGGATGAGGCGCGCGACTTAATTGTAATTTGGTTTGCTCCAGATGATCTAAATAAAGATGCGCATCACCAAATGTATGTACGAAAGTACCGGGCTCTAAGTTGCATACCTGGGCCATCATCATCGTCAGCAAGGCATACGAAGCGATGTTGAACGGCACTCCCAAAAAACAGTCTGCCGAGCGTTGATACAACTGGCAGGAAAGCTTGCCTTCAGCCACGTAAAATTGAAACAGACAGTGGCAAGGCGGCAAAGCCATATCGGGGATCTCCGCTACATTCCAAGCATTGACCAAAATGCGACGAGAATCTGGGCTATCGCGAATCATTCTGACTGCCTCAGAAATCTGATCGACCGTTGTTCCATCGCCCTTGGTCCAACTACGCCATTGCTTCCCATAAACCGGACCCAACTCGCCTTCCTCATTGGCCCATTCGTTCCAAATGCGCACATTGTGCTCTTGAAGATAAGCCACATTGGTATCTCCTTTTAAAAACCAAAGCAATTCGTAGATGATGGACTTGAGGTGAAGTCTTTTTGTCGTGATCAGCGGGAAACCTTCCGATAAATCGAAACGCATTTGGTAGCCAAAGGTGCTAATGGTACCCGTCCCGGTGCGATCTGTTTTTTTTACGCCTGTTTCCAGAATGTGTTGAAGCAGCTCTAAGTAAGCTCTCATTCAGTAGTACTAAGTGTTAAAATTGCCATATTATCCAAACAGTCGCAAAACTAATAACTAATACATTTGTTTTGGAAATATTGTTCGATAAGTTATTAACACTGGCAACCTTTTGGTAAGGTTTTGTCTCCTTATAGCAATGGAACCATGCCCCAAATGTTAAAAATGCGCTAAAACATGAACAGCCAACGTTTTTTATGGTCTTTTATCCTGCTGTTTTTCACCCTGGCAAGCACCGCACAGGATGCCTATGAGTGGAAGTTCAAAAAAGAAAAAAGCGGAATTAAGGTCTACACCCGCGATGTAAGCGACACAAATCTGAAGGAACTCAAAATCACCCTTGAGGTACAAGCAAGCATGTCCAGCATCGTCGCACTCCTAATGGATGTAGATGAATACCAAAATTGGGTCTACCGCTGCGCAAAGTCCAAAACGGTAAAAGTCATCGATCAAAATCATACATACGACTACTACGTCGTCGATTTTCCCTGGCCCATGGCCGACCGAGACCTAATGGCCTACTCCTACATCGAACAAGACCCCGAGACGAAGGTTCTCACCTCCATCACAAAGGCACGCCCCGATTATACCCCAAAAAATGATGGCTACGTCCGAATTATCCAACACATCAACAAATGGGTCTTTACCCCACTAGCACCGAATCGGGTCGCCGTCGAATATACCCTCAATTCAAGCCCAGCTGGCAGCATTCCCAACTGGTTGGTCAATATGGCCATCGACCAAGGTCCCGTACAATCCATGCTCCGCTTCCGGGATATGCTCAATAATCAACCCTACAAAGACGCCAAACTCGCAGGAATTTTAGAATTCTGACAACCATCTAATTCACACTTTGTTAATCAGGTAGGTCGCTCAACTTTGCAACTGGTGATTTATTTACAAGTAACCAGTCTTAGATGTCGTACAAAAGCATGATGGATTGCGTGAAGGATTTGGAAAGACACCAAATGCTCCTACGCATCAAAGCAGAAGCAGACCCAGATCAGGAAATGGCGGAGATTCACCGCCGAATCTTTGATGCGGGAGGCCCTGCCATTCTCTTTGAAAAGGTAAAAGGTAGCCCTTTCAAGGCTGTGTCTAATATATATGGTACCTACGACCGTACAGAGTTTATTTTTCGACACACCATCGAAAAGGTCAAAAAGGTCATTGAACTAAAAGCCGACCCAGCCAATTTTGCCAAAAATCCACTGAGGTATCTTTCGGCCCCCTTCACTGCCTTGTCGGCACTTCCCATGCGTCGATGGTTGCGTACGCCCATCTTACAGGGGACTACTCGCATCAGCCAACTGCCGCTCGTCAAATCCTGGCCAATGGACGGCGGGGCTTTTGTGACCTTGCCACAGGTACTCACCATGCCCCACGATTCCGACAGCATGATGCAATCCAACATCGGCATGTACCGCATCCAGCTCACCGGAAATGATTACGTTCTGGACGAAGAGGTCGGGCTACACTATCAATTGCATAGAGGCATCGGTGTCCACCACACAGAATACAACAAAATCGATAAGCCATTTCGTTGCTCTGTCTTCATCGGCGGACCACCCTCTCACGCCTTTGCAGCCATCATGCCGCTGCCGGAAGGCTTGTCTGAGATGACCTTTGCCGGAATGCTGGGTGGCAGACGCTTTGGATACATTCGCAAAAATGGCCACATTCTCTCAGCAGATGCCGACTTTTGTATCACAGGTACGATTGTAAAGAATCAAAAGAAACCTGAAGGTCCATTTGGTGACCACCTGGGCTATTATAGTTTGGAGCATCCTTTCCCCTTGATGAAAGTCGACAATGTGTACCACCGCAAGGATGCGCTGTGGCACTTCAGCGTAGTGGGTCGACCGCCGCAGGAGGATTCCAGCTTTGGTTTTTTAATACACAAGCTGGTCAAATTGCTGACCCCACAGGAATTTCCTGGCGTCCGGCAGATCAATGCTGTTGATGCCGCGGGTGTACACCCTCTTCTACTTGCCATCGGAAGCGAGCGTTACATGCCCTTCAGAGAAAGGCGGCCAGAGGAGATTCTCACGCAGGCCAATCGAATCATCGGAAGTGGCCAAACGTCCTTGGCTAAATTTCTCATCATTGCAGCCGAAGGCGATGCAGAAGGTGTCAACACGCACGACATTCCAGCCTTCTTCCAACATGTCTTGGAACGCATCGATTGGACGCGCGACCTGCACTTTCACACCAAGACCACCATTGATACCCTCGACTACTCGGGAAGTGGGTGGAACGCTGGCTCAAAGGTTGTCATGGCTTGTTGCGGCCCAGTTCTACGCAAATTAGGTGATCGAATTCCTGGAAACTTTAAGCTGCCAGATGGCTACAGCCGTCCTGTATTTGCTCAAAAAGGTGTCCTGGCGGTTAAAGGACCTGCCTTCACGGATGCAAAAAGTGGCTCTCGACAGGCACAAGAACTGACGGATGTTCTCAGGGGGGTAGACCTCTCCGAAGTTCCACTCATCGTCATTTGCGACGACAGTGATTTCTTGGCTGCTACCCTCAACAACTTCCTTTGGGTGACTTTCACACGCGCTAATCCATCGCATGACATCTACGGCATCGATTCTTTTGTTGAACACAAACATTGGGGCTGCCGAGGTCCGTTGGTCATAGATGCGCGCATCAAACCCCACCATGCTCCTCCACTAATCGTGGATGAAGCCGTTAAGCGGCGAGTGGACAAGCGCTTTTCTAAAGGTGGTGACCTTTATGGTATGGATAAGAAGCCCAAAGGAGAAAGCATCGTCCAGAAAAAAACCACAGATGAATTGGCAGGTGTTTAAATTGACATTCAACATTTAGCTTAAAATAATTACTGTTGTCCAATGATCCCACTTATCGCTTAGCGGCAATAAGTGGGATTATATATAATATGGTGTGTAAGACAAAAACAAGGACGCTCGATTTCTTCCCATACCTAAAAGCTCGCATTTATTTAATACCTTTAAGCAAAGGCTAACCGAATCATTTGCATTAGCCTATCTACCAAAATCTCCCTGTCGAAAGTTATCGTTCACCGCCATAACGCTCGTCCGCTATGAATACTATCAGAAAACACCTGTTCTTTACGCTTCTCTTCACACTACTTCATTGTTCATATATAATTGCCCAACAGCGACTCTTGGTTTCTCCAGAGATGGTGTACAATATCTCTGCTCGGGGTGATGCCTGGCTGCTATTCGACGACCAAGCAAGCAGCGGTCCATTGGCATGCCCGCTCCCCCGCACCAACAACCCTTGGGCTTCCTTCGATGGTACCTGGTTTGGACAAGATTTTTTCTTTCCCCTCAAAGTCATCGTCGACCTTGGTAGCCCCCAGACCCTAACGCAAATATGTCTGCGCAATGCCGGAGGACATTCCGACATCGTTGATATTGAAAGTGGTGGCTCCGATCCTACTACTTGGACGCCCTTAAAACAACACGGTGCAGACGGAATAGAATGCCACGCCATCGGCTTTACCACCACCCGATACTTACAATTCACCTTCCGATCTCGAAATGCCAAAATCCGAGAAATTGAGTTGTACGGTACAGTTCCCAATCGCATTACCTGTCCACCAGA
>JBCCSZ010000103.1:0-22436 GCA_039199225.1 Bacteroidota bacterium
AAAGTTGTAAAATATCGATTATAGAAGAAAACAGAGAGAGAGAAAACCTATGATTCACACATAAAATAGAACATTGAGCTATATTTAAGAGAATAGAAGGGTTAATCTTTTATTAAAGTGTAACATTCATATCCCATCCACATTGCATTATTTGTTTAATAGTTACTAAATTTGTTAAATGGCTTTCAAAATTGATTATATCATAGACCACGCGATGAAAAATTAACTAAACGACTGAATACCCGGAAGTTGCAAGAGATTTTTCAGCCAACGCAAATGTCGATCGCATCAATTGTCTAGCCTTACTACTTAAGTACTACACGAATCAACTAAGATGAAAAAAAGGGTTTTTCTGTGCATCGGGCTTCTCATTGTGCTTTTTGTAGCCTCTGCGTTCCACTTTCAAACGGACGATGAGGTCTCGGTCGACTCTGCCATTAATTGGGTCAGTTGGGACGAAGTGACTGCACAAATGAGTGCAGAAAACAACGATAAAAAAATCTTTGTATACATCCATCGCGATTTCTGCGCCTGGTGCGAAAAAATGGAAAAAACAACTTTCTCAGACCCCTTCATCGTCAAATACATCAACGAAAATTTCTATCCGGTCAAGTTCAACCTCGAACATCCTGATGCCGTCGAATACCGAAATAAGACTTACAAATTGGTCAAATCATCCGGAAGAACTTACCACGAGCTGGCTTCTTACCTCACCATGGGTAGCCTGGGTACGCCTTCTAGTGTTTTCCTGGGCGAAGATGGAGAAGTGCTGCAGCCGCTAAATGGCTACAAAGATCAAATCACTTTTGAAATCATTATGACTTATTACGGCGAAAACCATTTCACCAACACCCCTTGGTCAATGTACAAGGAGAGCTATGTACCTTTCGCCAAAAAGAAGCTAATTTCGGTCGATTAATGCAAGGCTGCTGCGGGCCAAGTTAGTCCGTTTAGAACCAACCAGACTTTCGACGGCGGCTGCTGGTTCGAATGCCCAAAGCGCCCAAAATCCCACGGGTAATTTCTCTCACCACCGTCCTACCGGCCGAACTGTTCAACATCCGCTCCACTGTTCCCTTTTCGCTTCGACGCGACCGACTGCTGCGCCCTTTCTCCCGCTGCTTCTTTAGTTTCTCCTGATGTTCCTGTTCCTGGGCCAATTCGATTTTCTCACTGAGAATCTCGTAAGCACTCTCTCGATCGATGTCCTCATTGTACTTATCGATCAAGGTAGATTGGCTGATGAAGTGATCAATTTCCGATTTAGATAAGACATCCATCCGGGATTGGGGCGCGCGCAGCATCGTATGCGCCAAGGGTGTAGGAATGCCCTTCTCATTGAGGGTCGTCACCAAGGCTTCACCGATACCCAATTCGGTAAGGACCTTGTCGGTTTTATAAAATTCCGTTTCTGGGTAATTCTGTGCCGTCAAACGAATGGCCTTGCGATCCTTGGCAGTAAAAGCTCGAAGCGCATGCTGAATTTTGAGACCCAATTGGCTGAGGACTGCATCCGGGACGTCCGTCGGATTTTGTGTTACAAAGAACAATCCTACCCCCTTGGAGCGAATCAGCTTGACAATAGACTCGATCTGATCCATCAAAGCATCGGATGCCTTTTCGAATATGAGGTGTGCCTCGTCGATAAAAATAACCAGCTTGGGAGCTTCCAGGTCGCCTTCTTCCGGAAAGGTGGCATAAACTTCGGCCAGCATCTGCAACATGAAGGTAGAAAACAACTTAGGCTTGTCCTGAATGTCGGTCAATCGAATGATTGAAACCGTGCCTTTTCCTTCTTCATCAATGCGGCAGAGATCGTCTACATCAAAAGAGTGTTCGCCAAAGAAGCGATCAGCACCTTGCTGCTCCAATTCGACGATCCGGCGAAGGATGGCACCCGTCGATGCGGTAGAAATCCGGCCATAGTCCTTTTCAAAATCTTCCTTGCCCTCGCCAGTGGCCCATTGCAGTACCTTCTTGAAATCCTTCAAATCCAAAAGGGACAGGCGGTTATCGTCGCAGTATTTAAAAACCACAGACACGATACCAGACTGCGTTTCGTTGAGTTCCAATATCTTGGAAAAAAGCACCGGCCCGAATTCTGTTACAGTCGCCCGCAGGCGGGCTCCTTTTTCATCCGATAAGGTCAGAAACTCCACCGGACTGCCCGAAGCATCAAATGGCAAACCGATTTTTTCGTGCCGCTCATCGATCTTTGGGTGTCCATTACTCGGTACAGCAATACCACTTAGATCACCTTTGACATCCATCAACAAAACCGGAACCGAGCGAGCCGACAATTGCTCCGCCAAAATTTGTAGGGTTTTGGTTTTACCTGATCCAGTTGCTCCGGCAATCAACCCATGCCGATTCATCATTTTCAGGGGAATCCGCACCAGGGTATCCGTCATCACCTCTCCATCCAGCATGGCTGCCCCAAGATTGATGAATTTCCCTTTGAAATCATATCCTTGATTGATCGTGTCGATGAAATTTTCTTTGTTCGTCATTTTTTTAGGTGATTTTATACAATGTTTGGGTATGGCGTCTTTATTTCTGCTTATTCCATTTTTCAAGTCGTAGATCGAATTTTTTATTGCTGGCCGGCCAAAGCTCCATATCAAAGGTACGCTCCAAATAATCTTGATCCTCCTCGTTCAATAAGTTTGGAAAAAAGTCGATGCCCGTCAACTGCTCCACCTCGTCGATAGAGGTCGCATATTTGGAAAGCGGTTGATCGCTCACCTCATTGGGAATCACGAAGGCAATCCCCTTGTATTCGGGCTCGTCTACATCCAACAGCACCTTGTAAAAAGCATCGGGGACCGACACCTTGTTGTTGCCAATTTGTTCTCGGACACCTTTGGTCAGCACGGGTCCTGTGACAATATATAAATGTTTGAATTTTTTCACCCAATTCCGAGTGTTTTCCTCTAGTTCCCGCCAAATACCCGAATTGAAATTCCGAATCTGCGGACTGATGTTGCTCATAAAGAAGGTTTCGGACATGGATTGCTCCGAAAAGGCCATATCGCCGGCTGGCACTAGATGCCCTCGGTCGTAGCCCGTTCTGGAATAATCTCTGGTGGAAGCACTGGCTTTGCGCACCTTTGGATCGGGCCGAAAGTTATTGGTTCGCTCCACAAAAGGAGGATACAATTGCTTTTTAAACAGTTCATAAGCCACCCACTCGGCCTGCTCGTGCTCCTCAGAGTAAGAAAGCGCATAATGGGCATGTTTGATGATTTGACCAGTGGTGCTGGTGGGAAAAATGCGTTCGTCTAGCTCGGGTGCTTTGGGCGCCTTGGGGCCGTCCCCAGGGGCGATGACAACGCGATCTTCGTTTTGCGCAGCGTCTGTGTTGCCTCCCATAAATTGGTTGAAGCCCCAAAATAAGCCTCCTAAAATAGCAGTAAAAAGGCCGACCCGAACGGCCATGCCACCACCTGCACTTCCTCTGCTGTGGTTTTGTCGTAATTTAGCCATGTTGAAATGTTGAGAATGGTTTGTGTTTCATGTGTTGTTTCTCTAGAATCATTTCGAGCTGCTTGGGTAAAATTAAACTAAGTTGCCGATAACAGAAGGAAATTTTGAGGGATTTTATGACAATTCCCACGATTTGCTCGTCCAGAAGTGGTTTGTCTGATCATCCTTCTGTCCGATGGCGCTTCCCCTACCCAGTTGGGAAAAGGGGGGATCGCGGGCTGGGTAATGCTTCGTTTTAAGAAACTTAACACCAATGGGTTTGTGAAACCACTAAAAGGCCCTAATTTGAGCCTTGTTGCCAATTCCAGAGATAGCCATGCACCAAATGTTGTTTTCAACGAAGCATTTAACCATAGGAAAGCCTTCCAGAAAGACCTCCTCAAAACGGTCCCTGACACTTGTTTTGAGAGCCATGTGCTTGGTGCTTGCCTTGGGCTGCGCCCAGCTTTCGTCGGCGCAATACAGTGGCGGAGCTCGATCGCTGGCTTTGGGCGGCGCAAGTGTTGGACAAACCGGAGTGGAAGCCGTCCTGGCCAATCCGGCAGGGATGGCCTTTCAATCGCAAACCGCTTTTATGCTCTTTGGCGAAAATCGCTTTGGGCTGGCAGACTTGAAGTCGGTCACAGCAGCAGCAATGATCGCTTCGGATTTGGGGCAATTTGGCATCAAAACCCACTACTTTGGTTTCGAAGGCTTCAACCGCCAACTGATCAGCCTGGGCTACGCCCGCAAGTTGTTTGAACAGTTTAGCATCGGTGGTCAGTTCGATTTTATTCAGACCCGTATTTCCGAATATGGCAGCCAATCCGTTCTCACCTTCGAACTGGGCTTCCACTCTCGCATCCTGAAGGGCCTGCACTGGTCTGGCCACCTAATCAGTCCCATCCAAGTTGAACTGGGCGAAACAGGAGAATTGCCAACTATCTTGCGCACGGGATTGACTTACGAAATCAACCAGCAACTGCAAGTGATCGGCGAAGTTGAAAAGGACATTGAATTTCCAATAAGATTGCGCGCCGGAATAGAATACAGCTTTTTGCAGCAAATGTTTTTTAGGGTTGGAATCGCTACAGAACCCAGCTTGCTTACTTTTGGACTGGGCTATAAACGTCCGAAAGGTTTCTCCATCGATTTGGGTGTAAATTACCATGCTAACCTGGGCTTGTCGCCAGGAATCAGCCTGTTTTATGCCATTGGAAAGCCTTCCTGATTGCTAAATCATCGACTATGAAACTCCTGATTGTTAGTGCTACTCCTTTTGAGGTTGCTCCCGTCAATGAACACCTTACGCAACATTTCAAAACCAACAAGGAAGGATTTTTACAAAGAGGACAACTGGAAGTTCAGTTGCTGTGTACGGGCGTTGGGATGACAGCTACCGCTTATGCTTTGAGTAGACAATTACAACATCAGCAGTACGACCTGATCGTCAATGCGGGCATTGCAGGTGCTTTTTCGGGAAGAGGTCTACAAATCGGCGATGTCGTATCGGTTGCCAGCGAACAATTTGCAGATTTGGGGGTGGAAGATAGCCAAGCCAAATTTACAGATGTCCATGAAATGGCCTTGGTCGATGGGAACAGCTTTCCGTTTAGTGGGTCTAAGTTGTTGAATCCCAGCGCCGACCAATATAAATTTCTCCCTTCAGTTGCTGCGCTGACCGTCAACAAAGTGCATGGCAGTGCAGGAAGCATTCAAAAAATCATGGAAAAATATCCGGCAGACATCGAAAGCATGGAGGGTGCTGCCTTTTTCTATTGTTGCCTGATGGAAAAGCAAAACTTCCTGCAAATCCGCTCTATTTCAAACGAGGTAGAAGTTCGCAATAAAGACAATTGGAACATCCCTCTGGCCATTGACAATCTGAACAAGGTATTGCTTCAAATGATGGAAATTACACAATAAAAGCGGCCATTTTCAATCACCCAAAAAGAGAATTTAGTCCCTCATTCGTTAGAATTACACCAATTTTTTTTGAATATCTCCGGTGGATTCGTAATTTCAGTAAAACAGCACACCGATTGTATCTGGGCGCCACCCATTGGCTGCCCACTTCTACAAACAATTCTCAAACAATCATACATTTTATACTTACAAAGGCTAACCCAGTTAACACGACACAACACAACAAACATGCTTACATTTAGTCAAACCACTGCCGAACAACAGCTCATCAAGGGGTGTCTGAGCGGGCAACGAGCCGATCAAAAGGTACTCTACGAACACTTTGCGCCCAAGATGTTTGGGATATGCCAACGTTATGCAGCTGGCACCTCCCAGGCAGAAGACATGCTACAGGAAGGCTTCATCAAGGTATTCAACAACCTGCATCGCTTCCGCGGCGAAGGTTCTTTTGAGGGTTGGATCAAGCGCATTTTTATCAACACTTCCATCGAATACCACCGCAAGGCCATCCGTAAACATTTACATCTGGAGCTGACGCCACTCGATGATCCGGCGGTCTCTCCCCAAGCCATGCAAAATTTGATTTGGCGCGACCTGCTGCAACTGATCCAACAATTGCCAGTGGGCTATCGGACTGTCTTCAATCTGTATGTCATAGAAGGCTTCAGCCATCAGGAAATCAGCGAACTACTAGGCATCAGCCCAGGAACTTCAAAGTCTCAGCTGGCCAGAGCCCGGTACATGCTTCAAAGTTTTTTAAAATCTAGAAACTAATAAAGTTTATGATGCCATTGATTTGAGAAAATGATTGGCGACTTTAACAAACAAAATATGAGCAAAACAGAAAACGAATTTGATCAGCTTTTTAAAAAACATCTACAAGAGCAGGAAATTCAGCCAGAAGAACACAATTGGGATAAAATATCGGCCCGATTGCCTGTCAATCCCTACTTACAACGCATCTTTTTGACTGTTTCCAGCTTCGCCGCAGTCCTTTTGCTGGGCTTGATTGTAAGCTGCCTGTACCATCACTTCATTCAATCCTCCAATCAACAGCACACAGCGACAGCCTTTTCCACAGAGGCATCTCCCAAGAGCCTCAACCCTTTCGCTAAGCGACATTTCGTCATGGACATGCCCACCGATGGTCATAGCCGAGAAGATGCCATCAAGGAATTGTTGATGGAAGAAGAGGAGACGGCTGCAGACCTTTGGCAATTCGTCACCAGCGAGGATGACCTTGGCACCCATGCATTCAATAAAGACATCATCGAAAAGGCACTTAAGCCACTGGAACAACTCCCCATTGAGGGCCTAGCCCTTCTACCGTCCAAAGCCTCTGCACCAAAGGTCAAAAGTTCTGTGGCACAGGATTCCGACCTGCGCATTTTGATTCCACTCAGGGTACTTTCGCAGGAGGAATTGGATGAGATGGTCCGTCGGGAAGGTCCCTAATCAGGAAAAGTATGCGTTTAGACAACCAATTTCGTCTCCTGTGGTTCTATTTTTACATCCAAAGCTAAGAGAAGCATGTCAATAGAAAGCCAACAAGAACTACAGGGAATCAGGGCCGCTGGAAAAGCCGTCGCCATAGCTCTCAAGAAGATGAGGGAATTTGCACGCGTCGGAATGAGTACCAAGGAACTCGATGAATATGGTTTTGAAATACTCCGTTCTTTCGGGGCAGTGCCAGCTCCCAAAAAAGATTATGGCTTTCCGGCTTACACTTGCATCAGCCTAAACGACGAGGTTTGTCATGGCATCCCCTCCGATCAAGTCCGGCTTAAAGATGGCGACCTGGTCAACATCGATGTTTCCGCCGAGTTGGATGGTTACTACGGAGACAATGGAGGTTCCTTTGTTTTGGGTAACGACTTTCGCAACCTCAGCCCCCTGGTGGAAGCCTCCAAGGAAATACTTCGGGCAGCCATCCGCCGCATCCGCAGTCAAATGAAGGTAGCGGAGTTGGGCGGCTTTATAGAGGCAGAAGCAAAAAAGCGCGGCTACCGAGTCATCCGCAACCTATGTGGCCACGGAATCGGCCGAAAGCTACACGAAGCGCCAGCTGAAATCCCCAACTTTAGAGACCGCCGCAACCAACTCTTGTTCAAGAAAAATGCTGTGGTTGCCGTGGAAACTTTTATCTCTACCAAAGCGCGCTATGCCTATACCCAAGACGACGGCTGGACCATGAAAACCAATGACAAAAGCTTGGTTGCCCAGCATGAGCACACCCTCATCGTAACAGACGATCAACCGATCATCCTGACCGAGGAAAATGGCATTTGATACGAACTTTCGAATGGTTTTCAACGAAGACCATTTGTTGGCCACCTTAAATTAATTGCCTGTTAAATCACCTCTGCCACAACAAATATACTCCCCCCAATGTAGATCAAGTCGTCCGCCGAAGCAACTCCCTTGGCCGCCTCCAATGCCTCGGCAACAGAACCGTAGGCACTTCCACGGAGGCCCATCTCAGCAGCAATCTGTTGCAACTCAGCCGCCTGCCTCCCTCTGGGAATGTTGGCTTTTGCAAAATAGTAATGCGCATTCTTTGGAAAGAAAGACAATACCTTCGCAGCGTCCTTATCGTTGACCATACCGAATACGATGTGCCATTGGCCAAAAGAACTTTGTTGGACCTCGGATAAGGTGAGCTGCAAACCAGCCTCATTGTGGGCGCTGTCGCAGAGGATGGTGGGTCGTTCACCGATGATTTGCCAACGTCCCACAAAATTGGAAAGTTGCTTGACCTCTTTGAATCCTTTTCTCAAATGAACATCTTCCAAGCACGTAAAGGGGGCTTGCTTTTTCAAACATTCGAAGGCTTGTAGACTGGTGATTAGGTTGCGCAATTGGTACGTACCTCCCAAACCGAGCTGTAAATCGCGAAGATGGAGCTGGCCATCCAGCAGCACGTCAACCAAAGCAGCATTCCAACTGCTGCGAATGTTTTGAAGGGAAAATCGCTCGGTGGCAAAGTGGATGTCTGCCCCTTCGGCTCTGGCCTTGGTTTCGAAGACCGGCCGGGTATCCAGCTGATCCTCGCCGATGACCACTGGCACCCCCGCCTTGATGATACCTGCCTTTTCGCCGGCAATCTCGGGAATGGTATCGCCTAGAAACTGCTGATGATCCAAGCTGATATTGGTGATAATGCTCAACTCGGGCAGCAGGACATTGGTCGAGTCGAGTCGTCCGCCAAGGCCCGTTTCGATAACAGCGACATCCACCTTTTCGTGGGCAAAGTAATCAAAAGCCATGGCCACGGTAATCTCAAAAAAGGAGGGTTGTATGCGCTCAAAGTCGGATTGGTGCCGCTCGACAAAGTCAATGACGGCATCTTGCCGCATCAGTTGCCCATTGATCTTAATTCGTTCGCGAAAATCGGTGTAGTGAGGAGAAGTGTAGAGGCCGGTTTTGAAACCTGCTGCTTGTAGAACGGCCGACAATAGGTGGGCAGTCGATCCTTTGCCATTGGTGCCAGCAATGTGGATGCTTTTAAACTTAGCCCCTGGATGGCCCAACAAAGCGCAAAGGCGGCGGATGTTGGTCAGGTCTTTTTTGAAGGCTGCACTGCCTTCCCGTTGAAACATCGGCAGTTGCGAAAAGAGGTAATCGATGGTCTGCTCGTAGGTCAATGTTGCATTCATGCTGCAAAGGAAGCAAAAAATATTGGGGCAAATGCATTCGCCCCAATATCATTTCTTATACTTTTAACAACATTTTCCAGGTTTACAGAAGTTGCAAATCGCAACTCAACTTTATTTGCGGAAGCGGAATTTGATCTTTACGGTTCCACATTGCTTATCCAAGCTGCTGGGCTCGAAGCGGTAACCTTGAGCGGCCTGCTTGGCCTTTTTGACCAAACCAGGGTCGTTGGTAGTAGAACCTCTCAGGGTTGTATTGGCAGAAGTGACCTTCCCCTGGCTGTCCACACATATTTTCACCATCACATCGCCTGTCTTTTGGGTATTGTCCCGGATGCGCGGCTTGGAGACGACATCTCGGCCACTCAATCCACCACCGACTTCGCCCGTTCCAGTGCTGATGCCCCTTAGGGCCTTGCCATCTGGGTCGCCGTCGGGGTCACCTGCATCGCCTGGCGTACCAGAATTACCTTGCGACTTACTTTTGCCAAACAAGTCGCCAATACCTTCCTTCAGCTTGGCAGCCTCGCGTTCTTTGGCCTCTCTGGCCTCGCGTGCTTTGCGTTCTTTTTCCTTTCTCTCCCGCTCCTTGCGCTCTTGCTCCTTCCGAATTTTCTCTTTTTGTTCCCGCTCCTTCCGTTCCTTTTCCTGGCGCTCTTTGCGTTCTTTTTCCTTTTGTTCCTTTTCTTTTTGGCGCTTCAGGGCCAGTTCTTTGGAGTTTTTATCCTCCAATACCTTTTTATTGTCTACGGGCTCGGGAGGCGTTGGTTCCTCCTCTACCTCTGGCTCTACCTCCTCGACAGGCTCCGGTGGTACGGGGTCGGGCTCAGGTTCTTCCTCCCTTTCGATGGGCGGTGCCTCGGCAGCAGAAGGTTCTTCCTCTCCCTGTCCGACATCAGGCGAATCCCCAAAGTTGACCAGCACACCCAGCTGACCAGGCGGTGGGTCGGGATATTTCAAGACCGATAAGAACAGGATCAATATCAATAACCCATGGCCAATCGCACTGGCGACCATGCCGATTTTTTTATTCTTCTCTTCCGATTTGCTCACCATTGTTGACATAGCGAAAGGGTTTGGTTATATGGAAAGAACGAAAAGGAATTGAAAGTGATTCTATTTCGGACTGGTTTTATTTTTCCTTAACAGTTTCTGGTATGACTTTACAGCGGACTCAATCGGTCTCCGTAGCCAAGATGGCGTTGATCTTGTAGCGCATGGCAATGTCCATGACCGTCACAACATGCTCCACTGCCGCCCCTTTAGCAGGCGAAATGGTGATGTTGACATCCTTGCCATTCCGGGCGATCTTGCGAAGGGCAGACTCCAGGCTCTTGCTGCTCACACTTTTGCCGTCCAGCAAGAAAGAACCGTTGCGCGTGATGGTCACATCCGTGGGATTCTTCGTACTGGTGCTTTGGGTGGTGGAAGAACCTGGCAACTTCAAGTTGAGTGCGTTGGGTGCCACCAAGGTGGAGGTCAACATAAAAAAGATCAGCAACAGGAAAATGATGTCTGTCAAGGACGACATACTGAACTCTGCACTGGTTTTATTTCTCTTTTTTAATCCCATAATTCATCGAATGATTGCCTCGCTTTGGCGAAGCAGATAATCAAAAGCGGACTTATTCCTTGGCTTGTGTCAGCAAAATAACCCTTAATTTCAAGGCTTTAGCGACATTCATCACCTCAACAACCCTAGAAAAAGGAGTACCAACTTCTGCTGCCACGGAGATGGTCGCGTTGGCTTTATTTTCAGACTTTGCCACCTCGATGCGCAGCGCCCCTTTGAGGTTGGTCAGCGGCATTTTCTTACCATTCAGACTATATTTACCGTCTTTGCTAATGGAAACGGCAATATCCGTTGGCGCAATCGTCTTAGCGTCCGACTTGGGTAGTTCGTAAGGATCAATGCGGACGAAGTTTGCTGTAAGCATGAAAAAGATCAGCAGCAAAAAGATGATGTCTGTCAAAGAAGACATACTGAATTCCGCACTGGTTTTATTTCTCTTCTTTAGCCCCATACTGTATTGGTATATGCTGGGTGATCAATAAATCAAGAAGGCTCTTGCAGGAGGTCCATAAATTCTACGGTGGAGCGCTCCATTTCGTAAACCACCTTTTCGATGTTTGCTACCAGCAGGTTGTAACCAACAAAGGCGAAGATACCGATGGCCAGACCAAAGGCCGTTGTCAAAAGTGCCTGGTAAATACCACCTGCCAATACATCTGGCGTAACGTTTTGCTGGGTCGCCATTTCATAAAAGGCCATGATCATACCCGTTACGGTACCGAAGAAACCAATCATGGGAGCAGCACCAGCGATACTGGCCAAACGAGAGAGGTTTTTCTCCAATTTGAAAACTTCCAAGTTGCCGACATTCTCAATGGCCGCGTCAATGTCTCTGAGGGGCTTTCCAATGCGCAACAGTCCTTTTTCGACCATGCGGGCTACAGGTGTATCGGTATTGCGGCACAATGCCTTGGCCGCCTCGATATTGCCGGCAGATACGTTGGCGCGAATATTAGTAATGAACTGATTGTCAATGCGAGCAGCGCGGTTGATCGTCAGATAACGTTCGACAAAAATGTATAAGGCAATGAAAGACAAGATAAGCAGGATACTGACAATGGCGACCCCGAGGGTTCCTCCGGAGAGGATCAAATCCAATAGGGATTGTGTACCTTCTCCATCCGTTGTTTCTGGTGTTTGGAAAAGCAAAAGTGTGTTCCAGGACATATAAAAATGGTTTTAGATTTTTCAGTTTTGTTCAGTAAGTATGCCTATAAACGTTCTTAATGGGCGCAAATTATCAATTGGGAGACGAAATTTAAAGTTTTAGTGCAACAAATAAGAGTATATTAGCATATTTAATGGTAAGTGCTAAGAAAGCCTTAAACCCATCCACTTTTCATCCTTGGGTTACCGAACGCACATAGTTACAGACAATTCTAAACACAAGTAGTATAACTACCTTATTTTTCGTAAGTTTGTCCTCAGCGAAAATTCGCTAATTTTATTGTTCCACAAAAAACACACAATTCACATGATGAATGTTTCAACCGATTCGGGTGCTGCTGTGGAAGCCACGCAACAAAGCAGCAGTGGCCATACAAGGCGCATCAAGAAGGCAGCTGTATTAGGCTCGGGTATCATGGGATCGGGCATCGCCTGCCATTTTGCCAACATCGGGCTCGAGGTCGTTTTATTGGACATCGTTCCTTTCGACCTAAAAGAAGAAGAAAAAGACAATAAGAAGGCTAGAAATCGACTGGCCGATACAGCTCTAAAGGCCGCCACCAAGGCCAAGATCAATCCTTTATACGACAAGAACTTCGTCAAGCGAATTACAACGGGTAATTTTGACGACGACATGGAGATGATTGCCGATTGCGATTGGGTCATCGAAGTCGTCGTGGAACGCCTCGACATCAAAAAGCAGGTCTTCGAAAAGGTTGAAAAGTACCGCAAGCCGGGCGCACTCATTACGTCCAACACCTCTGGTATTCCCATTCATTTGATGTTGGAAGGACGCAGCGAAGATTTCAAAAAGAATTTCTGTGGAACGCATTTCTTCAACCCACCGCGCTACATGCGCTTGCTGGAAATCATCCCGACCCCAGAGACGGACCCTGCCGTGACCAACTTCCTAATGGATTATGGTAGCAATATGCTCGGGAAGCAAACGGTTTTGGCCAAGGATACCCCTGCTTTCATCGCCAACCGGGTTGGTGTTTATGCCATGGCCAAAATTTATCAATTGACCGAAGAGCTGGAATTGCGTATTGAGACTGTCGATAAATTGACCGGCCCTGCCATCGGACGTCCGAAAACAGGTACTTATCGCCTGGGCGATCTGGTCGGCCACGATACTTCGGCCAAAGTCATCCAAGGCATCAAAGACAATTGTCCAGACGATGAACAGGCAGCTACTTTTGACATTCCAAAGTATATGACCTTCCTGTTGGAGAATAAATTCTTCGGCAACAAATCGAAAAAAGGTTTCTACTTCAAAACGGGAGAGAAAAACGAAAAAGGCCGTCCAGTTATCCTCGGATTGGACCTCAAAACGCTGGAATATACACCTGCGGTAAAGCAAGATATTCCAAGCTTGGCTTCTGCCAAACAGATTGAATCTTTGAAAAAGCGGATTCAGATGTTCATGGAGGCCGATGACAAAGGCGCCGAGCTGATTCGCCGTTCTTTGCTGGGTCTTTTTGCCTATGTCTCCAATCGGATTCCCGAAATCTCAGATAATGTGTACAGCATCGACGACGCCCTGCGGGCAGGTTTTGCCTGGGATGTCGGACCGTTTGAATACTGGGACATGGTGGGCGTCAAAGCCGGTGTCGAAAAGGCAGAAGCTCAAGGCGAGAAAGTAGCGGATTGGGTCAAGGAAATGGTAGCAGCAGGCCACGACAGCTTCTACAAGACAGAAGATGGCCAACGCAAATTTTACGATAAGGAAAGTAAGACCTACAAGACCATTCCTGGTACGGAGGGCTTCATCATCCTAGACAACCACCGCCAAAAAGAACCCATTTACAAAAACTCTGAGGTGGTCTTGCACGACATTGGAGATGGGGTACTTTGCTTGGAATTCACCAGCAAGATGAATGCAATGGGAGAAGGCATTCTCCGCGGCATCAATGAGAGTATCCGCATCGCAGAGGAAGGTTCCTGGAAGGGCTTGGTCATTGGTAACAACGCCAAAAACTTCACCGTTGGTGCCAACCTAATGATGATCGGTATGTTTGCATTCCAGCAAGAATGGGAAGAATTGAACATGGCCGTCAATCTATTCCAGCAGACTACGATGCGCTGTCGCTACTCTTCCATCCCGGTGGTTGCGGCCACTCAAGGCTACGTTTTCGGCGGTGGTTGTGAGACCATTATGCATTGTGATGCAGCCATTTGTGCAGCTGAATCCTACATTGGGCTGGTAGAAGTCGGTGTCGGTTTGATTCCAGGTGGTAGCGGTACTAAGGAATTTGCCGTGCGCGCCTCCGATTCTTTCTTTGAGGGAGACGTCCAGATTCCGACGCTCATTGAGAAATTCAAAACCATTGCAATGGCCTCCGTGGCGACTTCCGCACATGAAGGTTACAAACACGGCTACCTACTGCCACACAAAGACAGCGTCGTCAACAACACCAGCAATAATATCGCAGAAGCCAAGAAGAAGGTTTTAGAGTTGGCAGACAACTACGTCCAACCTATTCAACGTACAGATGTTACTGTATTGGGGCGCGGCGGTTTGGCAGCCCTCTATGCAGCGGCCAATGAACTCAAGCTCGGACGTTACGCATCGGAGCACGACATCAAGATTGCCCACAAGATTGCTTGGGTGCTTTGTGGTGGTGACCTGACGGGCGTACAGCAAGTATCAGAGCAATATCTATTGGATTTGGAGCGGGAAGCCTTCCTAAGTCTGGCCGGTGAGCAAAAGACGCTGGAGCGGGTTCAGCACATGCTGCAGACCAACAAACCTTTGAGAAATTAATTCTGGCGATGATTCGCTACTAATAGAACATTAAACAATGGAAGCATATATCATAAAAGCCTACCGTTCGGCTGTTGGCAAAGCCAAAAAGGGCGGATTTCGCAACTATCGCTCCGATGATTTGGCGGTAGATATTGTCTCACACCTTTTCAATGAAATTCCTGAATTCGATCCAAAATTGGTAGACGATGTCATCGTCGGTTGTGCCAATCCGGAAGGTGAGCAGGGATTGCAGATCGGCCGGCAGATTTCACTTCGCGCCCTCGGAAAAACGGTTCCAGGCATGACCGTCAACCGCTACTGCGCTTCTGGTTTGGAGACCATCTCCATCGCTGTGGCAAAGATTCGCGCAGGTATGGGCGAATGCTATGTGGCAGGCGGTACGGAGAGCATGAGCATGTTGCCGATGACTGGCTACAAGCTGGCTCCCTCTTACAAAGTTACCAGCACCACGCCCAACTACGTTGCCAGCATGGGTGCAACTGCTGAGGCGGTCGCAGAGAAATTTGGCATCACGAGAGAGCAGTGCGATGAGTTTGCCTTTAATTCTCATAAAAAGGCGGCCCAAGCAATTGACGATGGCAAGTTTGCAGACGAAATTGTTCCAGTGAAGGTCGAAGAGGTTTGGGTGGAAGACAATAAAAGAAAGAGCCGGGAGTACACCGTGAGTCAGGACGAAGGCGTACGCCGCAGCACCTCTATGGAGGCGTTGGCCAGATTGCGTCCGGCCTTCAAAATGAAGGGCATCGTCACGGCGGGTAACTCTTCTCAGACATCGGATGGAGCAGCCTTTACCTTGGTGGTCAGCGAGCGTTTGGTCAAAGAGTTCAACCTCACGCCCATTGCCCGTTTGGTATCTTGCTCTGTGGCAGGTGTTGATCCCATCATCATGGGCATCGGTCCTTGCGAGGCCATTCCAAAGGCGCTGAAGCAAGCCAACCTCAAGTTGGACGACATCGAGCAAATCGAGTTGAACGAAGCCTTCGCTGCCCAGTCTTTGGCTGTTATCCAAGAAGCTGGCCTCAACCCCGATATCATCAATGTCAACGGTGGTGCCATTGCTTTGGGTCACCCACTTGGATGCACCGGAGCCAAGCTTTCTACACAGTTATTTAACGAGATGCGCCGTAGAGGGCAAAAATACGGAATGGTCACTGCCTGTGTCGGTGGAGGCCAAGGTATTGCCGGTATTTATGAGTTGTTGAACTAACTCGATCAAATACGACGATAAAAAATTAAGACTTTACAGTTGCGAGACATAAATGTATTCAACAACTGTAAAGTCATTTTTTTGTCCGCGCGTCCGAAAAGGCATTGGGTAGATTTTCAATTCCTACCGATGGATAACAACCCTTTGGGTTTGGACAAATTCAGCCGTTGTAATCTTAAGGAAATAAATGCCCGGAGCCATGTTCAACTTTTGATAATCAAAGCGTGATGCATGCACCCGATCGCTTCCCAGCAGCCGACCATTCACGTCTATCCATTCCAACTGTTCAATCTTGTTGTTGCTAGAAGCTGATTGTACTGTTAGCTTGCCGGTTGACGGATTGGGAAATACCTTTAGGCTGTTTTCATCGACTGGGGCGATAGATAAATCTTCGATGCAAACGTCATGCTGAGATGGATCAGCGTCTGTCAATTCCATGCAGAGTTTAATGCTTTCCGCTCCATGCAATGGTGCATCCATGGGTGAGTTCAAGCGCAAAGCTGTTTTGATGGATACATCTTTAGAGGGTAATAGATTTTGAACTTCCCAGCTAATAGCCTCCGAGTCAATGGATGAGGGCATGTGGTCAGAAGAAACGTAAGTCAATAAGTCTTTAGGCAAATGCAAGGTCAAAGTACCTGTGAATGCTTCTGTACCGGTATTTCTGGCCAACAGAATGAGCTTGGATTCAAAGCCAGTCCGAAATTCTTGTAGTGGAATTGTCCCGCGGAGATCGACCTTATCTACGGATGCTGTGTGAAGATTGGTGACAGCTAGTGCTGCTGCCTCCTGCATTTGTCCATCTCCATTGTTGTCTACTCCACGCTCGATTAGCGCCTCTAAAAAGAGATCACCTTGAACGGCTACCTGACTATTTGCCTGAAAGAATAGAAAAAGGAAGATGGAGGTTAGATTGACAATTTTAAGTTTTTTCATTGCTTGCTTTTATTTTGTTGTAAAACGGAAGATAACAATTTTGGGTTAAACCATCTCTTTTTTTGGCCCAAAAAAGAATCAGCCGATATGAACACCTACCCTAGGGTTGAATGACCACCTTTTGAATAACGTCCCCTTCCCTACTTAAGAAAGCTACGACATAAAAGCCTGCCGGGATGTTTTCCAGCGGCTTTCGGATGTTGAAAATTCCGCTGGCATGCCAGCCATTGTGAAAGTTTAGGACTTTTTTACCCTTGGAATCGTACAAGCTCAGGTCGAGATGGGTCGCATTGTCCAATCGGTATTCGATGTTGATCTCTTGTTGGAGTGGCATGGGGTGGATTGTCATCTCATAAGGCGGCTTAAGTTGCTTTTCGACTTCCGCAACGGCCGTCAATTCATCGTTGGTGTAGCGATAGATGGAATGACCACTGGCCACCATGAGGGTATCATTGAGCTTTTGGAAACGATTGTAATTGGCTCCAATATTTTTTAGGGTCCAACTGTCGCCACCATCGGTTGTTTCATACAAACCATTGAAAAAGCCACCAGCAAAGCCATGTGTCGGGCTGATGAATCCAACGCCCTGCAAATGTACATCCCCAACATCAACCTGCTTAGAAATCCAGCTTTCGCCACCATCTTCAGAGACGAGAATTCTGCCACCAAAATCCAGGCTGACCCCGGCGATGGCAGCGTAGAGATGTTGGCGATCCAAGGCTTGAATTTTCCAGATCAAATCACTGTTGACCATCGTTTCGTGGACAGCCTCCCAGTCAAGTCCACCATTGGTGGTTTTCAGGACAACGCCACCCTGCCCCAGGCTGCTACTCAAGCCCACAACAAAGCCCGTATCTGGCGTAAAAAAGTGGACATCCACCAAAGATGCTGCATGGGCTGACATGTCGATATTTGTCCAAGATGCTCCGCCATCGCTCGTCTTATACATCCTGGCGGGCTGGTAGTAGGCACCTACACCATAGACATTTTGTGCATCCACCACAGAAAGTCCACAAATGCCAATAGGGGCCGGCGAAATCAGGTCGGTCAAGTCGGTCCAGGTATCGCCACCGTCTATCGTTTTGAAAAGCCGGGACACGCTATTTCCCCCACCAAAATTCCCCTGCAAACTACCGATGTAACCCACATTTTCATCGGCAAAGCGCACACAGCGAATGAACTCCCCCAAATTGGTCTGCTCCGTCCAATTCTGACCACTATCCTCTGTCTTAAAGACCGTCCCAAGAGAGTTGATGGTCCAACCCGTTTGGAGGTCGATGAAATGTACATCGTCCAACTTGGAGAAAGGACCGATGAAATTGGGAGCATTGGCGAGCGTTTGCCAGTTGCTCTGAGCAGAAACGGTGGAAAAAAGGACCACAAAAAGGCCAAGGAGTAAGCTAAACCTGAACATGCGCATCAGTTTGAGGATTCGGAACAAAATAGCTTACTAAAAGTAACCAACTCACTTCATACAAATGAAAGAGGGCTCCTCCCTTTTGGTCAGGAAGTTAGCAGATTGACAACATTGAATAAGAAATCTACGGCCACAATCAGGATGGCGTTTGATCGAGCCGAATCCAGATGGCATCCCCAACGGCACAAAGTTGATCGTTTTCATTGTAAATAGCCGTTCCACAGAAGTGTTTCTTGCGCTCCTGCCCTTTGGACCAGGAAATCACAACACAGCGCTCCCCCACTTTGATATTGCGAACAATTTGGGCCGTCATTCGACCCAACACGACCGTCATCAACTCCTCTTTCATCACCGCATAAGCCCCCGGACAATCCAAGGCCGCCCAAAGGAACTCTATGCCGACCCATCCGTCGGCCGCTTCCAAGGAAGCATCTGGTACCCAGGGAGCTGCATAAATGTTTTGTCCTTCAAGCTTACCCGAGTAGATTTGTAAACCATCCTGCTCCGGCCGCTCCAAGCCGCAAACGAAGCAGGTCGGAAAGGCCGTTGGTTGGCGATAACCAATGTGCCGCTTGGCCGCCTGCGCAGCCTCCTCGAAAGAAGGCGCCGGGGGTGCCTTGAGTTGTATCTTGCCTGGACGAACAGAAGCGACCAAATCCGTCCCATCCAAAAGAGTGAGCTGTTGATCGTCTTGCCAATTTAGGTCCAGGTCTTTCTCCAAGGGAGGCGGCATGCGAAGCGTCACTTCCGATATGTACGGCGTCTCCTTGTCCAGCATGCCACAAACGTAGCCGCCATTCCCAGAATTGGGTGGCCCACAAAAGCGTTTTTTAATAAGAAGTTTTTGATTCATATCACTGCTTGATTTTCAGAGGTGCGACTTGCAAAATTAGAACTTTTATAAAAATCCATTCGATTTTAGTACCTTAGAGTGCGTTTGAGATTTACTATTAAGTCTACGAATGCCGCTTTTTCCGCTTATCCTTCAGCTATTTTTTCGGAACGTAGTCTCCGGCTGTGCTCCTCGAAATACGCCTCGCCTAAGCAAAAAATTGACTGTTCTCGACCTAAAGACCGATTCCCAAGCGCGCACCTATCAAAACACACGACCAAACTTTGAGGTACTAAAAAACAAACAAATGAGAAGCCTACTTGTCCTTTTTTTATTGCTATTTTCATGCTTTTATTTATCTGCCCAGGTGTCCCTCTCCTGCGCAGGTAGCACACCTAGCACGATGGTTGCGCCTACCAATTCCGTCGTTTGCAATACGACTGTCGTTTCCTCTAACAACTCCAACAATCCACCCGTGGTCGAATACATCATTACCGATCCCAATACGTTGGCAGACGATTTTGTGGACGATGACAACGATCCCAGCACCGCACCGGTCGCACAAATGCTAGGCCCCGCCATCATTGGCACATCCATTTCAACCACCATCAATCCCACAAATTTTGGTTTGACGGCTGGCGATCAGTTTATCGTTACCGCTGTCAATTACGATTTGGGACAAATTCAAAGCCTCATCGACGCAATTTACAACAACAGCTTCCTGTTTGTGCCTTGCTGCACGGTCGTCGGGGCTGTCCTTCCCGGCTTTTGTGCCGACTTGATGGCAGCTGGTATCAGCCAGGGGTCAGACATCCAAAACCTCAACGATTTGCTCACGGTATTCGATCAATTCAACCCGGTTCCAGGCTCCACCAACTCCATTGAAGGCTTCATTGGGCGCATCAATGATCTGAATTCCAACGCCTCTCAAGTGCCAAATGCCTGCGGTGGCAACCAACTGCCCATCTGCTACGCCATCGACCAAGGCAATGTTGCCCAATACGATTATCGACCTGTTCCAAGCATCAACAACATCACAGATAATTGCCCGACCAATGCCGATGAAATCGTCGTAGATGCCAGCGTCAATGCCGGCACATTGGAGTATTCGCTGGATGGAATCAACTGGCAGGCCAGCAATACCTTGATCGCCAATATGTCGACAGAAACCGTTTTTGTTAGGGAAATGACCTGTGGGGAGCAAGTCAGTCAACAGTACACCATTTCTTGCGTTCCGCTGGCAGTAGAACTGCAGGAATTCAAGGGAACGGCAGCCCCGGATGGCAACCATTTATATTGGCAAACAACCCATGAATGGCAGCACGATTTTTTTGTATTGGAAAGCGCAACAAATGGACGAACTTTCTCAGAGATTGCCCGCATTCCTGGCAAAGGCACCCCTGACAATGGATCGAAATACCACTTTTGGGATCAAGACTTTCGATCTACAACCAATTACTATCGACTGAAGATGGTAGACCAAAACGGAGCCGCAGCGTATTCGTCGATCGCAATCATCCATCGCCAGAACGCGCTAGCTTCCTTGGCGGTCAGCCCCAATCCAGCCAGCAGCTTCATAGACATTCGCTCTTTGATCAACTGGGGTCCAGATAGCCAATTGACACTTTTCGACCACAATGGAAAACAGCTGAAAAAACAACAATTGGAAAGCCGCAGCGACCACGCCATCAGGTGGTCGATAGCCGATTTACCCTCGGGGCTGTACTGGCTGACATACACCAACGGACAACAGCAACAGTCGGTCAAGTTCCTCAAAATGTAGGGATTACTGCCAGCGCTGCCAATACCAAATTCGGAAGCCTTCGTGCGGATCGTGGAAGGTGGCAGTTTTTTCAAAGCCACATTTTTCGAGGACCCGGGTCGAAGCATTGGGCTCGGCCAGCGTTTTGGCAGATACAAAGCGTACCTTGGGATCGTTGATCGCATGCTCAAAAAGCGCATTGGCCACCTCCGTAGCCAGCCCCTGTCCTCGGTAAGGCAGCCCGATCTCATACCCTATTTCCACCTCCCCAGATTCGCCTGGCGCGCCCTTGTACCCACAGGTACCGATGATTTCGTTCTTTTCGAGATACAAAACCAAGTAAGTCCACCAAGCGATCTGGCTTTCGTCCTCTTTGTATTTATTCAATATAAAAGAAAGAACAGGTACTCCGTACTCGGAATACCCATCAAGGACATTGACCTGGAGTAATTGGGCCAACTCGCGCCTTCCACTGATGGCTGCCTCCATTATTTGGGGAGTAGCCACCAGGAGATTCAGCCGTTTTGAGCAGAGATTTTTCATTCCCCAAAACTCCCTTTAAACAGATTCAGTTGTTCCGTAAAGGCGGCCTTCAGCTCCTCGTTTTTGATACCCTCTACGGCAGAAAAATTATCGTAAAAAGAAGGAAGGGAAAAATGTGCTACGATGTTACCACCATTGTAAGGAAGCGTTTTCAGGGCAATCTCCATGACACCGGCCCCGCCTCTTTGTCCAGGCGAAGTGCTGAGTAGAAACATTTTCCGCCCCTCCCAGGTAGAACTTCCCAACCGAGATTTCCAATCGAAGATATTTTTGAAGGCAGTCGAAAAATTACCGTTGTGTTCTGCAAAGGAAATGAGAATGCCATCGCTGGTCCGCACCAATTGGTCAAAATGAACCGCATGTGGTGGAAAGCCCGTATCGTTTTCTCGATCGATACTGTAAATAGGAATGTCAAAATCGTTGAGGTCGATAAAAGTTATTTCAAAATCTGTCAATTGATCGGCTGCATAGCGGGCCAATTGCTTATTGATGGATTTGGTACTGTTGCTGGCTCCGAAAGCGAGAATTTTTTTCATATTTGGTTGTGTGTTGAGTGAATCGTTCGAGCGGCTAAGATAATAGAATCTACGAATAGAAAAAGCGCTGTTGCCGGACAAGATGGATCAAAACGAGCAAAGCTTCAAACCATCATCCCAAGCGGTGTAGCCAGGGCCGCTGGGTTCAACAGCCATTGAGTGCTAGGCCCTTCGGGAATCCCAAATGAACGCTAAAATATTTTTCACACATTTATAGCATTTTTGCAAAAAGTATAATACTTTTGCAATCCGCTTTTGGAGGAGTGGCAGAGCTGGTTTAATGCACCGGTCTTGAAAACCGGCGTGCGGGAAACCGTACCGGGGGTTCGAATCCCTCCTCCTCCGCAAAACTCACATATAACCGCCTGAATGTCAGGCGGTTATCATTATTCTTCTCTGAGTCAGTGACACACTTTTGACACGGCATACTATCGGAGAAACTTTGAATAATGAATAAAAAATTTTTGCCGTCCTACCAATCTCTGGAGCTAGTCAGGGGAAATTCACGCTACTACATCAAGGTTATTACCGAAACGAAGAAGGGAAATCGAAAGCTTTTTCGAAATACTTTCAACCTAAACCGGATTCATAGCATTCCAGAAAGGATTGCTCGAGGGGAAGAGCTGGTCAATAAGATTCGTTTCTGGTTGAG
>JBCCSZ010000104.1:0-22433 GCA_039199225.1 Bacteroidota bacterium
GCATGTTAACGACAACGACTCTAGCGGCAGGTGATTATCGCTTTACCTATACAGTAGGGGATGGCCAGGTTTGTCCGGAAGACAATGCCGTTGTAACGATTCGTTTACAGGCCCCTCCAGTTCTTGTGGATCCTGGCGATTTGAGTGCTTGTGATAGCCTGGAATTACCCATTATAGTAGGTAGCAATTTAAGTGCGGATGCTGCTTATTTTGATCAGCCCAATGGACAGGGGACGCGCTTTTCTGCAGGTAGTTTTATTTACAACGATATAATGCTCTTCCTGTTTGATCAGAATGGCGACTGCTCCTCTGAAGAAAGCATCAACATCCAGATTGGTCGTTCGGCCAGTGCTGGTGACGACAATGCCGTTTCTATTTGCAGTGGGGCTAATGTCGACCTAGTGACAGTGCTAGAAAATGCCGATCCAGGGGGAACTTTCAGCGAGTTGGATGGAACAATGCGACTGAATGGGACTATTGTGAACACGACCGGCTTATCGATTGGTGCTTATCGATTTTTATATCGCGTTAGTGGTACGGCGCCCTGTCCGGACGATGAAGCCATCCTAACGATTAATATTCAAAATGCGGTGGATGCCGGGGCAGACAATGGTGTTGCCATTTGTCCGGGGCAATCTGTTGATTTAGAGACTGTACTGGTTGGTGCCGACCCAGGAGGTGTGTTCTCTGACAACAACAGTACTGGAGGGCTCACAGGTAGCATCTTTGATGCGAGTGGATTAGCAGCTGGAATCTATACATTTACTTATACTGTTGGCAATGGCCAGAACTGTTCTTCTGACGAGGCGATCATCAGCGTTCAGGTGAACGATCCACCTCAGTTCGTCGATCCGGGAGATATTGCGGTTTGTGACTTTTATGTTCTTCCTGCCATCCAAGGAACCAACTTTAACAGTGCTGGATATTTTGATCAGCCGGGTGGGAATGGCAATGTATACGCTGTAGGCGATACCATTCGTGATTTTACGGTTCTCTACATTTATGGGCAAAATGGCAATTGTGAAGGAGAAGCACAATTTGAGGTATCCTTTCTGGAAGTACCAACAATCAATGGCCTAGCAGTTGTTTGCGATTTGGCGACGGGAACCTACCGCGTTTCCTTTAACATTAATGGTGGTGACATTGGCACTTATACCGTAACGGGTAATGCTGGTTTGTTGACGAATATTACTTTTCTTTCAGACCCTATTGCCATTGGTAGTCCCTACCTTTTTAATGTACAGGATGGCAATAATTGTGGTACAGTTACGGTGAGCGATGTGCCTGATTGTGACTGTATCAGCGACGCTGGTATTTTAGCGCCAGCCAGTCAGCGAGTTTGCGAATCCAGCTTGGCTACTTTCATCCACAGTGGTCCGAACCTGGATGGAGATGATCAATTGTTTTTTGTTTTGCACGATGGTAGTACTGCTGCTATTGGAAATATTTTGGCGGTTAGTGCAACCCCGAGTTTCGGATTTCAAACAGGCATGCTGTACGGACAGCCGTATTTTGTGACGGCAGTTGTTGCGAATTCAACCTCTAGTGGAGGTATCGATTTCAACGATCCGTGTTTGTCTGCCAGCGAAGGTGTAGCCGTTGTCTTTGATCCGGAAATTAGTGGGCGTATTGAGGGTGATACGACCCTTTGCGAGGGACAAGATGCCTTGATTCAATTTGTCCTGGAAGGTGGAAGCACCTTTGATGCTGTACTGGTAAGCGCTCTTGGGGCAGATACCTTGAGGAGTATTCCGAATGGCCATACTTTGACGGTGCCAGGCATCGCGGCGGTTTATACCCTGGTGAGTCTGGAAGTAGCTGGATCGGCTTGTATTGCACAACTACCCAGTAGCTCTGTCGAAATAGTTGTGAACCGACTGGACGTTGGACTGCAGGTTTTGTCTGACTATAATGGTTTCGCAGTAAGCTGTCCAGATGCTGCAGATGGTGTCTTGGAGGCCACTATTAACGGAAGCGGCAGCAGTTTTAATCTTCAGTGGAACAATGGTGGCAGTACGGCTGAGCTCAATAATTTGGCGGAAGGCAATTATGTGGTGACAGTGACGGATGACTTGGGTTGCTCCAATGTGTCGAATATTACCTTGGATGCACCACCGGCTTTGGATATTTTCTTACAGGCTCAGTCGCCTCTTTGCTTTGGAGAGGCAGAGGGTGCGATCATCATCGATAGCATACAAGGTGGTAGTGGTTCCTATGAATATTCTCTGGATGGGGAGCAATTTACTGCCTTGACGAATTATCCATTTGCCATTCCATTTTTGGCAGCAGGACAATATGAGGTGACCATCTTGGATGCCAACGACTGCGCCAGCGTTCGCAATACGGTAATCCTGGAACCACCTTTAGCAGTTGTAGAGATTGGAGATGTTCGCTTGGTGAAATTTGGTGAGCGCCCACAGTTGAATGCCAACTTAAACTTTGATCCGCAAACGATTCAATGGTTGGCCGAAGGCGATATATTGATTGATTGTGATACTTGCTTGAATACCGTCGTAGAGCCTCGCACTGGTGGTCGATTGATTTTATTGCTAACGGATGAAAATGGCTGTCCGGCTTCCGATACATTGAACATTGTACTTGACAAGACCAGAGATGTCTTTATTCCAAATGTCTTCAGTCCAAACAATGATGGCTTCAACGATCGCTTTACTGTCTTGGCCAATGACAGCCAGGTAGAGCGCGTCATTCAGTTGCGCATTTACGATCGTTGGGGAGAAGTCGTCTATGAAGCATTCAACTTTCCGCCAAACGACAATACCTTTGGTTGGGATGGTAGCCTACGAGGGGAACTGCTTGATCCGGCCGTTTTTGTCTACTTCGCTGAAGTAGAATTTGTGGATGGCTTCCGAGAAGTATTCCAGGGCGATTTAACCCTTGTAAGGTAGGCCATAAGAATTTACTACTCTAAATAAAGAAGAACCTTGAAGAATTTATCTTCCAGGTTCTTCTGCTGATAAAAAGTTCTTCTTGTAATTTCTTGCCAGTACCCACTCGCCTACACTTGGTATCCAGCGATTGACCCATGCATTGAGCTGCCCTAAGATGGTAAACACCTGCTTAAAGCGACGGCTTTCGATCATCGTCATAATTCTGCGGGCGACATTTTCCGGAGGCTCAGCCTTGATGAAGTCGCGTTTGGGCTGTGGAATAATGTTGCCATCTTTATCGTAGATGGTTTTATCGGGGTCGTTTTCGGTAAAGCCAACATAGGCCAATCCAACGTGTAGTCCGTGGCGAGCCTCTTCCATCCGCAGGGATTCAGCCAGTGCTGTCAGTGCCATTTTGGAGGCAGAGTAAGCGGCATACCGGGGGAGGCCTCGGATACCTGCGGCACTACCTATGAAGATGACGTGGCCTTTGCTTTTTCTGAGGTGCGGCAGTGCGGCCTGGGTTGGATAGACAGAACCCAAGAAGTTGACGTCCATGACCTTTTTGAAAATGTCTGGCTGCAGTTCTGAAACGGTTCCTTCCATGGAAATGCCGGCATTGTTGATCAGCACATCTACCTTTCCGTGGGCTGCCACAGTTTCATCTATGAGTCGTTGACAATCAGCCACCTTACTGACATCTCCATCGATGGCCAACATGTCAAACCCCTTATCTCGAAAATCTTCCTGTGTTTTGCGAAGGCGTTCTTTATTGCGGCCGTTCAGTACGATTTTGGCACCGGCCTGGGCCATCTTATTGGCCATCACCTTTCCGATGCCCATGCTGGAACCTGTGATGATGATGACTTTATCTTGAAAGTAGGACATAGAAATATCGGGTATTTTTTAGCAAACGCCATTGGCACGCATCCACTCAAACGATTCGCGAATGGCTTGTTCGATGGGCGTCTGCGGCAATTGAAGTTCGTCGATCGCCTTTCGGGCGCTGAAATAGTGTTCGTCTGTAGAAATACGAGCCATCGCCAGGCTCACAGTCGGTGGTTTGCCCGTAAGCTTCGATCCAAAGCTGCCGATGGCGCCATATAGCAAACTAGCAAAGGACGGGATGGGAATGGCCGGTGCTTTGGCTCCGACAATTTGGGCAATCTTTCCAAAAGCTTCCTTGTAGTTGAGGTTTTGGTGGCCAGCTATATAGCATTCTCCGATGCGGCCCATGCTCAGGGCATTACAAATGGCTATGGCGACATCCTTGACATAGATGTAATTGCGTCCGCCGGAAGTGTAGCCAGGTACTTTGCCTTGATGGATGGCAACAACCATTGCACCAGCGCTGGGTTTGGAGTCGTAGGGGCCGAGCATAAAAGTGGGATTGACAACCAGGGCTGGAAGTTCCCTCTCCTGTACTGCCTTGAGGATCAGCTGTTGTGCTGCCCGCTTGCTATCCATGTAGTCGAGTCCATAGCGAGCTGAGCGATAGGGGCGGGTTTCATCTCCTGGTGATTCTTTGCTGCCGAAGCCAAAAGTATTGGCTGTTCCAACGTACACCATCCGCTTGACTTTGGCCTGTATGGCAGCTTCTACCAGATTTCGCGTACCATCAATATTGACCCTTCGGACCATTTCAGATCGATCGGGCCATATGTTGGTGTTGGCAGCAGCGTGTATGACGGCATCGCAATCGTGGATGGCTTTGATCAAATCCTCTGCATTCAGTAGGTTGCCCTCAAAGCGCTCAATGTCCAGATTGGCCAGTGTCTTGGAAGGGCTGTTGGGCAAAACAAAGGCTTTTACGCGCGTTTGTCTTTGTAGTAATTCCCGGACCAGGTTGCTGCCTAGCAGGCCATCTGCGCCGGTGACTAGCACTTTCATTTTCTCAGTTTGTTTGTTTCGTCGGCAAAGGTAGTGAAAAAGAAAATCCCGAATTTCCAGCGAGCAAGGGAAATTCGGGATTGCCGTATTATTCTGTTGGAAAATCAGACCACCAGGGCTGCTTCAGCTTTGCGGTGGGCGATGTTCTCCTTTATGTCGTTCCATTTTTCTCCTAGAATGGCATTCATACTCTTGTCTACCGTAAAGTGACGGGCAATATTGAAGATGCCACGCATCCTAGAGTAAGCACTGTGCGTACGCAGGCTCAGAGAAAAGCCTCCTTCAGTGTAGTACATATAGTGCCACCAAAGGCTTGGCATGTAGAGTGTTTCGCCATGTTCGAGTACACATTCCATTCCGACTGCTTTTTGCAGGGCTGGGTGCTTCTCAAAATCTGGATCGTCGAGCATTACCGAGCTTTGTACTGTAAAAGGATGTTGGTACAGGTAAGGCGATTGCTCAGGGGCGAAAAGAATAACTTTCTTTTTCTTTTGGAATTGCGTAATGTAAACGGAGGCACAGTCCAGATCGTAATGCAAATCGACCTTGCTGCCTTGGCCACCGAAAAACATCATTGGGAAGGCGTCGATCCAACCGTCGGCAATGTTCGGATAGCTAAAATCTTTGACCATTTCCGGTGCATGCTTGAAGATATTGAAGAGGAACATCCTCAAGTCGGTCGGTTGAGATTCGATGAGGGTCAAGTACTCCCCGAATTTCATAGTTTGTTTTGGGACGAGATAGTCCTTTCCGGCTTTCCGAAAATCGTTGTCGTACAGAGGCACATCGATGTGTCCATAGGTTTTTCTAAGATAATCGAAGGTCCACATTTCTGTAGCGGGCCAGTCTTTAACCAGATCGGTGAAGATGACGGGTTTGTTTTTTTTCAGGTATTCTTCGTGGAACTCTTCCCGGCTGAGGTTACTTCTTCTTTCGATGGGGTGTAGTTTCATGGCAGTCCTATTTTCTCAATGTTATTCAAAATCTATGTAGTTACAAATATCAGTATCGCTACGCATATGTGTCTCACTGGATGCAGTGAATTTGACCAATAGGGCCTCACTGTTTTCTGTGATGGTATTTGCAGCGATCCAAGGGTTTTAGAATGGTGTTAAGAGATGCTTCTCAGGAATTTTCTGAATTTCAGCATATACTTATAATTGGGATAGCCGTACAAAAAGCCTTGTTCTTCCATCCATTCATTGTTGAATATTTTGCCAAGGTACCGGCTTCCGTGATCTGGAAATAGCACCACGACGATGTCGTCTTTGGTCAGCTCTTCTTTGACCTTAAAGATGCCCTGCATGGCTGCTCCGCTGGAATAACCGACAAACAAGCCTTCTCGCTTGGACAACTGCCGAGCGCGAAAGGCACTGGCCTTGTCAGACACTTTGACAAATTTGTCGATGACAGAAAAATCAACGGTGGAAGGGATGATGTTCTTGCCTACGGCCTCCAATTTGTATGGATAAATTTCTTTTTCATCGTATTCGCCCGTTTCATGGTACTTTTTCAGTACAGAACCATAGGCGTCTACGCCAGTGATGCGAATATCCGGATTTTGCTCTTTGAGGTAGCGGGCTGTGCCGGAAAGGGTACCACCGGTGCCGCAAGAAGCGATGTAGTGGGTGATTTTGCCGCCTGTTTGGTTCCAGATTTCCGGCCCTGTCGTATTGTAATGCGCCAAGAGGTTGGCGTCATTGAAGTATTGGTTGACGTAGAAAGAGTTACTTAGGTTGGCATGCAGTGTTTTTGCACGGGAGTAGTAAGACTGAGGGTCTTCCGGCTTGACATTGCTTGGGCAGACGATCACTTCTGCTCCCATGGCACGCAGTAAATTCAGCTTTTCATCGGAAATTTTGTCTGGAACACAAAGGATGCAGCGGTAGCCTTTGATGACGCCGATCATGGCAAGGCTGAAGCCAGTATTTCCCGATGTTGTTTCGATGATGGTACCTCCTTGCTGCAATTTGCCTTCTTGTTCTGCTCTTTCGATCATGTATTTGGCGATCCGATCTTTGGCAGAATGTCCTGGATTGAAAGCTTCCACTTTGGCATATACGGTGGCTTTGATGGTCTTAGGAACCTTGTTGAGCCGGATCAAAGGAGTGTTGCCAATGGTATCAAGGATGCTGTTATAAACACCGTTGGAGTGCATAGGGCCAGTTAGTTTTGTGATGTGTTGTTTTAATGCTCGGTTTCAAGAATCCGGTAACTTTCTTTTTCTTATCGACCTGCTAATGCGTACAGGTTCGCAACCTAAGTCTACCACAAATGTAAGGCAATCGCTGCGTTTTGAGAAAATTTCTGTTGAAAGATAAAAAAAATCAAGTAAAATGGTGAGGCGCCATTTGTGGGGGCTGTCGAGCGATAAGTTCACAAAAGTTGACTCTGGCAGAATAAAAAAGGCAAGGTAGGTTTGAACAAAAGATAGTATATTGGCTAGGAAACGATGATTTCCAAATTTCCCTAATGACACGCAAAACCATCAAAGTAAGGCTAATACTAGAACACCGTGGTTTCATTCTGATGTTGAAGCAAACAAGCATGAATGGAGGCAAATATACCCTTATTGGTGGTACCCTCGAAGATGGAGAGCTGCCCAAGGAAACACTGATCCGGGAAAGTAAGGAAGAATCGGGCATCACCCTCATCGAAGAAGACCTTCAACTGGTGCATACCTTATTCAAGCGAAAAGAAAATGAACTGCGGATCGTGATGTATTTCAAAGCCAGTCGTTGGAAAGGGCAGATCGAATCTCGGGAGCCTGATAAGTTTAAGCGCGTTTCCTGGCTGCCACTCGACGACCTACCTAAAAATACCTCTCCGACGGTTAAGCATGTTTTGGCAGAGTATGGAAATGGAGAATCTTACTCTGTCTATCGGAAAAGCCCATAAAAAAAGCCTCCGGCGGTACCGAAGGCTTTCCCAGGTAATATACCTGTAAAAAATCTAACCAATTATTTTTCATTTTCGTTCTTGACCAATTTGGCTGCTGTAACCTTCTTTTTGGTCGTTGCCTTTACGGTCTTTGCACTCTTCGTACAAGTCATGCTGCAAGATTTCTTCTTAGTAGAAACCGTCTTAGCCGATGTGGCAGAAGGAGAAACATTGATAAATTTCTGAGATTTGCTGCAGTATTCTACATTTACAAAGCTTACGGAGCCTGTAGAAGGACAAGTTTGCTTTCTGACATATGATACTTTACCGCTCTTTGTGCAGGTTCTGGATTCGATGTCGTCAGACAGAGACGCCAATTTGGCAGCAGCTGTTTTCGTACAAGTCTTTGCACAAGCCGTCTTACTCATTTTTTTGCTACCGCAAGACTGAGCATTGGCAGCAAAGCTGACGAACCCTAGGAACGCGAACAAGAGGAAAAACTTCTTCATGATGGTGTTTTTATTTAAAAGGATTAGAAAATTGAAACATACGCACTTTTCAAATGTAATTAATTCTGCTTTGGAATACAATCTGTAGCATCTGTCTTAACTATAATTTTAACTTTTTGTTAAGATAGAATCTTGCAACTGTAGGCCATACGACTTTTCTACTCAATGACGAGCTTTCGAGTCACCGTTTTCTCATCGGTTTGAACCCGGATGAGGTAGGTGCCGCTAGCGAATTTGCCGGTATTGAGGCTGGTAGTCTGGTCCGAGTGCTGGCTTTGGTGCAATAGGCGCCCCCGCAAATCGAAGGCTTCAAGGGTGTAGACGCCCTTTGGAGCTTGCTCAAATTCGATCTGTACACGGTCCCGCGTTGGATTGGGGTAGAGGTTTAAAAGCTCTTCTTTGTAGAGCTCTTCATCGAGGCTGGTCAACTCGCGTTGACCTGTAGAAAACCATACGCCCCAAAAGGCATCTTCAATGAACACCGTCGCATCTCCATCACCATCGAGTTTGTCGTCCAAGACATTTCGGATGGCAATGATGTCTCGCGTACCATTGTTTCTAAAATGAAAGATGACCCGGTCGTCGTTCTTGGAATAATTGGGGTACCCGAGTGAATTGCCATTGAAAACCACTCCTTGGTCCCCCGTCTGGATATTAGCCGTTTGGATGCTGTATTCATCGCTACCAAAAATGCTGGATTCCAACTGATCGAATACAATAACCGAGGGCGAGTTCTTCGAAAAGCTTGGATTGCCCACGCTAACATTGTCGGGCAGGCCGCTAAAGAGCTTGAACACCACTCCATTACCAAAGTCGTTGTTTTGAAAATCCCAAACATTGATGAATCCAATATCCCAGTACTCAATGTCGTCACCACTGTTGTTTCTGATGCGATTGGCTGCGTCGTACATCAAAAATTCACCAGAATGGTCCCATTCCAAAGCATCTGCAAATAGTACGTCACCTGTGGAGACACCTTGGGAAGTTGTTGGATTGTACAACTCGAACCACAGGCCATTTTGCGATATAAAGTCATAAATGAAAATGCGATTATCGAAAATGCCATTGTTCAAGTCGCCTGTCACCGCAGCAATACGGTTGCCATCTTTAGATATGGCGACGTTTCGCCAATCCAGCGTTGCTTCGATGGTCTCGTTGAAAGTGACACTTCCCTGGTTCCAATCGACCCGCATCTCGTACATGTTCTTATCCGAGCCAACGTAGACAATGAAAGCACCATCGTCTGAAAGACTGGGCTTGCTGATGTGGCTGGTGGTGGTGAAGGTGCCTCCGTCGGTACCAACATTTGTTGCATTGTTGATCTGTGTCAGGGCGTCATCAGACCATAGGATGTAATCTTGCCCAGGGTTGACCATGATTTCTTCCTCCTCGTCTGTACGGGTGCCGCCCCCGATACCCACTGCGCTGAACGAGGCTGCTGCTGCAGCAACTTCGGCAGAATTGGCGCCATACCTAACGGTGGCTGCCTCGATAACAGAAAGTCTCAAATCGATGAATTGAGATGTACGGGTCAGGTAGTTTTCAAGTGCATCGAAATAAACAGCCTCTGCTTTGCTTCGGCCGACACTTGGGTCCGTTGCAAAGAGGTAAAAGGCATGGTTGGGAATACCGCTGTTGATGTGGACACCTCCATTGTCTCCTTGCGGTGTATTGGGCAATTCTACAAACTCGTTCATGTGCTTGGGTTGCCAGTAGAAATTGTTGCGATTGCCGCCATTGTTGGGGTCGGACATGGAGCGCATGGCGCCACTGGGGTAACGAGCGGGATTGATGACATCTTCACCAATCAACCAATCGTCTCGATCCACCATGGCACCGAATATATCGGCAAAGGATTCATTCAGAGCGCCCGGTTGATTGGCGTATTCCAGGTTGGCGGTGGTTTGGATCACGCCATGGCCCATTTCGTGCGCCGCCACGTCGAGTCCTCTGGCCAAAGGCTTGTTGAAAAAGATGTTCCCATCGCCATAGAACATAGCTGCGCCGTTCCAAAAGGCATTGTCCATGTCGTTGCCATCTTCGTCTGTGACGTGGATGAAGGAAATGATGTTTCCCTTTTGGCCATTGATGGAGTTGCGGCCGTAGGTCCGTAGGAAGTACTCATAAGCTTGGCCGCCATTGTAGTGGGCCGATACGGCTGTTGCGTCATTCCATTGGTTGTTGGAGGAACCGGCGATGGTATAATCAAAATCGTCTCTTTGGGGTGATTTGCCATTGGCGTCGAGGGTCAGGATAGCGCCATTGATGAGGCGATCACCGTCGTTGCAGTTGGACTCGTCGCCACTGTACATATCCCGGGCTGCATCGATCATAAAGTAGTTGCCTTGGCATTCGTACACATCGATGGTTCGGTTGGCACCTATTAAATCGGTTGCTCGTGCCGTTGTTTTTCCGGTGAGCTGCGTTGGTTCGTGTGCATGAGGGTGCAGGCCGCATATGTGGCTGTATTGGTGTAAAACTTCTCCAGAATGGGCGTCGAGGAAATAGGTATACCGCTCCACTAGGCTGGGAATGAGGTCGACTTTCCAGGCCAAACGCTCGGCATCGAACTTACCGTCTGGGTGGTAAATGACCAGTTTGGGGCGTATTTGTTCGTGGGCTATATAGGGTAGAAGGTCCTTATTCAGTGTACGGAAATTGGGCAATTGAGCAATGGCTAGTTGTTCGATGGCCTCCTTTTGGATGGAGGGTGTTACATTTTGGATGCGCGGGCTTGGATAGTATCGTCCGTTGAGCAAGTAAATGCTTCCCTCTTTGGCATGAAGGATCAATTCGGAGCCATAGACAGGAATTCCCTTGAAGAGTTGTTGGTAGCGTAGGTGGGTTCTTTGGTGCTGATCTGTATTGGAGCGAATCCACTGAAATTCCTCCCTTGGAGCATCAATTTGCAGGCTGGTCTTCACCTGTTCGAGGTACAGTTCTGCTTGTTGGCGCAGGGAAATGCCACGTGGAGCGAAGCCTTTCGGCAACTCGCCTTTGATGGCAATAGGGACTTGACTTGTCTCATCTTTAAATACCAAAAAAGAAGTAGCTTGTTTACTAGATTTTTGATATGGAACGCTTTGAGGAATGATGCGGGCTGTTTGTGGATTGTGGGGCGTTGCGGCTCTGGAACCAGCAATATTGATCCACTCAGCCGGCATTTGAAAAGGCTCGGCCTTCTGCTTTGGAATGGGTTTGAACTGAGCCAGGAGTGTGCTGCTCATCAGGCAAATTAGACAGAAGGTTAGTTTAAATTTAGTGGACATTTTCTGATTTTTAATAAGCGAAAAAAGCGTTTGTGCGGGTCTCATTCCTCAAAGTGTGCTTGTTTGACCAGTTGGTTCAAGTTGCGGTAATACGTTCGAACAGCAGGTGGTACATCTTTGGCGCCATCGGCCCAAAGAATCTGTTGGCTTGTTTGCTGTGGTGTCCGATGTTCGAGATAATAATAGAAATTACCAGGTTTGTCGTACTGAACCTGCGCCAATTGAAGAAATTCGTAATTGTCGAATGTTTGCTTCACTAGGTCGCGATTCAGTCGCCTGGCAGCTTCCATGTAGAGGGTGTCGTAGTTTTGCTTCTTGAAAAATTGACCATTTTCCAGCAGCAAATATTCTGTTGCACCACCTGTAAATCCTCCGCCCGAACCGAACACAATGCTACTGCCCGGATGATCTGCTGGGCTGTAGTGCTTGGAACAGGACCCTATAAGGCAGCACAGTGCCAATAAAAATAGCGAGCTTTTCATGAAGAATAACTTTGTAAAGGGTGTACGAACGAAATTGACCATTGAACGTTTACGACCGGAGCTGCGCAAGGAAACGATAAATGCTATGCTGAACTTTGGAGCGCGAAATATTAATTCAAATATAGATAATTTTTACAAACAATCCGTGAGCGAGTTGTCGATAGACACTGTTGGAAAAGGATGGGATACCTGCATAGTTGAATGATCTTCATTGAGGAGCGGCAAAAAAATAGCTGCAGTGGCTTAGCTGATGATGCCACTGCAGTTGATTCAACCTACTTTCTAACTGAACATTGCTTCAAGCAATACGGTCGTAAAATTAGCCGGTCGAGCTTGAGAATTCCCGTTTTGGCGGTTAAGTTATCTATAAGAAAGTGTAAAGTTAGCTCGTCTGGCCCGCTGTCATTGTGATGACGACGGACTTTGAAATAGGGGTATGGCTTTTCAAGCCGTACTTATTGAATGGAATGAGCGGGTTGGCTTCCGGAAAATAGGTTGCCAGGCAGCGCCTTGGAATATCGTAGGCGACAATCCGAAAGCGAGGCACGCTGCGTTTGACGCCTTCGTAATGCGAATGCAGATCGACCAGTTGGCCATCCTGAAAGCCACCTGCCTCGATGTCCTCCCGATTCATAAATACCACCCGACGGCCGTTGAATACCCCTCTGTAGCGGTCGTCATTGCCATAAATGGTGGTGTTGAACTGATCGTGGCTGCGGACAGTCGTCATCAAAAATTGCCCTTCGGACAGTTTAATCTGATTCAGTTGCGTGGCAGTGAAATTGGCCTTGCCGGTAGCCGTTTTGAAGTGGCCCTCGCGAGCGGCATTGGGCAGGTAGAAGCCTGCGTCGTCTCGCACTCTGCGGTTGTAGTCGTCAAAACCGGGGATACAAGCCTCTATGGCGTCGCGGATGTGGTCATAATTGTCTTGCATCTCCAACCAGTCGATGGTCGGTAGGTCTCCGACGGTGGCCTTGGCCATTCGGGCGACAATTGCCGGCTCGCTCAAGAGGTGCTCGGAGGCTGGCGGCAGCACGCCTTTGGAGTTGTGGACGATGCCCATCGAGTTTTCGACGGTGTAAAACTGTGGACCGGATGCTTGGATGTCTCGTTCTGTCCGACCTAGGCAGGGGAGGATGAGGGCCGTTTGGCCCGTAACGAGGTGGCTGCGGTTGGGCTTGGTAGAAACCATCACGGTTAACCCACAGCGTCGCATGCCTTCAGCAGCATATTCCGTGTCCGGCCCTGCCAGCAGCAGATTGCCACCGAGTGAAATGTATACCTTGACCTTGCCTTCGTGCATGGCGTGGAGGGACGATACGGCATTGTAGCCATCTTCCATCGGTGGATCAAATTGAAATCTCTCTTTCAGCTTTTCCGCAAAGGCCGGCTTGAGGACGTCCCAAATGCCAACCGTTCGATCGCCTTGGACGTTGCTGTGGCCACGGACCGGACAGGCACCGGCACCGGGCTTGCCAATGGAGCCTTTGAGCAAAAGCAGGTTGACAATATCCTGGATGGTCGCTACGCTGTTGCGATGCTGTGTGATGCCCATTGCCCAGCAAATGATCATTTTGCGGGACTTTTGGATCAAGTCGGCAGCCGCTTCGATTTGCTGGCGAGAGATGCCGCAGTCGGCAGATAGCTCGTCGATGTCGTGGTCTTGAAGGGCTTCTATAAAGTCTGCATATCCATGTGTCTTTTCGCGGATGAAATCGTGGTCGAAAACGCTGTGTGGCTGGGCTCTTTCCCGATCGAGGAGGCTGCGCATGATGGCTTTGAGCAGGGCCATGTCTTCATTGATGCGAACCTGTAGAAAAAGATCGGTCAAGGAGGTGCCGCTGCCGACCCATCCCTGAAATTCCTGTGGATTCTTAAAGCTTTTTAGGCCCGTTTCAGGTAGGGGGTTGATGCCGATGATCTTTGCGCCATTTCGCTTGGCCTTTTGAAGGGCAGAAAGCATGCGCGGGTGATTGGTCCCTGGATTTTGTCCGATGACGATGACTAAGTCGGTTGCATAGAAGTCTTCTAGTTTGACGGTGCCTTTGCCGGTTCCGATGCTTTGTGCGAGTGCTACGCCGCTGGCTTCGTGGCATAGGTTGGCACAGTCCGGTAGATTGTTTGTGCCGTAGATGCGAGCGAAAAGCTGGTATAGAAAGGCAGCTTCGTTGCTGGCCCGGCCGGAGGTGTAGAATACTGCCTCATTGGGGTCTTTCAGTGCTTTGAGCTGTTGGCCGATTAGTTGAAAGGCAGCCTCCCAATCGATGGGTTCGTAATGTGTTTGACCGGGGCGAAGGATCATCGGGTGGGTGATGCGGCCGGCTTTTCCGAGCCGGTATTCGGACCAGCCCATGAGTTGTTCCACTGAATGCTTGGCCCAAAAAGCGAGGTCGGCCCGGTCGGCGGTGGCTTCTTCTGCGACTGCCTTCGCGCCATTTTCGCAATATTCGGCAAAGCCACTGCGGTCCTTGGGGTCTGGATCGGGCCAGGCGCAACTGGGACAATCAAAGCCTTCTGTCTGGTTGAGGTTGAGGAAAGACTTGGTGCAGGCGGTTAGTTTCATTTGACCAAGGCCATGCTTGAGGGCCGACACGACGGCAGTGGCGCCGGCGGCTACGTCGGATGGCGTTCCAATCCGAATGTCTTTCTCCTCTTCGATGGGCAGGGTAGGCTTTTTCATGCAGTGGCTATTATTGGTTTTATTGCGTGCATGAAAGTTAGGGACTTATGAGGAGAAAAGAAAGCGAATTGTGCCAGTTGGGATACCGGCCGTGTGTATTTCAATGTTCGATATTTTCCATTTATTGCTTGATGAATTTTTTGACCTTGGACTCGTCTGGACCCAATGCTTCTACAAAGTAAAGTCCGTTGGGTAGCCAGCTGGTATCGATAAATGTTTTGGCTGCATGTGATATGGGATGTTGCCAAACCAATTGGCCGCTGCTGTTGTAAAAATTGAACTGTTGGATATTACGTCCGGCCAAGGGCGCTTCAATGGTGAGGAAGTTTCCAACTGGATTGGGGAAAAGGCAGATGTCATTGGGTTCTGATTTTGTGGGATTGTTGACAGCTTCCTGTTGGTATTTGTACAGACCTCCCCATTCGCTGGCTATCCAAATGTCACTGTTGTATGGATTGATGAAGAGGTCATTCATAAACCAGCAGCTGGATCGGAAGACTTCTTCCCAGCTTTGGCCTTCATCATCTGAGAAGAGGAGCGCGGAAGACTGGGGGTGTTTTCTGGTTCCCCACAATTTTTCTTTACTTTCTAGCAATATGGTGTTGACAAAGTTCTCTGGTACACCTTTGACGTCGAATTGCAGGCCGCCATTGTCTGTGGTTAGGGCGGTGGGATAAGTCAATATTACGCCATAATAAGGAGAGGAAAAACTTATTTCAAACATGATCAGACTCTCTTGTATAATGATTGGGCTCCAAGTTTTGCCTCCGTCTTCCGATTTATCCATATTGGCGGGAAAGCCCAGGTTGGTAACATACAACAGGTCATGCGCTGGAATTTCAATCTGATGAACGCCGTACAAAAATTCGTGGACCACGGTCCAATCTACGCCACCATTCACAGACTTGTACAAGCGAGAGGGAAGGCTGGCCTCCACTGCATAGACAATGTTTTTATCTAAGGGGTCGACCGCTGCGGATAGGAACACCGCATCACTTTCCAGTGTTTGTGTTAAATTTCCATCTTCAAGGATGTACCAGCCCTTTTCGCGGAAGGCGACCAGGTAGCGATCTTGGCCAAGGTCTACGGATTGTAGGAAGGTCTTGCCCTCTGGTGCGTCGGTATGTTGGACTTGCCAAGTGGCACCACCATCAGAGGAACTCACCTTTCCGAAAGGATTACCGAAGGCCACAATTTTATTTTCCGCTGGAAAGTGCATGTCTACAACCTTTACAGGAGGATTTTTGGTCTTGGTGTGCCACTGTTGGTCTTCTTTGGTAGAATATTGTATGCTGTGATTTCCTCTGGTGACCCACTGTCCATGATCTTCATCCAAAAACACCTTAAAGGGCTCGTACTTGATGGTTCTATCTCGGAGCTTTACATCCAGCATGTTGCTCTGCTGATTGTAAGTATAAAGGCTGTGGCTACTCGAAACAAACCATACTTCGTCTTCACTGATGGCAAAAAGCTCCTTTGCATAGTTGATCGTTTGCTCAATGGTCATGTGTTTGTTCCATCTAAAGCCGCCGTCTGTGGCTTTGTATATTTCTATCTGCCTATCTGATGTTTCCGTCATTAGGTAAATGGTTTCCTCTTCAAGTGGGTCCATATCTCGAATTCTGCTTACTTGTGAAGGGAGGTTGCGACTCAGGTCTATCCAACTGAAGCCACCATCTCGGGTGAGGAATAGGCCATCGAGGTTTTGACTTCTGTAAGTGTGAACCCATCCCCATTGGCTTTTAGTGAAGTTGATTTCTCCTTCTTTTAAGTCATACGAATGATCAGCAAGTCGGCTTTCGGATCGGGCAGACAAAGAAAAGAGCGTGGTGGAATAGTCACTATGCAAAACGATGAGCCTTTTGCGCCTGGGCGAAGCTAAGTCCATGATGGTGACATCGGGGTCTTCTTTCAGAACAATAGCTGTCCATTGTAGGCCACCATCTTCACTGCGGTACAGGGTGCGGTCATCACTAACGGCTAGTCGTAGGCCGTCGCTGTCTTTTTCGATGGCCAAGTGCAGCAGTGGGACGTCCTCTGTAAAAGGCAGCACTTCCCAATTTTGGCCATGGTCTTCCGTTTTGAGTATCAATCCGCAATTACCGACCGCATATCCAATACCAGAAGGATCGATGGCCATATCCTGAAGATCGCTTTCATTGTTGATGCCAACTGGATACATCAGCTCTGTCTGCTGCGCTATGGAGGGCGTATGAATAAATAGGAGCGCAAGTAAATAAAAAACGATGGAGGGGTAGTAGTTCATTGTCATTGTTTGATGAATTTCTGGACATCTGAAAAGTTTGGACCGACGGCTTCTAGTAAGTAAAGGCCATTCGGCAAAGTCGAGGTGTCAAAATGGGTTGTAGATAAATTGGAAATGTTGAATTGGCTCAGCAAGTTTCCGTTACTGCCATACAAGCGAAAAAACTCGACGGTTCGATCCTGCAGGATGATGTCAATGGTTAGATAGCCTTCTACGGGATTTGGATAGAGTAGCATGCTGTTGGTTTTGCGGGGTAATGCTTTGAGCGATAAAAAGGTGGGGTCTAATTTGAATAGACCGCCCCAATCGGTGGAAAACCACAGTTCGCCGGTGTAAGGGTTTTGAGCAATGGTGAGCAATCGTCCGCAATTGGGAGCTGGATTGATCCAATTTGCGCCCCCGTCCTTTGTATAGCTGAGGCCAAAGCTGGGGAGCAGATAATTAATGGTCCAGGCTTCTGAATTGGCAACGGCCTGGATACGTTTGTTTTGAATTAAGTTTAGGTTGTTTGATTGGTCGATTACCTCAAAGGATCGGCCACCGTCAGCGGTAAACAGGTTGACTCTGTTGCCCATGATGAAGCCATTGTCTGGACTGAAAAAGGATATGTCGTTGATGATCAAATCTTCACGAGACAGTAGGACATTCCAAGTGCGCCCTCCATCTTCAGACTTATCCAGATCGCCGCCTATCCCAGATACGTACAAAACTTCTTCTGATGGCACCTCCAAGTCTGTGGCCCTGAATTGGAAGGTATGCAACAACTCCCAACTCTGTCCATTGTTTGTGGATTTGAAAATGTCTGAATTTGGGAAGTTTACAATTAAGGCGTAAAGCGTATTGGAATGGGGGCTGCGTTTCAGGATACAGTTGAAGGTGTTGCTTGCCAGCACATTGGTCAACTGACCATTTTCCAGAATGTTCAAACCATTTTGTGACATGGCCACCAGATACCGGTCTCGTCCCAGAGGAAGAATGTCCACAACCTGCCCGAGGCCACTGATGATAAAGCTTTCTGTTTGCCAGCTTTGTCCTTTGTCCTTGGATTCGATTTTTTGAAGCAGGGGGAACGTACTAAAGGCTACAATGCTCTGTTCGTCGGGAAATAATACTTCTTGCAAATGGGGATATTCTGCTCCGTTTTTACGTTGCCAGTCAGAATTATTTTCGGAAGATTTGAAAATCGAGTTGCTGTTTGTGTAAAACCAAAAATTGCGATCCTGGTCGATGGTTAAGCCGCCGGGGCTGAGTACAAAGTTTGGAACTGTAGGTGTAAACGGAACGAAACTTTTTATTCTGGCACTCCTGCCCCAGTTGGTCAGGCGCTGAACATCCCGAAATTGCGTGAAGACAACATCGTCTATTCCCAGGGCAATAATGGTTTCATTGAAGCTGTAAGAGATTTGAGACAACAGAAAGTGCCTTCTCCAATCTTGTCCTTGGTTTGTACTACGGTATACAGATAGTAAATTATCGGTTCCTCTGGTAAGTATGAAACCCGTATCTCGATTGAAAAAGTCGTAGTCGACGATGGACTCGTCTCCGAAGTATTCCTTGTCGTTTTCCTGCCAGCTTCGCCCGCCGTCCTTTGTTTGAAAAATCGTCAGCCCTGCATTCGAATCCAATCTCAAACCGATCCGACCGTGCTGTTCATCCACAAATTTTATGGAAGCGGCTTCCCATACATTTGCCTCATTTGCTATCGGTCCTATTTGTTCACTGCCCGTTGGACCGACTCGAACGACGACCCCCCTTCTGAGGAGTACTACAAAGTGCTCTTGGTCAATTACGACAACTTTTGCAATGCCTGATTGATTGGAAAAATCTTCCGATGCTTCCCAGGTCTCTCCGGCATCCTCGCTGATGTAGAAAAGGCCGTAAGTTGCCACGATGATTTTCTGGCCGTCGGTCTCAGGAAAAATATCTATGTCCAACAGGTCGGAGTTGTCGACAAAGTCCAAGCGGTCCCAGTTGTCGCCGCCATCTTCGGTTCGCAAAAAGGTATTGCAGCTTCCGATGGCGTAGCCCAGTCCGGAGGGGTCGATCACGAGGTCTTTGAGGTCACCTGAATTATTCTTGTCTTTGGGATATACTTGCTCAAGTTGTTGGGCGGAGCTGGGGTTGATACACAAGACCGTCGCAAGCGCGATGGCTACGAGTGTAAAAAGGTGTGTAAAGGCTAGCTTCATTGAATCACAATTTTGAGCTTGTAAAACTAGGTCATTTGAATATCTATTTGTGCAAAATTAACTTTTGGGTTTCTGCAAAGTTTTTTCCAATCAAGCGGATGATGTAGGCACCATTGGACAGGTGGCTCCAGTTGAAGCTGGTCAGTGCGTAGCCTTCCAAGTTGTGTTTTTCAATCAAGCGCCCAGAGGCATCGTACAACTCCAAGCTTTCGGCAGGAATGTCCTGCTCCCTTGGAAAACTCAATTGGACAGTGCCATCGCTCGGGTTGGGAAAAATCTGAAAGGCTTGTTCTCCTAGCTCGTGATAAAATCCGCTGGTTTGGTTTCGGAGGGTGTAAACGTTACCAAGGGTACAGATGAACCAAAGGTCTCCTGTGAAAGGGTCTAGTCTAACCTTTTGAACTGCATCGCACAAGTAGAAGGTATTCTCCCAACTTTGCCCCCCATCTTTACTTCTCAGAATGTGTGTACCGTATTCATCGTCTTTGGTCGCCCACACTAAGAGGTTGCTTTGAAAAATGAGGTTCTGTAATCCAGAATGTGGATATTCCCTGAAAGTAAGTCCACCGTTTTTGGTGATCAGCAATCGATCATTGGATGTCAGGATACCGTAATCCTTGTCATAGAAATTGATGTCTGTAAATTGGATGCTTTCCTTGCTGAGAGCGACCTGCCAAGTGGCTCCACCATCGGTCGACCGATCCATATTGCTATTTTGCGATTGTTTACAAACGAAGAGTACGTCTTTTTCGGGAATGAGCAGATTGCTTGCCCGGAAAGAGGATTGATAGATTTGCTGCCAGTCCAGGCCATTGTTGGTCGATTTGTACAATTGCGTACCCAATCTGTCGACAGAAGTCAGTAAGTACAGGCAGGAATCTCGAAAAGGATCTTTTGTGAAAGAGATGATTCTATCGGTTGGCAACATACTGTGAAATCGAAATTCATTGTCTTCCAGGATGTAAAAGCGGTTATTTACTAAGGATGCCAAGCGCCCATCGGATAATAGGAGCGCATGTTTAGTCAATAAATCGTTTGTAAGCTGGAAATTTACCCAATCGTTTGATTCTTTGTCTACTTTGAATACACGATTGGTGGTCGAACTTGCCAGACACTGCGCTTCATTCAAGAAATAAACATCTTTTATGAATTCCTCTGTCTCGGGCTTAGAGGGATAGAAGATCTCTAAAGAACCTTTGGGATAAAAAGTAAGAATGATTTTATTTTGTCCTCCTGCCCAAAGCCAACCATGGTACTGGGTAAGGCGTCGACCTCGAAAATGGCTAAAATAGGTATCAATAGGTTGACCACTTATTATTCCATCATCATGTATGGTGTGTAGGAAAAAAAAATTGTTATCATTCGAGGTGAAAGTATTTTCCGTTCCTGCGGTTATTTTATTACCTCGAAAGAGTATGATCCAGTTTATTACTTTTTCGAGTGTAAGTGGGCTACCCTTTAGCTTAAAGGCACCTGCATTGGTAAGGCAATAACCCAGCGTATCGTTTAACAGATCGACTGAGTGGTAAGCGAAAGTATCTTGCGCATGTATGGTCCAATTGCGGCCACCATCTTCTGTTCGATACAACAGGCCGTCTAAACTTCCGAGCCATCCATTTTGAGCATCCAGGAAATCGAGGCATTGCGTTTCCAGTTCACCGAATTGTTGCTGGTGAAGTTTCCAGTTTTGTCCATCGTCTTCGGTTCGATAAATGCGTCCTGTAGAAGTTGCAAAGATGGCTGTGTTTGGCCCCAATGCAAAGGCATCTGTGATACGGCCTTCCTCGGCGGGCAACAGGAAGGCCCCCTCCTGCCAGCTTTCCCCTTTGTCATAGGTGATGTAATGGTTGAAGTCTGTGAAGGCCATCGCTTTCAGCCCTTCGTTTTGTGGAAAGACGATGATCTGTTCAAGGTCGATGTTTTCCTCCCAGTCCATGTCTTGCCAGGTCTCGCCATCTGTTGTAGAACGAGAAAAGCCCCCACAGTTTCCTACCGCATAACCAATGCCGTTGTTGTCGGGGTCAAAGGCCACATGCAAAAGGTTGCCAAGGCTTGTATATCCGCTCGTTGGAGCATAGAGCAATTCGATACTTTGACCATGCAAAGAGGTAAGAGGAACCATAAGGCATACGAAGAGCCCCATAAAAAGCCATCGCAGTTTTCGTTTATTCATAGCTAAAGTAATTTAGTCACTGCCTTGGGGATGTAATAATAACTTTTTGCTTTCGGAAAAATCTTCCCCTATCAGGCGAACAATGTAAGCACCACTGTGCAAATAGCTCCAATCAAAGCTATTGAGCGGATAATTATCCAAGTCGTATTTTTTAATCAATCTTCCAGCGGTATCATAAATTTCCAATTGGTCGGCAGGAATTGCCTGATTCCGCGGAAAACTTATATTGACCAGCCCATTACTAGGGTTGGGAAATATTTCGAAGCTTGCTGTTGCAGAAGGCGTGTGGAAAAACCCACTCACTTCATTTCGCAGCACATAAACACTGCCCAAGGTACAGATGTACCAGATGTCGCCAGTGAATGGGTCCAACTTGGCACGTAATACTTTGTCGCACAAAAAGAAGGTGTCTTCCCAAGTTTGTCCACCATCTTTACTTTTCAAGATGTGCGTACCTTTTCCATCAAAACGAGTAGCCCACAACAATCGCTTGCTCTGAAAGAGAATATTTTCCACAAAGTCTTGGGGGTAAGTTTTAAAATTCAGACCACCATCTTCTGTGATGATGATTTGATCGTAAAGGCTCATGACGCCATAATCTCCGTCAAAAAAGTTGATGCTGCGAATCCATATAGCCTCATTGCTGAAAATGACCTTCCAAGTTTGTCCGCCGTCGGTCGACTGATCCATATCGAAAGAACCCGATCCGCTGTACACGTAAAGTACATCTTTTGCGGGTATGATTACATCGCTCGCCCGAAAGGTAGATTGATAGATGGATTGCCAGTCGAGGCCGTTATTGGTAGATTTAAACAACTCTGTACCTCCCAGTCGCCAATTGGTGAGTAAATACAGTGTAGAGTCGTTGAAGGGATCGCTCTTCAAACCCAATACATCAAAGTTTGGCAAATTCGATCGGAATTGGAATTCTCGATCGTTCAAAATGAAGAGACCCAGGCCATCGACCAATGCCAAAGTACCATTCGACAAGACGGTATTGTAGCGGGAGGAGAAACTGCGGAATAGATTGACCTCTTTCCAATCGTTTTGCTTTTTGTCTATTCTGAAAAGGTTATTGACCGAAGAGGAAGCCAGGCATTCTTCTTCGCTTAGAAAGAAGACATCCTTTATAAAATCTGCTATTTCTGGCTCAGAGGCATAAAATTGATCGAATGAGTCGCCAGGTTGGAAGGCCAGAACGATCTTA
>JBCCSZ010000105.1:0-22334 GCA_039199225.1 Bacteroidota bacterium
CAAAATATTTAATTATATCTAAATAAATACCATGCCAATTCAAAGGACACACTTACTTCTCTGTTTTATGATGCTTGTTTGCTTGTATGGCTGCCGTCAAACACCCAATTATGTTCCCTATCAAATCGACAAGCAAGCCATTGCAGACTCCGCCATGGTGGTCAGTGCACACCCCCTTGCAACAGTGGCTGGATTGAAAGCCATGCGCAAAGGAGGTAATGCAGTGGATGCAGCGATGGCTGTACACTTTGTACTGGCAGTGGTCTATCCGGTGGCGGGTAACATCGGAGGTGGCGGTTTTATGGTTTACTATGACAAAGCAGAAGGTGGTGTTCACACATTGGATTTTCGGGAGAAAGCACCTGCCGCAGCCCACAGAGATATGTATCTCGACAGCCTAGGCAATCCGATCGAGGGGCTTAGTTTGAATGGGCATTTGGCGGCTGGCGTACCGGGGTCTGTCGCGGGATTGTTTCAGGCACAAAGCAAATACGGCCTGTTGAAGGATTTCCGTCCACTATTGGAAGATGCTATTCGATTGGCATCGGAGGGCTTTGCCATCACTCAAGCAGAGGCCAATAGGCTGAATGACTTTAAAGAGCGGTTTGAGTTGTACAATACTTTCCGACCCGTATTCCTAAAAGACACGCCTTGGAAAGAAGGAGACTTATTGGTCCAAAAGGACCTCGCCTGGACCTTGCAGCAAATTCAAAAGAATGGGGCTACTGGTTTTTACGAAGGCGACGTTGCACAAAAAATCGTTGAGGAGATGAAGGCAGGCAATGGGATTATTTCTAAGGAGGATTTGAAAAATTATACAGCCGTTTGGCGGACGCCCATCCAGACCAGCTACAAAGACATGGAGGTATACTCTATGCCGCCGCCATCCAGTGGTGGTGTGGCTTTGGCACAATTACTCGAAATGATAGAGGGCTATCCCCTGAAAGAATGGGGCTTTCACGATCACAAGAGCATTCACTTAATGGCAGAAGCCGAACGGCGCGCCTATGCCGACCGAGCTACCCACTTGGGAGACAGTGATTTTTACCCAGTACCGATCGACTCATTAATGCATCCACCGTACTTGACAAATCGCATGGCAGATTATCAGCCACATCGGGCAACGCCCAGCGATTCCGTTGTAGCAGGGCAGTTCATTGTTCCAAAGGAAAGTGAGCAAACGACCCACTACTCTATCGTTGACCTACAAGGCAATGCCGTATCGATCACCACGACAATCAATTCCGGCTATGGTTCAAAAACGGTTGTCAATGGTGCAGGCTTTTTGCTCAACAATGAAATGGACGACTTCAGCATCAAAGCAGGTGTACCAAATTTATATGGCTTACTAGGTGCCGAAGCCAATGCGATCGAGCCGGAAAAACGCATGCTGAGCTCTATGACTCCTACCATTGTAACGAAAAACAATCAGCTTTACTTAGTTGTAGGAACACCTGGCGGGTCAACCATCATCACATCTGTTTTCCAAACATTTCTAAATGTTGCAGAATTCGAAATGAGCATGGCAGAAGCAGTGGCAGCGAAACGCTTCCATCACCAATGGAAACCAGATTTTTTACAACATGAAAAAGGCACTTTTCCACAAACGACGCTCGACAGCTTATCCGCAAAAGGACACGAATTCCGTCAACGAGGTGGCATTGGCCGGGTAGATGCTATTCTTGTATTGCCAGATGGTAGGTTGGAGGGAGGAGCCGATCCCAGAGGCGACGATCATGCGGCAGGGTTCTGAGGAAATACCATTCGAAGTATCCTAATAGTTTTGGAATTATAAGGCATCTATCTCTTCTTGAGACAGACCAGTATAGCGAATGATTTTATCGATGGCTTCTCCATTGTTTTTCATTTCAATGGCAATCTCGATGTTCCTTTTGTTTCTCCCCTCGATGATTCCTTCTTTCCTACCCTCTTTTCTGCCTTCCTTCCGGCCCTCGATTCGGCCCTCGATTCGGCCCTCGATTCGGCCTTCCGTTACACCCTCCTCTTTTGAAGTATCCACAACATTTTTTAAATCCCTGTAGTGTTTTAGGTTTTCTTCGTAGACCTCTCTTTCTTTGGGTGTAAATTTTGCGATCTCAGCAGCTTCGAATAGTTGTTCAAATATTTTTTCTTGCAGCGCTTTGGGACGGTCTTGAAGATTTGATAAATGCCTGAAGACGTATAACCACTTATCAAAGTGAGATTCCAGCTCTGACTCTGTTTTTTTGAACTTGGGTAATTCCAGATAGATAAATTTCAACTTATCGTAAAAGACTTCACATCGTTGGTTCTTCAGTTCAACCATATGCAGTAACTCCTCGTCTGCTTTGTGCTCATCGAAAATAAAATCTAAGATTCCGATGGTATAGACTGCTTTGAGCTGATAATCCCAATTGCCCTTTTTTGCTTGTTCTTGGATGGGAAAAGATGCGTAGTAGACACTTCTGTCCTTGAAAAAATTCTGCTTGGCTTTTTGAACTTCCACAATAAATTTTTCGCCTGAATTCCCACTGCAATACAAATCGAAGATTGCTTTTCTATCTGCATCCAAATGTCCAAGATGCTCATTGTGAGAATACCTTAAATCCCTGATCTGGTGTTCCGATGGCAGTATCTGATTCAAAAAGTCAATGAGAAGAAACTTATTGACTTCTGTACCAAACAGCTTTTTGAAACCAAAATCTGTCAATGGATTTATATATCTATCTTCCAAGTAGCTCATTTTCATTTTACATCTGGCTTATCACTGGACTACAAATATAATCATTTTGTGGTCAATATTCAGCTATTGAAATTATTTGTATCAAAAAATACACAATCAAAATCAAACAATGGCAGCAATTTAGTCAATGGGACATTACACTAGTACAATAGCTTCCAATCAAATCGAACAACCAAATATTGATCTCATTGTTCTGTCTAAAAAACGACAACATGCAACGCTCCACTCTCCTATTCTTGCTGCTACTGCTTCCGATTTCTTGCCTCTTCGCCCAAGAGACAGATTTGTTTGCCTTCAATGAGTTGCGCTTACAAACCAACAAAAAAGCCATGACCATTTTGGGTAGTTGGGCTATTGGAAATATGGCATTGGGGGCCGTTTTGATGAATAAACGAGAGGGGACAGAAAAATATTTCCACCAGATGAACCTGGGATGGAATGCTGTCAATTTAGGGCTTGCTTCGCTGGCTTACCTGGCAGCTGCCAAAAGCGATCCGGCCACCTTCGATATGATTGGAAGCTTGAAGGAACAGCAGAAGATACAGAAGATTCTACTCTTCAATGCCGGACTGGATATTGGATACATGCTCGGCGGTTTGTACCTCACCGAACGATCTAAGAATACAGAAAATAGACCAGAGCGACTAAAGGGCTTTGGGCGCTCCATTATCCTGCAAGGCGCCTTTTTGTTTGTCTTCGATTTGGGTTTTTACTTCGCCCACCAATCCAATGACAAACTGCTTCACAAATTGATTGGCAGCCTGTCAATGAATGGTGATGGCATTGGATTCAATTGGGTCTTCTAGTGTACCCAACTTTGACGTAGGTCGAAAGTCTGGCGCATTTTTCCATACAAAGCTTCCGCCTCCGGATAGCTCAAAGTCTGTTGGCCATCGGAAAATGCCTTTTCAGGTGTGCGATGTACCTCACAAATGACACCATCCGCTCCGGCGATGATGCCAGCCAGCGCCACGGAGTCGACGTGACGGCGCAAACCAATACCGTGCGAAGGATCAACAATCACAGGCAGATGTGACTTTTCTTTTAATAACGGAATCGCATTAATATCCAAGGTATTGCGGTATGCTTTTTCATAAGAGCGAATACCTCTTTCGCACAGCATGATTCGCTCATTGCCATTAGAAAAGATGTACTCCGCAGCCTGCAATAACTCGTCTATCGTCCCAGAAATTCCTCGCTTCAACAAAACCGGCCGATCCACCTTACCCAGTGCATCCAGCAAATTGAAGTTTTGTGAATTACGGGCGCCAACTTGGAAGACATCGACATACTCCAACATATTATCGATTTGTTCCACCATCATAACTTCCGTAATGATCTTAATACCAGCCTCTCGCGCTTTTTGATACCAGAGTTTTAAACCACTGATTCCAAGACCTCTAAAAGAATAGGGAGAGCTTCGTGGCTTGTACACCCCACCGCGCATAATGCGCACACCGTTTTGCACCAAATGCGCAACTGTTTGCTCGATCTGCTCCTCCGACTCAATGGAACATGGACCAGCCATGATTTCGAAATTGCCCGTTCCGATGATGACACCATCACCCAAGTCGATTTGAGTGTCCTCCACCTTCCACTTTTTGGAAACCAGTTTGTAGGCGTCGCTCACCCGATGGATGTCGCGAATACCCGGCATCGTTCCAATGCCTCTGATGTCAATTTCTTTTTTCCCTACTCCGATGATGTAATCACCAAATTGGGTTTTGACTTTGCTGGTTTTGTATTTGATGTCTTGGAGCTTTTGCTTCAGACTATCTAGTTGGTCGTTGGAAATATCCTCTTTGAGTTGAATGATCATTGTTGTTTTGTTTGATGGGTGAAAAAATCATCCGGCCGCTACAGCCTTGGGGGAGTTTTTAATGCGCCCGATAAAATCGGTGACGGTTTGTTCAATATCGTTTGTTCCGGCCAAAGCCTTTATGAAAGCGCTGCCGATGATGGCACCACCCGCATAGCTACAGGCTGTTTTGAAAGTCTCATGGTTGGAAATTCCAAAGCCAATCAAACGAGGATGTACCAATTGCATTTCGTTGATTCGATTGAAATAGGCCAACTGCTTATCCGAAATACCTTTCTTTGCTCCGGTGATCGAAGCATTCGAGACCATGTAAATGAAGCTCTTGCTCAAATCGTCGATCTGGCGAATCCGTTCTTCAGAAGTCTGAGGCGTAATCAGAAAAGTAATGTCCAAGCCGATTTCCTCAAACAGCTCTTGGAAGTTTTCTTCGTATACATAAATCGGTAAGTCCGGTAGAATGAGTCCATCGACACCCACTTCTCGACACTTGCGGAAAAAGGCTTCTTCTCCGAATTGCATGACCTGGTTGAAGTAGCCCATCATAATAAGGGGAATCTCCGTTTGTTGTCGGGCTTCCTTAATTTGATCAAATAAATGATGCAGTGTCATTCCATTTTCCAGGGCTGCCTGACCACTCTCTTGGATGGTTGGTCCATCGGCCAGTGGATCGGAATAAGGCATTCCAATTTCAATGAGATCGGCCCCTGCCTTGTCCAGGGCCAAAATGATGGGAACGGTATCATCCAATTTTGGGTAGCCTGCCGTGAAATAAATATTGAGTATTTCCTGGCTTTTGCTGTCGAATAATGTCTTCAATCGATTCATCCTTGCTGATTTATGTGGTCCAGGTATTTGATGTAAGTCTGCAAATCTTTATCGCCTCTTCCAGAAAGATTGACAACGACCACATCGCTTTCCTTAAATTTAACTTCATCCAAGGCGGCGAAGGCATGTGCCGTTTCAAGTGCTGGAATAATCCCCTCTTGCCGTGTCAGGAAGTAAGCCGAACGGATGGCTGCCTCATCTGTGATACTAACAGCTTCGGCCCTACCGCTACTAATCAGGTGGGCATGCATGGGTCCAATGCCCGGATAATCCAAGCCCGCCGAAATGGAGTAAGGCTCAATGATTTGTCCATCGTTGGTTTGCATCAGCAAAGTGCGACTACCATGTATGATGCCTCGGGTTCCTAGGACACTGGTGGCTGCAGACTCTCCACTGTGGATGCCTTTTCCGGCAGCTTCTACTGCAATCAAGCGAACATCCTCATCATCCAGATAATGGTAGTAAGACCCGGCGGCATTGCTTCCACCACCGACACAGGCAATGATGGCATCCGGATTCTCTCGACCGATGTGCTCCTTCAACTGCCACTTCATTTCTTCGCTGATCACAGACTGAAAGCGTGCGACCATATCTGGATATGGGTGTGGCCCTACAACAGAACCAATGATATAGTGCGTATCCTCCGGATTGTTGATCCAATCGCGAATGGCTTCGTTGGTTGCATCTTTTAGGGTCTGGCTACCGCTCGTGGCCGGAACCACCTTTGCGCCCAGCATTTTCATGCGCGACACATTGGGTGCCTGACGCTCGATGTCAATGGCTCCCATGTAGACAATGCATTCAATCCCCATGAGCGCACATACCGTCGCTGTGGCCACGCCATGCTGACCAGCACCAGTTTCAGCAATGATGCGCTTTTTTCCAAGACGCTGCGCCAGCAATATCTGTCCGATGGTATTATTGACTTTATGGGCTCCAGTATGGTTGAGGTCTTCCCTTTTCAGGTAGATGTTTGTCTTGTAATGTGCGGATAAACGCTTGGCATAATACAATGGAGAAGGGCGCCCAACATAATCTTTCAAAAGCTGTTGAAACTCTTTTTGAAACGATGCCTCTCCGACAATGTCTAGGTATCGTTCTCTCAACTCGGCAATGTTTGGATACAACATCTCGGGAATGAAAGCCCCGCCAAACTCGCCGTAGTATCCTCTGGTATCGACTGCGTAAGTCATGTAATTTGTGTTTTAAATTCTTTCAAAAATTGAGCAATTCTTTCAATGTCTTTTAAAGCCGGTGCAGATTCAAACCGACTGTTAATATCAATGGCAAATAATTGTGGTAGAGAAATATCCAAAATTCGTCCACCCATTTCCGGACCGATGCCACCACTCAGTACCAAGGGTGTTTTAGAAGAATAGTCTTTCAGTACTTCCCAATCAAAGGTAAACCCATTGCCTCCTCGCGCAACCCCTTTTGTATCAAATAAAAAAGCATCACAAAAGCCTTCATAGTCAACCAATTTTGTAAAATCAAAGGCTGGACCAACTGAGAAAACCTTCCAGATTTTAAACCCACTTTCGTGTAGTTCCCGACAGTAGGCAGCAGGTTCTTCTCCATGTAGCTGAACAATGTCCAGTTGGTATTCTGTCGTAAACTTCCTCAGTGTATCCATGGATTCGTTTACAAAAACACCAACCCTTTTGATACCAGCTTCACTGGTCAGGCGGATCATTTCTACCAGATCAAAATCAGCTGCATCAGCAACATATCTTTTCGATTTTGGATAAAAAATCAGCCCCATAAAATCTACTGGTAGCCGACAAAGCGCAGCGATGTTTTCAATCTCCCGCATGCCACATACCTTTACGGCCGGAACCATTGTCCGCTGTGCATTTTCTACGCTCTGTGTGGTTGTACTATTCGACATCGATAACTTAAAATTATTTGTTCACTTTAGCTGTAACTCCCTTTTTAATCTCGTTGACCAATGCTGCACAAGATTTGGGTGGATTCGGTGTTTTCATAAAATGTTCGCCAATCAAAAAGCCAGCATAACCCACCTCCTTCAATCGCAAAATAGCATCTGCACTGCTGATGCCACTCTCAGAAATCTTTACCAAATTATTGGGAATTTGATCGGCCAATTCCAGAGAGGTTTGAATGTCGACAGAAAAGTCCTTGAGGTTGCGGTTGTTGACACCGACCAGGTCGACGGCTTCGCTCAGCTTGTCCAATTGATCACCAGAATGAATTTCCATTAAGACCTCTAATCCGAGCGACTTGGCCTTTTTCGCCAAGGCATCCAATTGATCTTTTTCCAAGCATTCTGCAATCAACAACACAGCATCCGCTCCAATAGAACGCGCCTCGATAATCTGGTACTCATCCAGCACAAAATCCTTGCGCAAAATGGGACAGAAATTAAACTTGCGAGCCTCTGTCAAATCAGAATTTTGACCACCAAAAAACTGCTCGTCTGTCAATACACTCAAAGCAGAGGCTCCTCCCTGCATGTATCCCATCGAAACGCGCTCGACAGAAGCATAAGGATTGATGTTCCCTTTGGAAGGAGAACGCCGTTTGAATTCGGCAATGATCCCCGACTTGTCAGGACGCAACAAATACTTGGTCAGTGAAACGACAGGCGTTTCGAAATAAATACTTTTTTCCAAGAGAGCTACCGGATACAACATTTTGCGTTGTGCAACTTCCTTCTTCTTATGAGCGATGATTTCGTCTAGGATATTCATTGTGGTTGATTTTAATTCGTTATTGGTTGATCTATTTCTTATTTGGCTTTACCTGTTTCAGCAATGAAAAGTCTCAAAAATCTGTCATCAGTTGACCAGTGTTTTGAGTGCCTTCAAGGCATTTTTACTCAGTAGCGATTCGCTTGCTTCCGCAATACAATCTTCCAAGCTTTGATCGGGCTTGATACATTGAATGGCTAAGCCGGCATTGCTCGTAACAACATCAAATTGCGCCGGAGTACACTCATTATTGAGCACATTCATAAAAATTTTGGCAGCCTCCGGAACGGTGTCTCCGCCAAATAAATCTTCTTGCCGATAGCGCTTTTTTCCAATATCTTCGGGCGTCAATATTTGCTCGCCACGGTTGGTGCGCAGCTTAAAAGAGCCTGTCAACGATACTTCGTCGTAGCCATCCAAGGCATAAACAATGGCAAATTGACGCTCAGTCTGTTGTAAAATGTATTCATAAATGCGCGATAAGCCAAGATTGAAAACGCCCAGGAGATTGTATTTTGGTTTGCATGGATTGACCAGTGGCCCAAGCATATTGAAGAAAGTCTTGACACGCAATTGTCGACGAATGGGCGCAACTGTTTTCATAGCTGGATGAAACAGTGGTGCGTGGAAAAAGCAGATATTGGCATCGTTCAATTGCTTTTTCAAAACTTCTCCATCACTTGTAAAAACGTAACCCAGCGATTCTAATACATTGGAAGAACCACAGGCAGAGGAAACACCATAGTTGCCATGTTTTGTCACCTTGTAACCTGCTCCAGCGACGACAAAGGAAGATAGCGTAGAGATGTTAAAAGTGTTTTTGCCGTCTCCACCGGTACCAACAATGTCGATGGATTCGACACCTTCCATGTCCACTGGGCGGCACAGTTCGAGGAGCGCATCCCGGAACCCCAGCAGCTCATCCACTGAAATGGAGCGCATCAGGTAAACCGTCACGAAGGCTGAGATTTGCGCTTCATTGTATTTATTATTGGCAATATTGACCAAGATTTCGCGGGCCTTATCCCTCGATAATTTTTTGTGGTCAAATAAATGCGATAGTATTTCTTTCATCAGAAGTTGGTTTTTTGGTTTTATATAGCTTGACTTAGTTGGCGGCTTTCGGTTATCTGACGCGCCTCCCGCAAAAAGTTTTGGAGCATCTCTTTGCCGTATTCCGTCATAATACTTTCCGGATGAAATTGAACCCCTTTGACATGGTATTCTTTGTGCCGCAAAGACATCACCGTATCTTCCGAATCAACCGAAGTGATCTGTAGAATTTCTGGAAAATCCAGGCGATCGACAACCCAGGAATGGTAGCGACCAACCGTAAAACTATCGGGTAATTCTTCGAACAGCGCCTCCTCCCTATCCGTCACGTGAATAGGAGTTGCAATGCCGTGATAGACGGTTTTGAGATTGAGCAGTTTTCCTCCAAAAGCCTCTCCAATAGCTTGCTGACCCAAACAGACCCCAAAGATGGACTTCGTCGCGGCATAGCGCTGGATCAATTCCGGCATAATGCCAGCCTCCGAAGGAATGCCGGGGCCGGGCGATAATACAATGACATCGTAGCGATCTACCTCGTCCAATGAAATGGCATCATTGCGAAAAACATCCATCTGCTCGGTGCAAATCTCTTTCAGGTATTGAACCAGATTGTAGGTAAAAGAATCGTAATTATCTAAGACAAGAATCTTCATCATTTTTAGTTTGTGGCTTGTTTGTCAAATAGTTTGTGCTTCAATCAAGGCTTTGGTCAGTGCGCCGAGTTTATTGTTGACTTCTTGCAACTCTTTTTCCTCGTCGCTGGCTGCTACGATGCCCGCTCCAGCCTGGTAGTAAAGCGTATTCTTCCGACTCATAAAAGATCGGATAACAATCGCCTGATTCATCTCGCCGTTGAAGCCAACATACCCAATGCCACCACCATAAAAGCTACGGTTTTGGTTTTCATAATGGTCGATCAACTCCATGGCCTTGTACTTAGGTGCACCCGATAAGGTCCCCGCCGGAAAGGTATCTCCAAATACCCGAATGGCGTTGGCATCATCATCCAATATCCCTTCGACCTTGGAGACCAAGTGAATGACATGACTGAAAAATTGGATGTCTTTCAACTCCTTGACCTGCACAGACTGAGCATGCCGACCAAGGTCGTTGCGCGCCAAATCTACCAGCATGATGTGCTCGGCATTTTCCTTGGGATCGCGCGCCAACTCCTGTGCCTTTTGACGATCTTCCTCATCATCCCCCGTACGCCGATAAGTTCCAGCAATCGGATTGACACTGGCAATATTGCCCTTGATAACCATTTGAGCTTCCGGAGAAGAACCAAATATTTTATAGCTACCATAATCGAAGTAAAATAAATAGGGCGAGGGATTGATGGACCGCAATAGGCGATAAACCTGAAAATCATCGCCTTTGAAGCGACGGGAAAACTGGCGAGAAAAAACAATTTGGAAAACGTCTCCAAGAAAGCAGTGTTCTTTTCCCTTGCGAACCAACTCCTTGAACTCCTCATCAGTCAAGTTGCTTTCTTCCTCCCCTTCCAATTGGAAATTGTAGGTGCCAAAAGCAGGACTTGTAATGAGTGTGTGGATGCGCTCAATGCCCGACGCCTGCTCACCGTGTAAGTTTTCAACAATGAACAACTCGTCCTTGAAATGATTGATGGCAATAACGTATCGGTAGAGGTGGTAATTGATATCCGGTAAATCTGTTTTGCGCTTGGCAACATCGAAGCGAAGGGTATCAAAATACTGATAAGCATCGAAAGAAGTATGACCAAAAAAACCGTTCACTCCCTTGTAGTCTTCATTTTCAGCTACTTGAAACTGCTGAATGAAATCCTGGAAAAGTTCAGGTACATTCAGTGCGTTGGTGGTGGTCTCCGTCACCTTTTCACCGTCGGGATACCATCGACTGATTTGAAAGTTGCGGACTTGAAAGCCGGCGATGGGTTCTACGCCGATGAACGAAAAGCAATTTTCTTTGCTTCGGAAGTCTGTACTTTCCAAGAGTACCGAGCTGGCAAATTGATCCCTCAACTTGAGGTAGATGCTAACCGGGGTAATGGTGTCGGCCAAAATGCGACGGACATTCACCTTGAGCTGGTACTTTTGTTGGTAAGAGGTGGCAGTCGATGCTGATTCCATGAGTCAAATTTTCTTTTTATTGAATCCTGAATTTGATTTTTCGCTGATCAAGTATCCTTAAACGACCAACGGCTTGTCGAGTGATCGACAAGCCGTTGGTTTTTATGTATCCTAGATACACGGGGTTGGCTCATGCAACTCACTCAATTGAATTAGTTGAATGCCACCACCAAGTATTTGAAGTTTTTAGTATTAGTTCCATCCTATGAACGTTGCGTCAAATATAATGGCAAACGAAGGAATAATGCAAGAGCTGGGCCAACATTTATGGGTCATATGTGGCCAGAAGAAGCAATTCTCTATTTTTTTTCTGCACATCGCGCCTCCGAACCTTCAACTATTTGCTGGCAAACTTCCACGACTGTATCGCCTTTTCCATTGGTCAAACTCAGGCAGTATTCACCAACTGGCAGAAAACCATTTTCGAATTCCTGCCCTCCTTTCGAAATAATCAGCTCAGCGGGAAAGACAAAATCTGGTTGGTAATCGATCGCTACTTCAAAGTAACCATTCGATGCCTCCGGACAGGCCATTTCGACGGATGTGACCTTAAGGCTGGTTGTATTTATGGGCGCGGTAGTATGGATGGAGAAGACCCACGCAAGTAGGATAATGAATGACTTCATTGCAAAGAGTTGAGTTGGTAAATGTCGGTGAGGTTTGTAGAAAAGCGTCAACTCAAGATTTGCAAATATTGATCCAAAGGAAATTTCAGGTATGCTTCATCGCATGTTGACTTCCACGCTAGGATGCAAAATGCGGTAGACCATTTCCCGGAGTAACTCGCCACCGCTGGCACTGTCGTTGTCTACGCCCTTAGAACGCAAATCGTAAGTCTTCAGCAGCTCAATGACTTTTTCTACCCTGGGCAGGTTGTAGTGCCGTTGAGCAGCCTTGTATTCCCGCAGGAAATATTCAGAACGCAAGCCAAGCGCCTTGACGACCTCTGAATCGGGTGAGTTGCGCAGGTAATGAAGCATATAAATTTTACTGAAGTAGTTGTACAAAGCGCCGACGACCATCACCAAGGGGTGCTTCTTAGGGTTGGCAATGAAGTTGTTGACAATGCGATTGGCTTTCAGCACATCTCGCAGCCCAAGTGCTTTTTGGAGTTCAAAGACGTTGTACTCTTTGCTGATGCCGATGTTGTCTTGTACTTCCTTGACCGATACAATCGTTCCGGGACTAAGATTCAAAGCCAATTTATCTAGCTCATTGGCAATCTTCGATAGGTCGGTCCCCAAGTACTCTGCCACCAAGGCGCCAGCATCCTCTCGAATACTCAACTTTTTGCTTCTCAGGTAGTTAGCGATCCAGTCCGGCACCTGATTGTCGTACAGCTTTTTCGACTCAAACATCAGGGCCTTATCCTTAAGTACTTTGGCAAACTTGGTTCGTTTATCGAAGCGTTTGTACTTATAGCAGATGACCAAGATGGTCGTTGGAACTGGTTTTTCGATGTAGGGTAAAAGGTCGGCCAAGCTGCGCATATCCTGAGCTTCCTTGAGCAGTACCACTTGATAGGGCGCCATCATCGGGTAGCGACAAGCCGTATCGATCAGCGTTTTGGCTTCTGTGTCTTTGCCGTAAAAGACCATCTGGTTGAAAGAACGCTCCGCTTCCGACAGGACGTGGTCCTCAATGTATTTTGAGATGAGGTCAATGTAATGGGCCTCATTTCCATAGAGAAAATAAACCGGCTTGTACTGCTTGGCCTTTAGGCTTTTGATGATGTCTTGATGCGTCAACAGAACAGATTAGGAGGTTATTGTTTTATTGCAGTTCCAATACCAGGGTGCTGTTTCGATCAATGGCAATGGAGTCGATACGCGATAACTGCTGTTTGCTCACGACATTCATGGCTTTGGTGGCGGTTCCCATCCGCTCGCGATAACGCTCGGTAGACACCATACGCGTTTGATCACTCGAGTTGGTCATAACCATTACCGTCTTTTGATCGTCGTATCGGAAATAAACGTAGATGTTGTCCATTGGTACGAATTGCATCAGCTGGCCCCTGTGCAAGGCTGGCGTAGCAGCTCGGTACTTCAGCAAAGAACGAACGTATTCGAAAGCTTCCTGCTCCTGGGCCGTTCTTCCCAAAGGGTTGAATTTATTGAGGCTATCGAGTGACCATCCACCTGGAAAATCCCGGCGGCCGCCTTCTCCGAAGGCTCCTCCAACACCCGTTATTAATATCTCCGTACCGTAATACATACAAGGAATACCTCGCATCGTCAACAGCAGTGCCATCCCACTTTTGAATCGATTTAAGTCTCCTCTCACTTCTGAAAACAGCCTATTCAAGTCGTGATTATCCAGAAAGAGAATGTTTCGGTATGGATCTTCATAGACGAAATCCTTGGCAAGAGTGTAGTAAATCTTGGTGATGCCATCGGTCCACCCTTGCGGTCTGGACAAAGCATCCATGATGGCATATTGCATCTGATAGTCGGTCACCGCTGGTAGGTGGGTATTGGCTCCACCTTTGCGCATTCGATTGTTTTGTGTAAAAAAGGATTGCACGGTCAGGCCATGTACCCAGGTTTCTCCGAAAAAAGTCAGCGATGGGTATTCCTCCTGCATGCTTTTGCCCCAAAAAGAAGTGAAATCCGGATCGGGATAGGCATAAGTATCGATTCGGAAGGCATTGTGTCCTGAGTACTCTGTCCACCAGATATTATTTTGCAACAAGTAGCGGGCAACGTGTGGATTTTTCTGGTTGAGGTCCGGCATGTGGGTATCAAACCAACCGTTGGTCATCGTCTCGCGATCGCTGGCAGCTACGTAGGGGTCCATCAAAGTAGTTGCACGATAAGTTGTCTTGGTAAAAGAATCAAATTGATGAATCCAATCCTCAGTAGGTAAATCCCGAATCATCCAGTGCTGGTCACCGACATGATTGTGAATAATGTCCATCACAACTTTCATGTCTCGTTTGTGGCATTCTTCCACCAATTCGATGTATTTCTCATTGTTGCCAAAGCGAGCATCGACCTCATAGTGGTCCGTTACTGCATAGCCGTGGTAAGAGTCGTAAGCTTGATCGTTTTCCAGGATTGGATTAAGCCACAAGGCTGTAACACCCAAATCTTTTAGATAGTCCAAGCGATCGATGACCCCCTGTAAGTCACCGCCATGTCGAAAGACAAAGTTTTTCCGGTCGACACCTGTTTGCCGCATCCCTTCGATGCTGTCGTTGTCTTCATCTCCGTTGGCAAAGCGGTCGGGCATGATCAGATAGATACAATCGGCATTGGTCAGCCCTTTGATGCGCTTTTCCCCAGTCTTACGCTCCTTCAGCTCGTAATCATAGGCCCGAACGTCGTCTCCTTTTGTCAGCACAATTTTGAAAGGGCCAGCAAGGGCATCGGGGGATATTTCCAGACTGATGAAGAGATAATTGGGGTTTTCGACACTTTCGACACCCGTCACTGTCACCCCTTTATGCCGGGTGGAGACTCGGTAGCCTTTTATAAGTCGATCGTAGATGATCAGCTCAAAACGAGGGTTTTTCATACCTACCCACCAAAAGGGCGGCACCATCCGCATCTTATCAAAAGACTGGCCATCTGGGATAATCCGCTTGGGGACGGACTCGGTCACACCTTCCGGAAAGCGCTGAAAATCAGGCTGTTCTGCATGAGGAACTTCGATAGTATCTTCAACCACCTCTGGCACAACAACTTCAGGAACAACAGCGGTAGGTTCTATTTTTGGGCTACAGGCAGAAAAGCACGCAAGGCTAAGCCAAACAATAGCGACGATATTCAATAGGAGGTTAAAATTCCGCATGTGATAGTCTGGATTAAACGACAAAAAAAATCTCATTCAAATGTAGCAATTTGAATGAGATTTTACCTCCTATTTGGCAATTGATTACTTTCCAACGGGCTTAGAAGGTCGTTCTGGGACACGCTTCAATTGAATCTGATCGCCAGAATTATTGACTTTTGCGTTACCGACCCAGATCATCACATCGACCCCATGCATGGTTTTCCAGTCCATGTCGGTATCCTTTTCTTCCGTAAAATCCAGATTTAGGATTTTATCTTCTGCCACGAAGCTGTAGCGGCCCGTATTGGTCTGGTCGGTGTATTTGCCATAGGTGAAGGTTCCGTCTCCCTCAAATTGAATCCATCGACCTTCGTAATAATTTTGGCGAGCGATGTCCCGGCAGACGGGCTTGGCATAAGACCACAGGCCAATAAAAGGTGCAATGTCACTGGCTTTGATGTGGGTCGGAGAAACATCGACAGTGGCACCATTGCCAGCAGATTCGACTGGCGAGGTCTCAGTGGGTGGAGTCTCTGTTTTTCCGCTGTTACCAGCTTGATCGTCCTGGCAAGCGGCTAATAAGCAGAGCGACAAAAGGAGTGTGCTACAAAAGAGTATATTTTTCATATCAATCGATTTTGTGAAAGAAGTTGCAAATTTAGGCCCAAATTGACCAATGATCCAAAAGAAAGGCGTTTAAAAGATTATGGCTTATCTTGGTTGCATGATTGAAGACTTCATAGCCTGGAACCAAAAAGAACTGGAAAGCAGCCGTACGCTGCTGGCCGTAAGTGGTGGAATGGATTCTGTTACAATGGCGCACTTGTTTGCTCAAAGCCCCTGGAAGTTTGCCATTGCACACTGCAATTTTCAACTCCGTGGACAAGAATCGGAACAGGACGCCACCTTTGTCAAAGCATTGGCTGCCTCTTTGGGTGTTCCCTATTTCGAGCAGGTGTTCGATACACCCACCCTGGCCAAATCCCGGAAGGAATCCATTCAGGTAGCGGCCCGCAATCTTCGGTACGAGTGGCTGGAAAGCATTCGTCAACAGGAAGCCTATCACTTCATCGCTACGGCACATCATCTCAACGATTCCATCGAGACACTTATTTTCAATTTTAGCAAAGGCTGTGGATTAAGGGGGCTGCATGGTATCCCCTATTTGAACGGGTTCATCCTTCGCCCACTTTTGTTTATGGGCCGGGAGCGACTGAGTTTTTACGCCCGACAAAAGAAGCTATCGTATCGGGAGGATGCCTCCAATGCCAGTGACAAATACACCCGGAATAAGATTCGCCATCACGTCGTCCCAATTTTACAAAGCATCAATCCAGCCTTGGAGGCTGCCGCCAAGGTGACTTTCCAGCGAATCAACGAAGCGGAGCTGTTGTATGAAGATGCGCTCGAGATGTGGCGCAAGAGGCTGTTAAAGGAAGAAAAAAAGACCATCCGGATCGATTGGTCGGCCTTGGTAAAACACCCTTCCCGACAGACGCTACTCTACGAATTCATTTCTCCTTTTGGATTCAACAACAGCCAAATCGCTCAAATTTTACAGCACCAACCCGGAGACAGCGGCCCCATGTTTTCTACCCAAACCCATCGGCTACTGCTCAATCGTATAGAGCTGATCATCGTTCCACTAGCGCAAACGGAAACACTCCCCGACACCTATCAAATCGAAGAGCACACGAGCCTCCTCAAACTAGCAGATGGCAGCCAATTGGCATTCCAATTGACAGAGCCTCCCATACAGTTTTCTAAAAACCCACACGAAACTTGGTTGGATTACGACCAATTGCGTTTTCCTTTGCAACTGCGGCATTGGCGCCCCAAGGACATCTACAAACCATTGGGAATGAAGGGCAAACGCCAGAAAGTACAGGACTTGTTTATCAATGCAAAGTTGTCGCGGTTGGAAAAAGAAAGCGCCTGGCTACTAACCGATGCCGACGATCGGATTTGCTGGGTGGTCGCTTTGCGAACAGGGGAAGATTTTAAGGTAAGGCCACAAACCAAGAAGGTCTTACACATCAAATATCGGGCATCGACCTAGTTGCCAGTAGCCGTTCATGCACAAGACATCACTTTGGTATGACTTTCAATATTCGGAGCAGGTTTTGGCCTTTGCTTTCCCAACGCCCGGTGAATCCTTTTGGCAAGACAAAAAAATCACCACTGTAAAACGTATTCGCCTCTCCGTTTTTCGCCCGTAAGGTCAAGCTTCCGTTCAGCACATGGATGAATACCTCCTTTTCACTGTTTAGAATCTCCCTTTTGTTTGACTTTTCCGACTCCGTTACGACGTCCAGCTCCACTCCTTCATAAAGTACATCTCTGTAAGTTGCCGTATCTATTGCGGTCAATCCGATCCCTGACATCAATGCCCGATCGAGTACAAAGGGCATTTTCGCCTCAGAAATCATCGTGCTGTTGGCTCGACGGTTTGAAATAACTGACAATTCCAAATGGTAGGTATTCCCTCCGTTATTGGTCCAATTACCGGAAAAACCTTTCGGTACGAAAAGATAGTCTCCTGCATAAAAAGACAAAGCGTCTCCTTCTTGGGGGACAATTTCGGCCTTTCCGTTGAGGTAATAGACGAATTCGTCAATGGGAAAATTCTTAATTTCATTGAGGGCCGTTTCACTCGATAGAATGAAGACACTCAACTCGCTCCCCTTGTAAATTCTCTTTTGAAAATAAGCCCTCTCCGGATGGTTCTCAAGCTTTAAGCGAGGAATGTCCAGGCCCGAGAGAAGGCTTTGTGCTATTCTAAAGGCTTCAACCGGTCCATCGCTTGCAGGCACTTGGGCCGCTACACCGCAGGAGAGGCTTGCCAGAAAAGACAGCAATAGAAATTTCTTCATAGCGTGTTTACATATTCACCTTCACCAATCGGCCATTGTCATCGATGACCACATAGGCACCGTTGAACCCAGAGTTGAGGGCCTTTTGGCGCGCGCTGATGGCTTCCTTGAGGTCGGCAAAGCCAGAGAGCAGCATGATGGTAAATTCACCTGATTTCTGACGCTCGACCGTTCCGATGGAGGCCAATTCGCCTGCTTTGAAGTATTGCGGATTTTTATAGGCAGCCAATCTGACTTTGTATTTACTGACCACCTTGGGTTTTTCCTTTACCACCGGCTTTGTTTCAGCCGTCTTACTGATTTCAGTTTCCACATCGTCCGGTGAATAGTAAAACTCTACGTCCACCATATCCTCCAGACGTTCCTCCACAACAAAGGCGCTTTTGTACCCTTGTGTTCTGATTTTTTGACGGGCCTCGTTGGCTTCAGATTTGGTGGGAAAAATCCCTAAGCGCACCTTCTTGTATCCCTTCTCCGGTCGGCTGTAGATGTTGCCGTAGGTAGCCAGCGATTTGAATTTTGACGGAATAACCTCCCGGTCGCCATAGACTGCCGCCACCTGTACCGCATACCCTTTGACCAAGTCCTCTGGGATGGGCGAAGAGGCGTCCTCAATACGGGTCTCGTTCGTTTCGTCAGAACCACTACCAGGCTGCGTTTTTGGCTGATCATTGGCAGGCTTTGTCGGCTTGTCGTTGGCAACCGTACCAATCTGGGTGCCAGACGGACGGAAGGCCAAAGTACCGAGGACACCTTTGTCCTTACCATCTCCCACAGACAATCGATTGTGGGTATCCATGTAGCCGGCCTTACTGAAGCGAATCAGGTATTCATTGCCTGGCTGCAGCGCCAGCGAGTAAGTACCATTTTTATCCGTACGGGTCTGAATTTGCATGCCATTCGACTGGTTGGTTGCCACAATCAGGACATCCTCCACAGCCGCATTGTCGACGGGATTGTAAACCCGACCCAGGTATTTATCTATTTCCTTGGCCAGCAAAACTTCGTAGCGGAACTTTTTGCGCTTGCTGTCCGAGCGAATTTGCAACGCATAACTATCGTAACCCTTTTTGCTGACAAGCACATTGCAATTCATCCCCGGCAACGCCTGAAAAACGTATTTTCCATCCGAGCCAGTTTGCCGGATTGGTTCGCCACAAGCCGAAAAGTCGACCGTCGCTCCCGCTAGGGGTTGTTTTCCAGCAGCCTCTACCACGACAATCTCAACCTCATCAATCAACTTGGACACTTGGTAAATATCCTCTTTCCCCTTTCCGCCCGTACGATTGGAAGTAAAGTAGCCGATGCCACTGACGTTGTCGAATACAAAGCCGTAATCATCCTGAGGAGAATTGACGGCATTACCAAGATGGTATATTTTTTCCCACTTCTCCCCTTCTTTCTCTGCTCTGTAGATATCGAGCCCTCCAAGCCCTTGGTGCCAATCAGAGGAAAAATACAGCACAGAGCCGTCGAAAAATGGAGCCAATTCATTGCCCGGAGAGTTGACAATCGGACCTAGGTTGGAAGGAGTCGACCAAGAATCGCCGACCTTGTAGGTCACATAAATATCGTATCCGCCGTAGCCGTCCGGTCGGTTGGATGCAAAATACATCAAAGAACCATCGGGTGCCAAGGAAGGATAGCCCGAGGAGTAACCACTGCCGTTGTAAGGAAAGGCCACAGACTCCGACCAATCGCCATTGGAAGTCACATCGGCAAAATAAATGCTCATCTCCATTCCGCTGGAGGGAATTTGACGAGTTCCTTCTACGAAATTATTTTTGGTGTAAGCCACCGTCTTTCGATCCGAAGTGTAAGAAAGCGGCCCTTCGTTGTAGTTGTTTGAAAGGTCGGGATGCAAAAAGCGAGGCATCTGCAAAAAGCCTTTATCATCTCTTCCAGTAATAAAAAGCTGGTTCATGGCACTACCAGACCAATCGTCGCTTTTCTTATCGATTTTGCGATCGCCAACGTCCCGGCGGGTCGAAGCATAAATTACTTTGGTACCGAACAGGGCCGGACCGTAGTCGGAGGAAGGCGAGTTTACATATTCATTTTTCACCCGATACAAAGGGCTGATGCCTCTCATGGAAATGGCAAAGTCACAATTTTCGGCAAAGTGGTTACCAAAAATCGGCTGGCCTTCCCCGTAGATGAGAAACCATTTCTTGGCATCCTCATATTGGCCCTTGCTCTGCAGAACTTTCGCATAGTTAAAAATGTGGATGGGGTCCAGTCCGTTGAGCTTCACTGCCTTTTCATACCAAAAGAGCGCATCGTCCATTTGATTGAGGTGGCGATAGCTATCTGCTAAGCGAGCCATCGCTACGACATTCTTGGGTTGTTTTTCGAGTACTTTTCGGTAGGACTTGATGGCCAGATTAAAAGCGTTGAGTTCGAATTCTTTATTGGCCTTTTTAAGCGTAGATTGGGCAAAAGTGGAGGTGCCACTTAGTAGGATCAGCAATGCAAAGAATGCGTTGATCGTGTGTTTCATATACATCGTTTTTCGAATCTTTTGGAAGCCGTACAAAATCCCTTCTAGACTTCCTTGTATATCTTTACTCAGGATATTGACAAATTTACACCAAATGCGTGAAAAAATCAGGCCATAGGTCTAATTCGCCCTGTTGTACGATCTTAAGACCGTAAATATTACCGACGAAGATACTTTTTCCATCGTATTTAAAGTAAATTTAACGTTTACTTTTGGACTTCAGTAGCTGAGCAAGACGGCGATTCTGCCATAAAGCTGTGAGGAGTCAAAGGGTTTAACGACAGCTACTCAAAACCGCCAAATCTTTATCCGATGATCGAAAAAGTCAAAAAAACTTTGCAACAAGCATCCGAAGCCATAAAAGAACAAGCCAGCTCCATCGGCGATTCCGCAATGGAACGCACCTACAAATTGTTTGAAGCTTGGACAGCGATTCTGCCCGTCTTGCAAGATTGTGGTTTGGAGATGCAAAGCTTTGGAATTAGCCTAACGCTGAGCCCTTCGATGGAGGTAGTTTTGGTGGGAAAAACAGCCGATTTTTCGCAAGAGCGATTGGACAAGCTCAAGGAGGAACACCGCAACAGTACCATCCTGGTTTCCATATTCCGGACGATGAAGACTACCTATGAAATTCACGCCAAGTCTGGTGGCAAAACCTTGGAGGAGTTGCACCTCAAGCTACTGGTCAAAATTCCACCAGAGATCAAAGTTGTTTTTGGGGAGCCTACCCTGCTCTGAGGCTATTCTGTATAGCGCATCTGCCGAAAAAACGACCAACACAGGATGCCAAGGCAAACCGAGATATTCAGCGAGTGCTTGGTTCCAAACTGAGGAATTTCCACCGCCCCGTTCACCAAAGGTAAAACGGCATCGCTGACCCCCTTGACTTCATTGCCAAAGACCAAGGCATAGGAGGCATTCGGCTTCACAGGATATGCCTGAAGTTCGACACTTTCGTCTGTTTGCTCGATGGCCAATACCTGGTAGCCCTCCGTTTTTAATTCCTGGATGGCTGTAACCACATCCTCGATATAAACCCAATCGACAGATTCCGTAGCCCCAATGGCCGTCTTCAAAATTTCGCGATGGGGCGGCTTGGCACTGATTCCGCAGAGATAAATCTTTTGGATGGCAAAGGCATCGGCCGTCCGAAAAGCAGAGCCAACATTGAGCGCCGATCGAATGTTGTCCAAAACAATTACCACGGGTGTTTTCTCTGATGCCTTAAAGGCTTCCACACTGAGTCTGTTCAACTCCTTAAGACTGCGTTTTTTCATTGTACTTACTCTTTTTTCTCATAAAGCTCAACCGATACACCACGCTTTGAAAAAGCCTGAATCAACCGCCATTTTTCGACCAACTCGACCAACTCCTCATCACTGAAGTCGTTGAAAACGTTGGAGTAAAAAATATATCGCTGCGTGCTCAGGTCCTTTGCTGCAAATTGCTGGTTTCCTCCATCCAGCTCAATCCATTCCAAAGGTCCCTTATTTGGGAATTCCGTCCCTATTTCCTCCAAGGGAATGTCTTGCTGCTCAATAAAATCAATCATCCGCCGCCGCTGCTCAAAGTAAGGCAGATAGGCCAGCGAAGCGTCCCAGCCTTGCGAAATATGCCGTGGGTATATCCAAAAATTACCACTAAACAAAAACAGCAGCAAACCCACACAAATGACTTTGGGCCAGGGCTTTTGCCAGTTTTCCATAAATAACAAATGCACACACATCAGGCTGGCCATCAAAAATAGAGGAAGGAGGTATCGATGCCCAATCGGATTGTTGAGCAACAGAAAAACAGGCAAAAAAACCACCAATAAGCAAATAATCATTGCCAAAAAGCCTTGCGTACTCCCGTCGACTTTCCGGCCGCGGCGCCACAACCGAAACGACAAAACAGACAATAAAGCCCACCAGAAAAACCGACCAAAATCCAACAGTCGCCAG
>JBCCSZ010000106.1:0-22205 GCA_039199225.1 Bacteroidota bacterium
AATTCATTCAGCTAACAAATCACCAAATCACAGATCACGAAACACCAAATCACAGATCACGAAACACCAAATCACAGATCACAGATCACAAAATCACGAAACACGAAATCACAGATCACCAAATCACAAAACACAAAACATCAAATCACAAAACCTCAAGCGCCTCCCGAAACGCCTCCTCCTCCACTGCCTCTAGCTGGATTTGAACGTTCACCCCATCAGCAATAACAGCCTTCTTTTTGCCCAGATGCAACTGCTCGTCCTGAACAGAGATCGCAAGTATGTACACTTCTTCACCGACTGGCAATTTTGTTTTGGGCTCAAAGTCTCGGGTAAAAGTATAGCGCCCTTCCACGTCGGTTTCAAAACCATTGATAAAGGAATTTCTTCCGGGAAAAACCACATACGTTTGGATGTCTGTCAGTGGTTCAGGCGATTGAATATCTGCCAACAGCTCGATGGCCTGCGCATTTTCAGCATTGAACAAGCGGTCAATATTGATCCACCCCAATTGGTTGACTTTGACAAAATAATAGCGGAGCCTTGCTATTTTTTCACGCTCCTCAATCTGATCATCGATTTCATCTGAGCTGACATGTCTACCTCTTAAGGATTCCACGATCTTTTGCCGACGAGCCTGCAATTCGATGATTCGTTGGGCTTCCTCCTTGGGAACCCCCATCAACAGCAAATCGGCATAGGCATTTGGGGCAGACAGGTCGATGCCATGATCGTTGATTTGTACCGGATAAGTCAAGCGCTCATCCAGAAATTCTTCGAAAGAACTTTCCAGTCGTTTGTAGCGCTCGTCTATTGTAGTTTTGCAGTACTCTCCAGTTGTCCCTATATTCTGAAAATTTCTGATCGCTTGCAGCGCCAGTGAATCAGCATACCACAAAGGTCGATCGATGTTGTTGAAATAGATTTGAAACAACTTCCTTTGATAAGGCCCAAATGCATCGTAAACCAATTCGTAGAAAAATCCTTCCTCCCTGGTGTAGTACGTAAAGCAAAAATACCACTCTATGGATTCCAAACGACGAGCAAATTCTCTGGTTGCCAAAGGACTGTTTTCGTTGTCTGCATCATTTAAAAACCGAACGATGTTTCGGTAGAACTTTGCCCGGTCGGCACCTATGATGAATTCCGAACCGGGTACTTCAAAAAACTTCCCATCCTCCGGCGGATACTTCTTGGAGATGCGATATTGCTTTCTGTACTTCTCTTGCCTCGGAAAGTATTTCAAGGGAATCGAAAAAAACTCATGCTCAAGCTGAGCATTGACAGTATCCTGGGTTGAAAAATCCAATGAATTGCCCAATTGCCAATTGACCGCTCCATCGTCTCCAAAATCCGCTACATAGGCTTGCATACCCGGATCAATTTCCTCCGCTGGGAAGTCGACCGATATAGCTTGACCACTTTTCACTTTCAAAGATTGCCCCTCCTGCTTGGCGTCCAGGTAAAAAACACCAGCCGTCTGCAGTTGCTCCCCATTGGATACCGTCGGAAGATTCAACAACAACAGTTCGTCCATCCGATCCACCTGCATAGCCTCAATGGTCACAGGAATACCGGCCTTGGCTCCTTCAAAACAATTGGCAGGCACCGAGACAACCATCCCCCTGGCCCCAACCAAGACTGTGTCCTTCTGAGTATCAATATGGAATTGCTGTAAAGAATTGGTAATAAGCGATCGAAAAGGACTATCCTCTAGCCTAAACCGCTCCACTTGCTCCACTTGACAAGATGCCAGCACCAGCAAGCAGAAAATAATCATCCTACTTTTCATATGCTTCTATTTTTGTTTATGATCAACGATTATACAATCGGTCGTTTTTTCACCCCACCAGTTCACAGTTCACCCAACCACAAAATCACTCAATCACTGCTCACCAGTTCACCGCTCACTCCTCCACAACAAAACACTCTCCACCACAAACGGCTCCTCACCAATCCGAAACAACTGCTGCGGCATCGGCCACATCTCCTCCAATTTGAGAAAGGCAGGTACGCGCTTCATCAATCTTTCCAGTAGAAGAACCAGCAACGGACTCTCAAAGTCGAAATATTGTGGCTTGTAATCATCGGGTTTCAGTTGACGTAAATCGGCAGAAGGGTCCCGAACATTTTGTGCATGAACGGTAATAAATAAACGTCGGGGAAGCTGGTGCAGTTTTCGCCAGCGATTGATTCGCAGAAAATAGTCGCTGTCTTTTTCGGCCGCTGCTCGGAAGGGCAAACACTCTTTCGGAAAGAACCACTGCCGACGTTGTAGCAGCAAATGGTCGTTGGCCCAGATGGCCGGTAGGTAAATAATGCCTTCTAGCCCCACTTGCTCGTAACGGGTGTTGAGGGCCGCTGTGAGAAAATCTTTGGACAAACGAGGGGCGGCAAAGGCCATCAGCAAGCGATACATTGGCGAACGGGAATCCAGCGCTTCCAGTCCCAAATCGACAATTTGTACTTCCTTTTTCAAGGACTTAGCATACAATCGCAATTGATCGCTGGACGCATCGAGCTGAACTTCCAGGTCGAGCATGCTGATTTGCTGCGCTGATGCCAGTTGATTGTGACTTCCCGCCGTCCATATCTCGTAGTCCAACAATGGTGGATGCAAATTAGCATTGAAAAGGGAAGCATCTCGATTGGTCACCAGCAGGCGATCTGTCTTTTGGCGGTTCCATTCGACCAAAGCATCTGTTACCTGCTTGGGAAAGAGATGGAGGAAGCGGCCCAGCATCTTTCCATGACCTTCCAACAAAGAATCCAGGTAGGCCATTGGTCGACCGTCCGATTCTGCATATTGCAACAATGCCCCGATCGCCCCTGCGTGTTTTTGCTCGTTATGGCCGGCAGCATGCAAGCTGATGAACAGCTGACCGTCGCCAGATAATTTCACGCGCTTGCAACAACGCTCAATCCAATCGACTGGCTCCAAGTCAAGCAAGCTAAAATTTTCCGCAATCTTAAAATAGTCCTCGTAAAGCTGTAGAAAATCGACTGTAGCGCCAGTGGGATAATATGTCTGAAAAAGCTGCAAAAGCGCCCGTTGCATCTGGGTTGGCGGCTGTCCAAGCAATCCACTGGCCAGCGCCTCCAAGCTCCCCAACAAGGATTGAAGCGAGGCAGCAGATACCAAGGCCGGAATATTTCTGACACAATCTTCATAAATCCACTGCTCCTTGCGAATCCGGAAAGGGATGCCCTTCAAATGTCGAAAATTTTCTTCCTCCTCCACGGTTCTTTGGGCCACTTGCAGGCGGCCTTCAAATCGTCGATGAATAGCCGCTTGCCACTCCTGCTTGTCCGCCACCACTCCATTTGTAATAGCCTCTTTCGCCTCTATCAAAAAGCGCAAATCACCCCGAATTTCTTCCCGCCCTTCAAAATCTTCCAAGCGACTCAAAAAGCTTTGTAAGCGAACCGGCCAGTCAATATCGGTCCCAGAAAGTTCCCAATTCCATTCCAACATACCCGCATCCTGCAATTGCAACACGTATTGCTCCAACGTTTCGGCATCCGCCTCGACCAATTCCATCAATTGCAAAATGAGTAGCCGAAGCTGAACACCCCTAGAATCTTTTGTCAAGAGATCAAGCACTAAATCCACAAAATCGTTCTGCTCAATGGATTGTAAAGACTCAAGATTGCGAGAGTTCATCAAAAAATGATACGACTGATCTGTCTGACGAATACTCGGATTGGCACGTAGCAAAAGCTGCCGATAAAAACCAGGAATATCCAACAGACGCTCCTGAAAAAGCAACAATAAATACTGATTAAAACGATACTGACCACCCTCCACTACTTCGGGCGCAGGAAAATCGGCGAGCGACTCAATAGCCAAAGTCGTAAAACTGCTGAAAGGAGAAGTCTTGGCAAAAGTGCGGCAGAGATACTGCAAGAGCGTCCGCTCCGTTTGAAATTCTTTTTTGCGAAAATCCAACACCTCCTTCTGAAGATAAGACCGCAATCGATCCGTAAAGGAATGACTGGAAAAACAAAGGCCGTTGAGTAAAGCCGGATGCTTCGCTAGCTCCTGTAATTGTTCTCGATGTTGTTGTAGCAAACCGTCGTACTGTCGCTGAAACTGAAGGCCACCTTCCTCCCAGCCCCGCTGCTGCTCCTGATAAGTCCGCAAACCCACAGGCAAATCCTCTATGCCCAAACTTTCCACCTCCTTCCTCTGTTGCACCCTCTTACGCAGACGCCGCAGCTTTTTCCGCACCACCACATCATCTGTCCGCCCCTCCGCCATCCGCAACTCCTCCAAACACAACACCCGACAAGCCTCAAACTGCTCTACCTCCCGCACCCATTGCCGCACCGTCTTCCCCCCTTGCCATTCCAACTCCCCAACCACACCAAAGGACATCCCCCCAATGCGATGCAACAAGTATGGAAACAGCTCATACATATATCTCCGTTAGCGTTTTTCCGTAAACAGCTTTTTTCAGTCAGCAGTTGACCGCTTATCCATTCACCCAACCCTTGTTCACCGTCCCCCCACTCACCAGTTCCCCACTCACTAAATCAAAAATCACGAAATCACCAGATCACAGATCACAAAATCAAAGATCACCGAATCACCAGATCACAGATCACAGATCACAAAATCACCAAATCAAAGATCACAAAATCACCAGATCACAGATCACAGATCACAAAATCACTAGTTCACCGCTCACCTGCTCACCGTTCACCTGTTCACCGCTCACCGCTCCCCACTCTCATATATCCGAATAATCCTCAAACAAAGCCAAGAACTTCTCAAAGATACGCTCTATAAATCGACGGTCCTCTGTGATGATCTCCGCCATGCCCTGCATCTCCTGGTCAAAATCGAGCTGCTCTTTGTGGGAGGTCAGTATTTTTCCTTCGTGCAAGGCATCCAGGGAAACCACGACCAGGTACTCATTGCCCTTGGGCAGCAAGGATTTATCCTCTACATAGCCCACTAAGATACCATATTCTTGATAGGGATAGCTATCGAATTTGATGATCACCTTTTGGCCCGTGCGGACCTTTCCCGAGCCAGGAATCGGCAATCGGACCTTTCCCACGATCTCATCAGCTCGCTCCGGAACGATGGCCATGACTTCTTCCCCTTCCTTGACAAAGCGGACCTTCCGACCGATCTCCGGAAAAGAAACCATACCGGGCAGCGGAGCATAGATCAGGTGCATCTGCTTCCAATTTTCAATGCTGCTTTTGAGCCGCTTGATGCTTTGGGTCAGCCGGACAAACTGGTTTTTATTGGACTCTGTACTGTTTTGCTGGATGTCCAAAATTTCCTCGCGGATGCGTTGGATTTGAACCTGCAAGTTGAGCATTTCCGAATCGTGGACCTTGATTTCGCGTTGCTTGCTGACCACCTCGGCCCGAGCGTCTTCCAATTGCTGCTTGGTCGATACACGCTTGCCATATAGGCTTTGAATCCGCCAAAAGGTTTTTTCCTTTAGGTCCAACTCTTCCCGAGCCGCCTCCATGCGGGATTCTTCCAGGCGAATGTTTTGCTCCAATTTCCGAATCTGATCCTTGAGCTGGTTGATGGTCTTGACCTCGAAGCCATTTTCGACATTGAACACATAGGTTTCTAGGTCGGTGATAAAGGAAGAGTAATCGATCTGAACGGCACCAAGCTGCAAGCTTCTGTCGGCAGAAAAAGTCAATACATCCACTTCGTTCATGCTTTCCAACTCGCTTACCTGTGATTCGAGGCGCTCAATATCGTTGTAATCCGCTGGACTTTGCATAATGGCAACCAGCTGGCCTTCTTCGACAATCTCCCGATCATTGACCAGGATGCGATCCAGCTGACCGCTCATCCGTGCATTCACCGATTCTGGCGGAATGGAGGTGGTAATAATGATTTGCGCCCGGATGATGTCCGGATAGCGAATGATATAGCTGGTAAAGAGCAAAAAGAGGATGCAAAAGAATACGACGGTCGTACCCCACCGAACAATCCACTTCGGAGGCGTCCCGAGTATTTCCTGCACTTCTTCCGATCGAAGCTCTATTTTTTCATGTTCTTCCATAAGAATGCGAATCAATCAATTTTTTACAACATTGCATTCCTTTCCTTTTTTGTTCTAATACATCAAGCCCCTAATTCCAACTGGTTTTTCACCAAATAGTAATAGGCGCCTTTCATCGCCGTCAGTTGTTCGTGATTGCCCTGTTCAATGACTTCTCCTTTTTCCAGTACGATGATGTTGTCTGCATTTTTGACCGTGCTGAGTCGGTGGGCCACGACCAGTACCGTTCTGCCCCGGAAAAATTCTTCCAGATTGTCCATAATGATCATCTCGTTGTAGGCGTCCAAGGCATTGGTCGCCTCATCGAAAAAGATGTACTCGGGGTCTTTGTATACTGCCCGGGCGATCAGAATACGTTGCCTCTGACCCTGGCTCAGACCAACCCCATCATCTCCCACTTTTGTGTTGTATCCCAGCGGCAGTCCCTCGATAAAAGACTGGATATTGGCAACCTTAACCGCCTTGAGGAGCTTGCGCTTGTCAATCACTTCATCACCCAAGGCAATGTTTTTAGCGATCGATTCCGAAAAGATGTAGCCGTCTTGCATCACCACCCCGCACTTGCCGCGCCAAATGCGGTTTTGCAAATTGCCAAGGTTGATGTCCCCCAAGCGAATAACTCCCTGGGTAGGTCGATAGAAATTGAGCAGCAATTTCAAAATGGTCGTTTTTCCACTACCGCTCGTACCGACAATGGCTGTGGTTTTTCCTTCGGGAAAGTGCAAAGAAATATCCCGCAAAATCATAGGGGAATGTGGACCACCGTATTGAAAAGATACATTATTTAAGTAAAGATCATGGTCTTCTGGTAAAATACTGATCATATCGCTGCCAGCAGCTTCCTCTTCTCTGGAATGAATTTCATTCATCCGCTCCAAGCTGATTTTTGCATCCTGATACGAGCGAATAAAGCCAACCAACTGCTCGATTGGACCGTTCAACTGACCAATAATGTACTGAATGGCCAGCATTTCTCCCAGCGACAATACACCGTCGATAACCGCCTTGGCTGCAATAAAGGAGATGACAATATTTTTAGATTCATTGATGAACGAAGCGCCCGAACGTTGCCATTGATCTACCGCCAGATAGTCCATACTCACCCGAAACAACTTGGCTTGAATGCGTTCCCACTGCCAACGCTTTTGCTTTTCGGCATTGTGCAACTTGATTTCCTTCATCCCTCCAATGAGCTGAATCAAATTGCTTTGGTTTTCAGCCATCTGATCAAAACGTCGATAATCCAAGGCTTTGCGCCGGCGCAAAAAGTAGACAATCCAAATGACGTAGATAACGGTCGCGATGAAGAAGATCGCAAAAATCCGTACGTCGTAATAGGCCAATACAAAACCAAAGATGCCAAAATTGAGCAAGGAAAACATCGTGATCAAAGAGGCCGACGTTAAAAAGCGCTCCACGCGCTGGTTGTCGTAAATGCGCTGCAGCAAATCGCCCGTCATCTTGGTATCGAAAAAGCGGATGGGCAAGCGCATCATCTTTATCAAAAAGTCGGAAATGAGGTTGATATTGACCCTCACACCGATGTGCAACAGTATCCAACCTCGGATGAACTCAACGGCGGTCTGACTGACAAACAACACCAACTGCGCCACCAATACCAAGACTACAAAGTTGATGTTTTGATTGACAATACCAATGTCGACTATGGCTTGCATCAAAAACGGAAAGACCAATTGGAGGACGCTTCCAATGAGCAAGCCTAGGAACAGTTGGCCCAATAATTTTCGGTATTTCAGAACGTAGGTGAGCAAAAAGCGAAAACCCGAGCGATCGACCTTGTCGTCTTCCCGATCAAAAAAGGCCGGCGTGGTCTCCAACAGCAGTAGCACCCCGACATCCTCGCCTTCATCCGTATCGCTGATCCAACCCTCCATAAACTCCTCACGGGTGATCTTGAACTTGCCGGCAGCGGGATCGGCTACCCAGACATGGGTCTTGCTAACTTTGTGAACACAAATGAAGTGGTTTTGGCGCCAGTGGGCGATACAGGGAAGGGGAATGTCATCTGCCAGGCGATCGAAGCCGATCTTGACAGCCAAACTGTGCATTCCGATGGATTCAGCGGCATCACTGATACCCATAAGCGAAACCCCCTCGCGATCCAGGTGGGTCAATTCGCGAAGATGGTCCAGCGAGTAGTAGCGGCCATAAAACCTGGCGATCATGCGCAGGCAAGTGGCTCCGCAGTCCATCGCATCCAGTTGCTTGTAAAATGGAAATTTCCTCGGCATGAAAAAAATTTTCCTACTTGGTTATGAACATTTTCATTGGTTGGGATTCAGAAAACAGGCTTTACTGCCTCCTGATCGAAGACCTGTGTATGCACGGGTCCGGGATGTTCTCAACCGTGGCATGGACGTATCACATTTTTTCAATAACTATACCGATAAGCTCTCCTACAAAAGAACGGCACAAAAGGACCGGTGAACGGTCGTTTTGGCTTAGAATATGATTTTTAGTCATTTGTTGTTTCGAGTTTAAAATCGATCCCAGCGCAAGTAATTGGTACTCTTTTATCCGTTGGTATCCGCAAAATTCACATTACTGTTCGCAAACATATGAAATAATGCTGGGGTGGGCAATTTTGACCCAGATGATTTGGTGGGATGACACGACAAGCTCAAGGCTTCAGCCGTCGTCCCTTTTTGTATCGCACCACTTGCGCATCGGGATAGTTGGCCAGCATGATGCTGTTGAGGAATTTATTGGCATCGCGCCAGTTGTCGAAATTGCCTAGGAGGTAGGCGTAGCCGCCGTCTTTGGTCTGTTCGAGGCTGATGTCGCCGTGTTTGCTGAAGATTTCGTGGCTGGCCGGTAGTTCGTAAGGCGAATTGTAAAATTCGACCATGTAGCCGGTGAAGTTATTGGGGATCAGACGTGGCTTTTTTTGGTATTGCTTGACTTCCAGGACACGTTCTTCCACGATGCCCCCATTGGAATTGGAGGCTTCAGACGGTTCGAAGGGAGGGCGTGGGTCGATGGCTATTTGCTCTTTGACCACCTGGACTTTCAGCTTGGGGTCCGGGAGGTCGGTGCCAGTTGCCGCGGGGGTACTTCCAACGGGTTCGCTCTTGCTGATCCGCCTTTTGCTGCGCTCAATTTCGGCAATGGTGATGGGGGGCTGGGACTGCTGCTGGGGCGTGCTGGCTGGTTCAGTGGCGGCAGATGGAGTGGTAGTCGCTAGTTCATCCTTTGCGGGACTGGGCTTGGCGGCTGGGGCGGTAGGTTCGGGGGCTTCGGCAGGCTCGGGTGGGTCCGCTTTTGTAGCTTTTGCTTTTTCCTGTTCCTCCATCTGGCGACGAATCTCCTCTGGCAATTCGCCATCCTCCGGTATCTTGAGTACTTCCTGGTTTTGAATCTCTAATAAAGTTTTTTCAAAATTTTCTTCTGCGATAATATCGACCAGGCTTTTTAGGTCATAAGAGGAAGAACTGAGTCGACCCGTTACTTTGATCTCCGTTCGGCGGTTGCGCTGGTGCTTTTTCTCCGGGCAGTCCACGTCATTGCCACAGCTGTTGATCAGTTTGCTCTCTCCATATCCCTTGGCTTTGATCCGAAAAGGCTCAATGCCGCCCGCTACGATGTATTTCACTGCCGACTCTGCTCGCCTTTGCGACAGCTTTTGATTCTGGCGGTAATCACCCCGGGCGTCCGTATGCGAGCTCAGTTCCAATAAAATCCCCGGGTTGTCCTTCATCAAAACAATGACCTTATCCAATTCTTCGGCTGCGTCTTCTCGGATCGCTGCCTTGTTTTTGTCGTAATAAATTTTTTCCAGCCGAATACTTTTATCCATTTCTACTGGGTCCAATTCGACATTGGCCAACAGTGTTCCCATCGAATGGCCCTCGGTAAGGACATCCGACACGCCGGGCTGCACCTCGCCCACTCCGTCAAAACAAAGGATGCAACCCTTTACATTGACATAGGCTTCCATCCGCTTGGCATAAAAACCATCCTTGCGAATCATCAAAGTGTAGTGATTGCCATTCTCAAAGTTTACCTTGAAATTGGGATGGGGATAGTCTTTGAGTTCAAGGACCGATTCCCTCTTGGTATTGTTGTACACCTCAATCAATGCCCCAGAAATGGCATCCGTCGGAGCATCTTTTTCCCGACGCCTTTCAGCTACGGTAACATCAAACAGGTAACCGGGCTTGCGTTCCATCTTAATTTTGACAAAAACCTTCTCCCCTGGCGGATCTACCTTTGTCGATGCGGTCATCTCCGCCTTTTCGAACAGGTCCTTTTCGGCAGTAATCCGAATGGCGATTCCCGGAGGAAGGTCTACCGTAAATACACCCTCTAAGTTTGACTCCGTTCGCTGAATCAAGGTATTGGTCGCAACATCATAGACTTTAATGCGGACCATGTTGAGGTATCCTCGGTTACCAGATTCAAAGACATAACCTTGCAGTACGGTTGACTGGGCATGTACTTGGCCGATCAGTGCCAATAACAAGACCCCTAAAACTGTCCATCTTCTCATACGATCTGTCGTTTTTATATTCTTTTGACGCTTAGCTCAAAAATAGTAACATAAGTAGTTCGACGGAATTTTTAACAAGCTATTTTCTTAGAGCTTTGCAAAAAATTTATTCTTTTTTCACCACCTCAGCTTAGGTCATTCAAACTGTATTTTGTTGATAAGCAACGGAATATGGTTATCTTTATCGATGTAACAAATTGATTACACCAAAACTGAAGTTTACATTTAAAATCAATGAGTAACAACATACTCGACGAGGCAGAGAAATACACGGGACCGCGTACTTGTCCTGAATGTGGGCATCAATTTCCTTTTGGAGACTTTGTGAAGCGCTGCGTGATGTCATATGGTTCATCAAAATGGTCCTGCCAAGCTTGTCGGACGGCCATCAAATGCGACCTCATCAAAGTTCAACTTTTTTGGTTGATCGGGCTGTTGCCCTTTGGTTTTTTGTTCAGTGTGCTAAGGCCTTATGTTGATCTGGGTTCATTCGACTTTCTTTTGGTAGTCCCATTTTTTGCCTTTGTTTTATCGACATTGTACTATGTGAAATTCGAAAAACAGGAATAATCCACTTCGCTGCTTTCAAGCAAACGGTACCAAGTTTTAGGTAGAGGGTCGGATTTAAGGTTGGTTTAATTTGTTTTTTGAATGATTATTTGATTTCTTTCGGACTTTTTGAAAAGCAGTTGAATTTATGCGTATTGTCTTTATGGGAACGCCGGATTTTGCCGTTCCATCCTTAGAAATGCTGGTTGAGAACGGTTACGATGTCGTAGGGGTCATCACAGCTACCGATAAACTTGGTGGACGAGGCGGTAAAAAGCTGATCGAATCAGCGGTTAAGAAGTTTGCCCAAGAAAAAGGCATTCCCGTTCTGCAACCCAAAAATTTAAAAAATCCAGATTTTCAATCCGAGCTGCGCGCCCTCCAGGCTGATCTACAAGTGGTTGTGGCTTTCCGCATGCTACCTGTGGCTGTCTGGGACATGCCGCCTATTGGTACGTTCAATTTGCATGGTTCCCTTTTGCCCGCCTATCGAGGAGCAGCGCCCATCAACTGGGCAGTCATCAATGGAGAAAAAGAGACGGGCGTTACAACCTTTTTCCTAAAGCATGAAATCGATACGGGCGATGTTCTTTTCCAGGAATCCATGCCCATTCACGAAAGCGATACGGCCGGAGACGTACACGACCGGATGATGGTGTTAGGTGCGCAAGTTGTACTGAAGACCGTACAGGCCATCGAAAAGGGGGATTATACGCTACAACCACAAGACGACAGCAAGGTTTCCAAAGCCCCTAAGATTTACCGCGAAACTTGTCAGATTGATTTCGATAAAGACTGCGAAGAAGTCTACAACTTCGTCAGGGGCATGAGTCCTTTTCCGACGGCCTGGACCCAGATCGATGGAGAAGAACTTAAGGTTTATGCGGCAGAAATGGAGCGAAGCGAGCATGAGCTACCGCCGGGAACGCTCCAAACGGATAACAAGCGCTATTTGAAGATCGCTACCCAAGGTGGTTTTCTGGTGCTGAAGCAAGTCAAACTGCAGGGACGTAAGAAAATGGATGTTTCATCGTTTTTGAATGGGTACAAAATTCAATCAACCAAAGCTTGAATGCTTTTTCGAACTTTCTTTTTGCTTTTCTTGATGGCCAGTTCGCTTTGTCGAGCCCAGTCTGATTCGACCAATTACAATTTCGGCGATTTTGGTGGGATCATCTACTTGGATTCGTTGGTCGTAAGTGCCTCTAGATTGGGCTTTGAGGTGGACGACTTCATTCAGATGGTTCGGGAGGACGATTCCTTTTTCAATGCCTTTCACAACCTACGGAGCCTTTCCTACAAGGCCGACAACACCTTTGAATTCTTCAACAAAAGAGGCAAAACCAAGGCCACCTATCAATCCCGGATTCAACAATTCTCCGATGGCGATTGCCGGCAGATGACCTTTCTCGAAAAGAAACACAGTGGCAATTTTTACAAGCGAAAAAACAAGTATCGCTACTACACGGCCAAGATGTTCGATCGCATTTTTTTGACCTACGGAACCATCTGCGAATCCAAGGTAAAAGTGTCCCAGAAACCAAAAGGCATCCAAAAACATATAGAAGAGCTGAAAAAACTGATTTTTCAACCAGGTGAGCCTGTAGATGTTCCGCTAATCAGCCAAAAACTCGCTATCTTTCGCCCGGAAATGGCCAAGTACTACCATTTCAAAGTGAGCCAAGAAACTTACCAATCTGCTGAGTGTTATGTATTTACAGCGGAGGTGCGGCCCGAATACCTTTCCAAAAAGAAGGGAAAAACAGTGATAAAATACTTGCAAACCTATTTTGACAAGGACAATTTTCAAGTGGTGGCCCGCAATTATCGATTGGCTTACAACAGTCCTTTGTTTGACTTCGACGTACGGATGCAGATCGAGTTGACGCGCTTCAAGGGTCGCTACGCTCCCACCCTCATCAAATACGATGGCCAGTGGGATATTCCTGCTAAAAAACCGGAAATCGCCCAGTTCAGCCTTCGCTTTTATGCTTTTGGGGAGGAGGTGTCGCAGCTTGAACAAAAATAACCTGCTAGGAGGACACTCAAGATGGAGTATATTCGACGCACAGGTCTGTTCCCAATAACACGTTTAAACTTTTCACAGCACAATGCTTCCCTTAGTGTTCTAAATACACTACCTTTGGAAGAACAAAAAGTAAGCAATATGATTGTTGTAGTAGATAGTGGATCAACCAAAGCAGATTGGCACTTCATCGCCTCCGAAGGAAACATCCAGTTGCGGAGTACCCGCGGATTCAACCCGTTTCTTCATCCCACCGAAGAAATCTATGAGGCTGTTATGAAAGCCTTTATCGGTGAGGTCGAATTCAATACCATTCAGGAAATTCACTACTATGGCGCTGGTTGCAGCGATGCCTACCGCTGCAGCATTGTAAGCAAGGCCCTAGAGGGTGTTTTTCAAAATGCAAAGGTGATCGTAGAACACGACCTCCTGGCTGCCGCCCGTGCTTCGTTGGGCGACCAACCAGGCATTGCCTGCATTCTCGGTACCGGCTCCAACTCTTGTTCCTACGATGGCAAAAAGGTCTTGGACAACATCACCAATCTAGGCCACATACTGGGCGACGAAGGTAGTGGTTGTCATTTGGGAAAAGCATTGATTACCAGCTATTTCTACCGGGAAATGCCCAAGGAACTCGCCGACGCTTTCGAAGTGTCTTACACCAATAACAAGCGAACCATTCTGAACAATATTTACAGCGAGCGCCCCAACGTTTATCTGGCCTCCTTCTCGCGCTTTATCGGCGAACATCGCTCGCACCCCTTTATCCGCAAATTGCTGCACACCTCTTTCGACGAATTCATCCGCCGCCACGTCCTGAAGTACGAAAGCTTCACGCAATATTCCGTGAGTTTTGTCGGGTCCATCGCCCATCACTTCACAACCGAGTTGGCCGAAGAATTGCAAGCACATGGTTTGAAACTGGGCAATGTCGTTCAAAAGCCCATCAATAACCTGACGAGCTATCACATCAGCAAATCACAAACAGCACAGCCCTGATCCAAACAGACCTACTGTACGGATACTATCTTCAAACAAACCAAGCTAAAAATGTCCCAAAACATTAAGCGTATCGCTGTGTTCACCTCCGGAGGAGATGCACCTGGCATGAATGCGGCCATTCGGGCCGTCGTTCGAACAGCTACTTTCCACGACCTACACATCTATGGCATTGATCGCGGCTATGAGGGCATGATCAAAGGCGATATTCGGCGACTGGAAACGGCCGACGTCGGCAACATCATCCATCGGGGCGGAACGATCCTCAAGACGGCCCGCAGCAAGGCATTTATGACCAAAGAGGGTCGGCAGCAAGCCTGCGAATCTCTGCGAGCGCACGACATCGACGCCTGTGTGGCCATTGGCGGCAACGGAACGCTGGCAGGCGCAGAAGCCTTTATGAAGGAACACAAAATTCCCTTCGTCGGCCTACCCGGCACCATCGACAATGATCTCTTCGGGACCGACTGTACCATCGGCTACGATACGGCCTTGAACACAGCCATCGATGCAGTCGACAAAATTCGGGATACAGCCGATTCGCACAATCGCATCTTTTTCATCGAGGTCATGGGACGGGATTCGGGTTTTATTGCTCTTCATACAGGCATCGGCAGCGGTGCAGGCAATGTCTTGATTCCAGAGACCGATACGGACTTGAAAAGTTTGATCAACCAGTTCAAAAAAGGGATACGTCGCAAAAAGCTGTTCAGCCTCATCATCGTAGCAGAGGGAAACAAGAATGGAAATGCCTCCAAAATTGCCGAAGAGGTACAAAAAAATCTGCCAGACCACGATGTGCGGGTCACCATCATTGGCCATTTGCAGAGAGGAGGCTCTCCCAGCTGCTTCGACCGCGTGCTGTCCAGCCGATTGGGCCACGCCGCAGTCGAAGGCTTGATTACCGGGAAAAAAGGTGTCATGGTAGGCATTGTCAATAATAAGATTACCTTCACCAAATTCAAGGACGCCATCAACCGAAAGAAAGAACCCATGGAGGACATGATCCGCATAGCTGAAATCCTCTCGATGTAGACACCGCTTAATCTTGTTCTATCATATCCAGGGTATACTCCAAAACAGCATCTTTGGCGTTTTGATAGTCCGTGATCGTTTGGACGACATGGTGATCTGGTAAAATGCCCCGATTGGTTGGGAAGTCGTCGGCTGTTGTTGCAAAGGTTCTGGTGGCATTTCGGATGGAGATGCCTGTGTGGCCAAGTTTATAGTATTCACTGTCATCATTGCAGGTGTAAGTACTGCCGGTCTCCTCTCCGACCATCGTTGCCCAACCGTATTGTTTTACCACTGATAGAAAATGGTTTACAGAAGAAAAGTTGGCATTGCTTGTCAGGATGTAGACTTTTCCGCCAAAGGCATTTTCAAAGGGCGCTACCTCTTCCTTCATAAGGGCATTGTAGTCGGTAGCGGCATCAAAATAAGTGAAGTTGTTCTTGGCAAAGTAGCGCAACAACTGAAAGGCGTTCGAACTGCGGCCCCCGCCATTTTTTCTCAAATCGATGACCAGGGATTGAATATCTTTTTGGCGAAAGTCGTTAAAGCTGTTTTCCAGGAAGTTGAAAAATTTTTCCGAACGGCCCTCAAAGTAAAACGTATTGATGGTGAGCATGGCCGTCTTTTTATCTTCCAATATCTCTGCACAAAAGGCATCCCGACAATTGGAAGGATACAAGCTGATGGGTTCAAAACGCCAATTGTCTAGTTGCTGTAGTCGAATGGCCTCAGATTGTTTGTTGGTATTCACTTCGTAGGATGTTGGAAAACCGAGGTAGTATGGAATGTAGAAGCTGAAAAAGCCATTGAACTGCATTTGCTTCCCGCTGAGGTTGTAACCGTCCGATGAGATGTGTTTGTAAATGCCGGCCTTAATGGTTTCGATGTCGATGCCATTGATGGCAGAAATTTCATCTCCTACCGATAGGATGCCTTTGTTCGTATATGGCTCGGTGACGAACAAACGCCCTTCCACCAATTGTGCATCCAATGGCATCATAAGTTCTGTTGGTAGGACCTTACTCTCTTGGTTGAAATAAATCATATTGGTGTGTCCGCAGCCAATGCTTGCAACGATTTCACTACACATCCAGATGAACGCCGGATAGGTCGTTTCAGCGGAAATCATTTCTTTTTTGGATTCAACCATCTGCCAGAATGCTTCTTTGGAAATAAACTCGTAAGGCTTCGGATGTTTACTTGTCAGGCTGTTGGCCAACTCTGTTAAATCTGCCAAATACTCTTCTACAGTAAAGCGGGTAAGAAAGTGCAGCTCGTTTGCTTCCTGTGCGTTACACTCGTTGAAAATCATCAACCAGAATGCGAGACAAATTAAAATTACTCTTAGCATTTTCATATATTTTTTGGTGAAAACGCCTGCCAATTCGGTCAGACTATAAAACAACTGGCGTTCCACCAAATGGTTACGCTGAGCAATCTTAGACACTCGTCAAATCGCAAAAAGCAAATTCCGGAAGAGAGAATCTACAAATACATAAACTATTGAAAATGAGTATATCAGGCTAAAAGGGCAATCGACTTAGGTCCACATTGCCACCAGACAAAATAATACCGATCTTTTTCCCCTCAAAGGCTTCCTGTTCGCGCAACACCGCTGCAAAAGGAACCGCACAGGAGGTCTCTATGATGACTTTCATTCGCTCCCAAATCACTCGCATGGCTGCAACAATTTCTTCCTCTTCCACCCGTATGATGCGGTCGAGGTATTGTTGTAGGACGGGAAAGGTTTTGTCTCCCAGAACAGTTTTCAAACCATCGGCAATCGTATCTGTGGTTTCATTGGTTTCGATCCGACCACTTTGCAGCGAGCGATAGGCATCGTCTACGGCAAAAGGTTCCCCACCGACCGCCTTGCAATTGTTGCCAAAAAAGTGAGCCGCCAAAGCAGTTCCAGCCATCAGCCCACCGCCGCCAATGGGCGCTAGCACACAGTCCAAATCGGGATGGTCTTCCAACAACTCCATGCAGGCCGTCCCTTGCCCCAGAATGACATCGACTGCGTTGGAAGGGTGCAACAATACAGCACCAATTTCATCGACGATTCTTTGCGTCGCCGCCTCCCTGTCCTGTAAGGTCGAAGGGCATAAGGTGATGTGTCCACCATAGTCTCGAACCGCTTGTATTTTTACACTGGGCGCGGATTCGGGCATGACGATATGGGCTTTCACCCCCAAGCTGCGCGCGGACAGCGCAAGCCCCTGCGCAAAGTTGCCGGAGGAATGGGTCACCACACCTTTGGCCCGCTGTTCGTCCGTCAGTTGCATGATGGAATTGACGGCACCACGAAATTTGAAAGCGCCCATCCGCTGGAAGTTTTCACACTTGAAAAACACTTCTGCCCCAGCCATCTTATTCAGCAAGCTCGATTGTAAAACGGGCGTTCGGTGGATGTAGGGCTTGATGCGCTCATGGCAAGCCAGCAGCTCTTCTTTTGTCATGCTTGTTCATTTTTGGATGTGAAGGCGGTTGCTTCCAATTCGATCAAACAACCGTAGTGCAAAGGGCAGGTCGGAACCACGCAGCGAGCAGGTTTGTGTTCCCCAAAAAAATCGGCATACACAAGGTTTACCTGATCCCATAGGGCAATGTCGGACAAGTAAATGCGCACCTGCAATACTTGCTCTTTACGGATATCGGCTGCTTGCAGTATCTGGTCCAACTTGGCCAAAACTAAGCGGGTTTGGGCTTCTATACCTTCCGGAACTTGGCCATCTTCCAAGGGCAGTTGGCCGGAGATGTACAGCAGTCCGTTGTGTTCAATGCAAGTAGAATAATGGCCGTTGCCCACAGGCATAGAGGGATGATTGATGATTTTCATAATCTAGTAAAATTGTCCGTTGGTTAAATTTCTTTGGATCGTATGTGCCTCCTTGACAATGCCGTGCATGGCGACATACACACCGGCCGGCAGCACTTGAACTGCGCCGATGGCACAACCCAAGTTGATGGCGGCATCCGAATTGCGGAAGCGCTCTGGCCGCATGGCTCCACACAATACGACCTGCTTGCCTTCGATCCGCTCAGACAGATACATCGCCGTATCGATCAAAGTATCCGTACCATGTGTCAAGACAAAGTGTGAGGCTTCAGACGACAAGATGAAGTTCGCCATTTTTTGACGATCTTCTATCCCAATTTCCAGGCTATCCTTTTGGCAAATCGTTACCACATCAAATTCAAAGGAGGGAGACAGACGCTCCAAAATGCGCCGACTGGCAGGCTCGCCAAATTCGAAAGCCCAGCCCTTGGTCGACCTCGGGTAGTCTTTGTCGATGGTTCCTCCTGTTTGTAAGAATACGATTTTCATTATTTCAATTTAGGATAGCAAGCGTGATGCAGGACATAGTCCTTTGTCAATCGTCTGTAAAATTACACCTCAATGGCTTTGGTCGCATCACGCTTATCAGTTCCAAATGATCTTTCGCCTTCAGGTAAATGTTATCAATCTAAAGTAAAAAGATTACTGACAAGATACTGGTTACCCCTTATTCCAAAGAAGCAACTTGATTTTTTTAACTAAATTTGCCACTCGTAAACAGCCACTGATCTTAATTCATATGCGGCATCCACTTCTTTTAGGTGTTCTTCTTCTGCTCTTATCCATAGATATCTCGGCACAATCCTCTCCGGTCTTGTCGCCTCGAACGGCCAATTATGATATGCAGATACGATTGGATACAGAAAAGAAAAAACTGTACGCCAAAACGACCCTTCTGTGGCGCAATCCCTCTCAGGATACCATCCGGGAATTGCAATTCCACCTTTACTATAACGCTTTCAAAAATACCGAATCGACCTTTGCCAAGGAAGCCGGTGGACTCCCCTCGCTGCTGACTAATGCTTGGGGCGACGAGTGCGGCTGGAGTTGGTCCGAAATTACCCAAATCAAAGATGAGTATGGCAACGACCTGAGTGGCGGAATGCATTTCATCCAACCGGACGACAACAACACCTCCGACCAGACTGTTTTGAGGGTTCCCCTCCAACAAACTGTCCTACCCGACGGTCAAATACGCATAGTGTACGAATGGGAAGCCAAAATTCCCAAGACGATGATTCGCACTGGCTACAACATGGATTTTTACTTCTTTGCTCAGTGGTTTCCTAAAGTAGGCGTCTACGAAGCGGCCGGTGTTCGCTATGCCAAGAAGGGCCAATGGAATTGCCACCAATACCATGCATCTGGTGAGTACTATTCTGATTTTGGTGTTTACAATGTCGAACTCATCGTACCCCAGGGATATGTCGTTGGAGCCTCGGGCGTTCTGACTGCTAAGAAAGATGTAGACGAGAAAAATACGAGTTGGACTTTTAAAGCAGAGGATGTCATTGATTTTACCTGGACTACTTCGCCACATTTTATCGTGCAAGAGGAAAAGTGGAAAGATGTGGACATCAAGTTGCTTTGTTATCCCGGCCACGAACATTTTGGAGACCGATATTTCAGAACGGTCAAAAATTCGCTCGCTTTTATGGATGAGTACCTTGGCCCCTACCCTTACAGCAGCCTGACGATTGTCGATCCACCCATTCACGGCCTTTTCACAGGTGGCATGGAATACCCTACCTTGTTCACTTCCATCAGCTTGTGCTTCATCCCGGCAGGCATTAAGACGACAGAAACCTTGATCGTACACGAGTTTGTGCATCAGTACTTTATGCAGATGGTTGCTACGCACGAGGTGGAGGAACCCTGGATGGACGAAGGCATCACAACCTACTATGAAGGCAGAATCATGGACAAGTATGAGGGAATAGAAAGCTCGGTGGTCGACTGGATGGGCATCAAAGTAGGCAATGCAGCCTACAACCGCTCTGAATTCATGGCCATCGACAATATCAAGATTGCCGACAATAGTTACAAGAGCTGGGAATACAAGCATGGAGGCTACAGCCGGATTGCTTACAACAAGACAGCCGTTTGGTTGAAAACCCTGGAAGGGCTCATCGGCCAGTCGACCTTCGATAAGATTATGAAAACCTATTTTGATCGCTGGCAATTCAAGCATCCCTGCAAAGACGATTTCATCGAGATCGTCAATGAGGTTGTTCGGGCGGATCATAAGGACCGCTTTGGGGAGGACATGCAATGGTTTTTCGACCAGGTGTTGGAAGGATCGGATATGTGCGATTACAAATTGGCTTCGATCAGCAATCAGGAAATCACTGCCCCAGCTGGCTTTTTGGGAGCGGAAAACGAATGTGTTATGCCTGCCGCACCCGATGGACAGGCGGACAAGTCCTATCGTTCGAAGGTCATTCTTCACCGTTTGGGCGAAGTCAAGCTGCCTGTCGAAGTAAAGATCACTTTTGACAATGGCGACGAAGTTGTCGAGTACTGGGATGGTCTGTCTCGATCTGTTGATTTTACCTTTGTCGGACCGCACCAAATCAGCGCTGCTGAAATAGACCCGGACCGAAAGCTGTGGTTGGATGCCAATTGGTTGAACAACAGCTACACCTTTGAGAAACAGTCCAAGGGCATCCGAAAGTACTTCAGCCGTTTCCTGACCAATCTTCAACATATTATGGAAAGTATAAACATTCTGATTTGAGTACTTTACAGGCATATGGTGCAGGGCTTCGGCAGTTGTTTCAGCAAAAAAAGCTGTGGCTGTTGCTCTATGGAATCAACTTCCTGTTTGCATTGGTGGTCGTATTGCCGCTCAACGGATTGTTCGACGATACGGTCGGAAACAGCCTGATGCTGGATCGCAGTTTGATAAAGTTCGACTTTGTGTTCATCTCTGAGTTTCTCAATCAATTTGGCGACCGACTGCAGGATTGGATGAAAAGTGCTTCCTTGGGGCTTTTCCTCTACTTTGTATTTTCCATTTTCTTAATGGGCGGCATTTTGAATATGCTCAAGGCCAACCTAACTGCTTTTCATCAGGCTACATTTTGGAGTGGAACGGCCCGTTATTTCTGGCGGCTGCTGCGATTGAGCCTATACTTCCTGTTCGTTCAGGCTTTGTTACTGTTTGCTTTCCTTCGGATATTCAGCGCCTGCGGTCTCAACCCTCTTTGTATTGAAAGCGATGCCGACCTGGTTTTGCGATTTCGATGGATGTCTTTTATTTATGTATTCGCGGCCATATCAGTTTTTATGCTTCAGGACTACAGCAAGATCCACTTGGTTCATCAGGAAGGCAGTTCTCTATTTAAAAGCTTTTGGTCTGCCATCCGGTTGGTCTTCCGCAATTTCAAGTCCTGCCTACCGCTCTATTTGCTCAACTTGGCAGTCGCTCTGCTCCTCACCCTACTGTATTGGTGGCTGTCGGGCTTACCCAATAAGGGTTCGATGAGTGGCATTGCCTTGGTATTTCTGATGAGTCAATTGATGATCTTTGTTCGCATTGGCATCAAGCTGCTCAACTTGAGTAGTGCCAACCATTTGTACCGTCGATTTGTCGGTTTTGAAGGGCGTCCGCTCTAAACTTCTCCCAGATTTTTCTTGTTAGTTGATCATCTGCCTTTGAGTGCCTCACCAATTTTTATCAGGACACAGCCAGCTTTTTTCCCCTACACAGAATATTTTTTAGAAAATAATTAGTTGCACATGCAACTTATTGCTTTTTGTGTTGTTCCGGCTAGGTAAACAATACAATCTAAAAACGATGCAGCATCTATGAATCCTGGAGATTTTGAATTGATTCCTTGGATCGGTAAAACGGCAAAGCTCATTCACATTTTTATGAATGATACCTTGAGTCGTCACGAAGTAGATTTGACGATGCAGCAATGGATTGTTTTGTTCAAGTTGCAGCAGGAGGACGACTTGACCCAACAGGAATTAGCCATTATCACAGAGCGGAATAAGGGTTCTTTAACTCGATTGATTGATACGCTAGAGAAGAAAAACCTGGTGGCAAGAATACCTTCTGCTGAGGACAAAAGGGTCAATCGCATACTGCTGACCAAGCAAGGCACCAAGGTGGTCGAAGAATCCAAGCCATTCATCCAACAAGCGATGTCGGAGTTGCAGAGCGGCATGAGCGATGCGGAAATCAAAAAGACCATCGAACTGATGAAAATCATTCAA
>JBCCSZ010000107.1:0-22145 GCA_039199225.1 Bacteroidota bacterium
CGTCAAAATATGCTCAAAGAAATGGCGGAGAGCTATGGCTGGGATTTTCAGGTAGAGCCAGTAGAGGATTTGGCGTATTTTCAGTCTTTCTACTTTTTTAAAACCCGTCCCATCGAAGCTGAATCCAATTGTATTTCCGATCAGGATGAAGATATGCACATGGAATTGGTAGATGTTACTTTTGAGGAAGGTTCGGATATTTTTCCAGAAGAGTACAGCACGACGATTGGGCTGTTGAAGCTGCCTTCCTCCATTCCAAAATTTACCATTGAGAAAAAGGATTTCATAGATAAGGTCTTGCCGATTTTTGAACACAAAGACATCGACTATGTCCTCTATGAGGACGCTCCAAAGGATTTTATTGTCAAGGTAGAAGATGTACAGGCCATGGATGTTTTTCTGACGGATAAGCTAAAAGTTTTAATCGAGGTCAGCGGTTTGCACCACCTAGAAAGCAATGGAGAGGCCATTCTGATTTTTAGCAATGATTTTGCATTGGCCCAGGTGAGGGATTACGTCAAAATGATCCAATTTGTCGAAAATTTTAAGTCTATGACCAAGGAAAGAAAGGTGTAAAATATTCCATCGTTTCAGGCATGAAAATCAATATTGAAATAGCGGAGGGTTTGACACAGCTACAGCAAATGGCTGCCAGCATGGGCGTCGATCCGGTTGATAATCAAATAGAGATACCTTCGTCTATGGGTACTGGCTTTTGTCGCCTGTATTGCCTGCCTTTCCAAATTCAGTTGCACCATTACCAATATTGCCTCGATCAACAAGTGGAGGTCCAAAGTGTCAATCCTGTAGACACGGGTATGTACATCATCAATATCAATCTTTCCCAGAAATTATTAGACAAACAAATTGGGACTGCCCAGCATTGGATGAGCCGATCTGGCAATCATGGTGTTTTATACTATTCGCCAGGAAATGATTCTGCTGGGAAAAATGAAATTGGATTGCCCTTTGAGGTCGTGTTTTTTTCCGTTCCCAAAGCGGCCTTGCGGCAGTTTTTGAACAGTCTGCATTTGGACGATGCCAAACTGGAACAGACCTTCTGTCACTACACAGAAATAACAGATGAGCTAAGGGACGAACTCCGCCAAAGCCTCCATCCTGATGCCAAGTTGAACTTGTTTTATCAACAGGGAAAATTTCTGGAAATTCTCGGTAAAATATTGGCGCTGTTTTATCGTGAAGATTGGCAGGTCGAAAGGGGAGGCTTGAAGATGGAGGATGTCGAAATACTACTAAAGGTTAAGCACTTACTCCACAGCCACATTTTCGGAACGGCACCGACAATCAACGAATTGGCTCTTCAAAGTAACATGAGCCCTTCACAGCTAAAGTCCAAATTCAAATCGCTCTTCGGCAGCTCCATTTACCAATATTATTTGACGAGTAAACTCAAGGTCGCTCAAACCTTGCTGCAAAAAGGGGAGGGGACGGTAGCCGAAATTGGCTACCGACTTGGGTACAGTAATATTTCTCAATTTTCTGCACAGTTCAAAAAGCGATTTGGCATTTCTCCAAGCCATGTAAAAGGATGATATTTACCTTTTTGGGGTGATCTTTTGTCTTTTCGGGGTGTGATCACCTGGAAAAGGTGAGATATTTTTGTGTTGTCAAGCTATCTAATACCAATTAAATACGATTGCAATGCACAAAATATTTTTTACCGGAGGCTCTGGATTTGTCGGCCAAAACATGATTCCCAAACTGATCCAAGAGGGCCACGAAGTTTACGCCCTGACCCGTTCTGCCGAATCTGCCCGCAAAGTGGAGGCCATCGGTGCCACGCCTGTGATGGACGATCTTACGAATCTCTCAGAGCAGACAGCTGCTGCTTTAAAGCAATGTGATTTGGTCATTCATTCGGCGGCCTACATTGAATTCAATTACGACGAGCGGAAGTTCTTCCGCATCAATGTGGAGGCAACAAAACGATTATTGGCCATGGCCGAACGTCAAGGGGTCCAACGCTTTATTTACATCAGTGCTGCTCCCGTCGTGCCGGGCAGTCCCATTGTTAACCTTCGAGAAAACGAAGCACAAAAGGGATTGCCCAAAGACCTGTACCCCAAGACCAAGGCCATTGCAGAGCAGGCAGTCCTGGCCGCTAATGCACCTCATTTTACGACGCTTTCCTTGCGCCCACCTGCCATATGGGGACCCAACAACCATCACATGGAAGAGGTCTTCGACAGGGTGAGGGCTGGCAAGTGGATGTGGATCGGTGGAAGCCATCAAATTCTGAGTACCATACACATCGACAACCTATCGGCGGCCGTGGTTGCTGCCATTGCCAATGGAAGAGGAGGGGAGCCCTACTTCATTACGGATGGCGACCGGCGAAGCATGCGTACTTCGTTTTCGGCCATCTTCAAAGCACATGGTCTCGATGGAGGCGAAAGGGAGATTCCACTGGGTGTTGCCTCCTTTATGGCCCATACTTGTGAGATCATCTGGAAACTATTTGGTCTCAAGTCTCGACCGCCCGTCCCACCACTGGCCATTCGACTGATGGCGAAAGAATTCTCGGTTTCAGACGAAAAGGCCAGAAAAGAATTGAAGTACAGAAATGTCATCAGCTTTGAGGATGGTATTAAAAATTTAAATCCCTAAAAATCATACCCATGCAGTTGTTTATTTGGATGCTGTTGAGCATCCTGACCACGCCTTCGAATGTACCATCCGATGCCATCCTTGGTGAATATTGGACAGAGGACCGGAGCGGAAAAATCGCCATTTACAAGTGCAGCTATAAGTACTGTGGCCGAATCATTTGGCGGAAAGAGAATAAGAAAGACAGTCAAAATCCGGATGTGACAAAACGGGATAGAAAGGTTGTCGGCATTCAGTTTTTGAACGATTTTGAATTTGATAAAAAGAGCAGTGTTTGGAAAGGTGGCACCGTCTATTCCATCGACAATGGCAATACATACAATGGTAAAATATGGCTGGAAGACAATGGGCAAACCCTAAAAATGAGGGGCTTCATTGGCTTCTCCCTACTGGGCAAAACGGCGACACTCCGCCGGGTAGACTAGGCTGTCCTTGGCTTTTTTAATTTCTTTGATTTGGAAACAGCGCTCGGACTTTTGGAAAGTCTCTATGCCGGATACCTACTTGCTCCAATTCCTGAATGTTTTGATAAAACAATTCGTCAAAAAGATGGGAACCCTTGGTTGTTTCCAGGGTTATTCCTTTCCATTCCAGGTAGACTTGTTCGGCCCTTTCCCATTGATCGTCTAGTACGTAGGCGGAGGCGAGGTAGACCATAATGCTTCTTCTGTACTTGTTGACTTTGAGGGCCTGTTTGGCCGCGCGGATGGCATCTGCTGCTTGTCCGGCGAATAGGGCAAGCTGACTGTAACGATGCCAATGATAGTGTTTTTCTGGAAGTAAAACAGTGACCTTTTTGGCAAAAACAGCCGCCATTGGATAGTTCTTCAGCTCAAAGTGCAATTCTCGCAGTTGGATCACCGTAGCGGGAAGGTAGGGTTTTAAGATGTGGTATTCGTTGAGGTATTGCAAAGCCTTTTTGTTGTCTTTTAAGCTGATGTAGCACTGGCCGATGTAGCCGTAGGTACGTGGATTGTTATTTTCACTAAGGTCTTTTAAAAACAGTTCCACTGCTTCCTTGTACGCTTCGCGCCGCATCGCTTCGGTTCCCATTTCGAGGTAGTTGACTTTGTTTTCGTCTTTGACAAATTCGATTTGGCACCAGGGAATTTGCGTTTTGAGTCGTTCTTTTTCTTCCTCGCTAAAGGAGTTGCTGAGTACTTTCAGCACTTTCAGGTTTTTTAGTTTTGCAATGTCTTTGGGTAGCTTTTTCAGTTGGTTATCGCTCAGGTCCAGTGATTGTAGATTGACCAAGGCAGAAGCTGGAATGGGATTTTTATAGAGGCTGTTGCTGTGTAAGTTCAAGGATTTGATCTCTTCCAATCTGTTGAACCAGCTGGGAATTTCTGCCAGGTTGTTGTCCTCTAGGTGGAGGCTGTTTAAGTCTTTTAGTTTGACTAATTCCTCTGGTAAATTTTTCAGTTGATTGTAGTTGAGGTTGATGAACTGCAGGTTGTACATGTCACCAATTTCCGGCGGCAGTTCTCTAATGCTGTTGTTGCTTAGATTTAAAGAATTCAGATATCGCAACTTGCCCAGCTCGGGAGAGAATTTCTTTATTTTATTGTGGCTAATGTCCAGTGACTTGAGGTTGAAAAGCCGTCCGGTTAGGCTTGGTATGTAGGACCAATGATTGTGGCTTAGGTTGAGGTATTTTAGGTTGGAAAGATTTTTAAAACTCTTGGGCAATTCGCTCAGGTGGTTGTGGTCCAGCAATAAAACCTCTAGCTGCGTATTTTTAAAAACCTTGGCCGGAACTTTTGAAAGCCCTTGGTCCGACAAATCCAATGCTTTGATATTGGGACCGAGGTCGTCTACATCGTAAACAACCGGATACTCGATTCCAAAAGTATCGATCAGCATATCCCGTTTATTTTTTCGAACCCTGGCAAAACCCCTTTGGTCGAACTGGACGGCATTACTGTATTTGTTGATCTTTTTGATGCGATTGCCTTTTTCGTCGATGAAGTAAAATTGGCCGTCGTAGGCCAAGGCAAATTTTCCATCGTAGAAGTAAAAAGCACGAATCAGTTTATTGGCTTTTTGCAGCGCCAGTTGGGTTTGATGTTCGGCTTCTTCCACTTCCTCAAACGCCTTTTGCACCTTTTCTTTTTCTTCCTTCAACTGAACATTGGCAATTTCCACTTCCTTTTTTGCTTCCCTGGCCTCTCCCAGTGCCAAGGCCAATTCCTCCTTACTTTTATCGACTTCCTTGAAGGCAGATTTGGCAATTCTTTCGTTTCGTTCTGCTTTTGTACGAAGACTATCTGCTTTTATGCGAAGACTTTCTGTTTTGTCCAGTGCATAATTTATTTTCTCGCGAATGATTTCCTTATTGTCAGGCACATAGCCTTCGGCGGTAATGTAATTGATGATGGCTTCTTTGAAGCGATCTTTTTCTAGGGCCTCGTCGCCCTGTTTCAAGAACTTTTCGTAATTCTTATATACCTCATCTTCTTGTGCCTGGAGGTCCTGAGCAGCCATCAAAAAAAATCCTATGAATGCGAGTAATAAAGTCTTCATTGGAAAGATAAATTGTATTGTTCTTTTAATTCTAACATCCGGCCCATTAGCCTGCTACTGTCGGGATGTGTGGTAGAAATTTCCAACATTTCGACTAATAGTCCTTCGGGTAGGGGATTGTCTTTATTAAATCTTCTGATGTCCCGCAATCGGTCTTCGTTGGCCTTGAAGTTTTTCAGCTGTAGCTTGTGCAGATTTTCTTCCGCTTTGGCCCTTTGTTCGTCCGCTTCTTTGGATTGCTCAATAGCCATTTTTTCTGCATTCTTAGCAAGGGTCGTTTTTTGATTGGCTTGCCACCAAAAATGACCTGCCAACACCAGGGCGATGGTTAGAAATCCTGATAGTACGCGCACCTGTCGGAGCTGTTTATTTACTTTTTCCTTTTCCTGTCGATCCAATTCGGCTTGCTTGCGCATTTGGATTTCCGCTTCTTTGCGCGCCTGCTCGGCCTCCCTTTCCTTGCGATGATCGCGGGCGCTGACCACCGGCGGAACCAGTCGATCATGTGCTAACTCATAGCTGTAGCCACCCCGAATAAAGGGCTCTGCGCGCAGGAGTCGGCTGTCGACCAATTGCTCCAAAAGGGGCTTGGCGATGTGGTACTTGTTCAAGATGAAAGCTTCGTGTAAAGTCAGGCGCATGCCTTCGCCTTCGGACACCAAGCCCTGTTCAATGAGGTCCCTGGCTGCTAGTTGATTTTCCTCTGACAGTGCGTTGATTCTCTGCTCATAGTAATTCTTGATGACCTTTGTTGGATCACCGATGTGGGTGAGTTCCAACTTGCGCAACTTCTTTTTTTCGACTTCACTTTTTTCGTAATGGTCGCAAAGCATTTGTATGAGAATGCCTTCGACCCGCTGCTCCTGCTGGTCGGATAGGAAGTCCAACAGCTTTTCGATAACCGCTCCTGAATATTCAAAGGGCGATGTGATAAAGTCGCCTTCCAAACGCGCGGGATACGTAATGGCTGTTTTAGCATCTTCGATTGTCAAGGCATTGAGCTCATAGCAATTGTTGAGGATGCTGGGAAAGTAATCTTTGAAGCGGTCGATGAGGTGCAAGCGGTCGGAACGAATGGAGAACAAAACCTTGGGGACCAAGGATTTTTCCAGCAGGTCTTCTTCCTCTTCCGTCAATAGTCCTGTCGCATCTGAAGCATCGATTTTTCTTCTGTAGCGCAGCGGCAAAGTCGTGTACAACAGCTCTGCCAACTCCTGTTCAAATTCGACGATTTGCTCTTTTGGATAGCTGAATATTTCTTCGAATTGATCGAAAATTAGCAGGAGGCTTTCCCCTTTTTGTACTTGCAAACGCTTGGCATGAAACCACAGGGAATTGTCTTCTGGAAGGAGTTTACTTATGAAAACGGATTCTTCCCGGATGGCCCTGACCAATAAATTTTTGATGGTACTGAGCAGGGTTTCGGTTTTATCTTCTGTCCAAGCACCAAATCGAATGATAAAGGGCTGATGTGTTTTATCTTCGGCGATCTTGGGTATGAGGCCGGCATTGATCAGCGAGCTTTTTCCCAAACCACTTTTGCCATAAATGACCGTAAGTGGCTCTCTGGAAATCAGTCGGTAAACGTTTAAAATATCTTTGTCTCGACCAAAGAACAGATGGCTTTGACTGCTGGCGAACGGAAAAATACCGGGGTATCTGTATTGATTATTACTCATTCAGTGAGCTGTTTCAATAAGGTTTTGAGATGAGTCCTACAAGTTGTTCTACAATTTGGCTGTTTTCCACCATAAAGTCTTGCTGGTAGATGGTGCCGCGCTGATACCTTTGAGAAAGTATGTGGAAGCGATTGGTGAGATTGGTCAGGATGTTCCTGTTTTGCACGCTGTTCCGATCTCCCTTTTTGTAGAGCAATTTCAGCTTTTCAATGGCTTCGGCAATTTTATTTTTCTCTATGTTGTGTCGAATCTCATCAACCAGAACATCCTCTTCGAAGATTTCAACGGCTGTAGGCTCTGGCATTTTTTCTTTGAGGATTTCTGCCGTTTCGCACTTTTCGTACAACTGTGAAATAAAGGAAGAAATATCTGTGGGAATAAATTTCAAATTGAATTCCCCCGTGTACAACTCCCGCAGGTTGGGGTTTTCAAATTCCTTGAATGCCAGCCTTTCTACATCCCGCAATTTGTCCGAGTGCATGGACAGTACCCGCAGCAGCAATTGGAAATACCACTTTTCATAGGGTAGGCCCAAAAAGATGTACTGCTCCGCATTTTCAAGCTCGGACCGCAGTTCGGAATTCATGCTGTTGCCTTTGAAGACCGAATTGAGGTAATCAAAAAAATCGCTATGGGTCAAGATGATGCTTTCGGGTTCCTCTATATTTCCGAGTAAATTGTAAATCAGTGGCTTGTCCTTGGTGGGTTTTTCAAAAAAGTCTGGTGCTTTTCGGTTCCGAAAATAAAAATCGGACTGATAGTCGAAGCCTGAGTTGTCGAATGCTCGGCTCAGCAAATTATCGGGCGTCAGGGTGAAGATCATCGAGAAGGGGATGCGAACCAACTTTGCCAGCTGGTCTTCCAAGCCGGGAAAAGGCTGGTTGTAAAAATCCTTCATTTGGTTGATGATCCGGCGTTTGAATCGACCTTTGCGGAATAAAAAGAAGCCATCCGTATTGTAAAGTCGTATCAAGGGATGCTGGGGATTGGTCGCATCCAGATGGTCCGAAAGCGCCAACTCCATATTGTCGAAGCCATTGACCTTGAAGGCGCCGCTGCCTAGGAATAAGAGGCATTTCTGTTGTTCCAGTGTATCTATGATATCCGCCCAGTCGAGTTCCGTATTCTCCATCATATTTTGCTGTTTGTCGTACATTTCATTTCGTAGGCCAGCACAAGAACTAAGGTAAAACTATGCGATTCAAGCCTATTGATCTCGAAAATACCCTAATATTAGGATATTTTCAGTTTTCTCAATGGATTTCCAGACCCATAAAACGGTGCTTATTTTAGCGATTCTCTAGCTTCAAATGACGGTTTGGCTGGTCATTTGTCTTGAGATGAAATTGCAACGCCTTATCGATTGGAAGTTTAGACTCAATTATCTGTTGTCCAAAAATAGTAAAACAATTTGCTTGCCGGAAATTTTTAGCCCACAATTCACTTTCCTGGTCTTGTGACCCAAGAGGCAATTGAGATAATATAAGATTATCGTATGGTGTAGATTCTGTTTATATTCGCACATTCGAAGGATCACCTCTTGGACTTTTGAGGCGATTTATTCAAGTATTTATTGAATTAAATTAAAAATATTTATCTATGAAAATGAAATTTACTCTTGCCTTTGTATGTGCTTTTTTATCCTTAAATGCTCAAATCGAATTTGAGGAAGTATTCCACGAGTTCGATTCGCTGGAATTTATCAACGAAATGGTCATTGGCGATATGGATGGCGATGGCCTGGATGATTTTGTGACCTCTTCCTACTTCGGCAGGCAGCTTTTACTGGCGGTGAACCGGCCGAATGTCGCTCGACCTGAGTTTGTGAAAATCTGGGAGGGCCTGGCGCCCAGGGAGCTTACACTGTATGATATTGACCAAGACGATGATATGGACATCATTGGCACACTGCCTTTTGACAATTTGACCCTTTGCTGGAAAAACCTGGGCAATGGCAATTACGACTTGGACACATTGTCTCAATTTGATTATACAGCGATTCATTTTGTCGATTTGGATGGCGACCAGGCAGATGAAGTTCTGATAGGCCACGACGATCGATTCAGCCTGTTCAAGCTGGTTGATGGCCGCATACAATTTGCCAGAACCATTGTCAATGATTTTTTCCTGGGCTCTCCGGAAGCCATCGCTTCCTTTGACTACAATCGGGATGGTCGGCTGGACGTGGTTGGTGCTTTTGGCTTGTCGGGTGTGAAGATTTATACCCAAAGTGACAATCTGCGATTTACCGAAGTCAATTTTGATTCCGAAACGGTCAGGAATGATCGAATTGCTGTGTCAGACATTAATAGGGATTCTATTGGTGACTTATTTGTACACTCTACATTTGATTCAGAAACAACCATTTTACAGAGCGATGAGCAGTCCGTGTACCAAGAGGAGGTTTTACCAGAGCCGAATGGGTCGAATGTTTTCTCTTCTTTTGGCGATGTCAACCAGGACGATTTTACGGACATCCTATATTACGAAGAGGTCAGTAATTTTGAGGGTACTCTTTCGCTCATCCTGACCGATACAGCAGGTAGGGTCAAACAACAACTGAGCACCGAGCGCTTCATGCCGGGAGATGGTGGATTTACAGATTTGGATGGGGATGGCGATATGGATATTTGTATCTTTTTCAATGATTTTTTTGAGACTGGTCTAGCCTACTACATCAATAATTCACCGCTGGATGCCGACAAGGATGGCTTTACGGAAGAAGAAGATTGCGACGATCAAAACCCGAATGTCAACCCCGGACAAATGGAGATCGTCTACAACGGTTTGGACGACGACTGCGACCCCAATACTCGGGACGATGATCTGGATGAGGATGGTTTTTTGATGGTGGATGATTGCAACGACATGGACCCCAACATCAATCCCGATGCAGAGGAAATACCCAATAACGGCATAGACGAAGACTGTGATGGAATGGATTTGGTCACTTCCTTGAATGAAATTGAAGGGGTGCAGATTTCTATTTTTCCGAATCCGACCAAAAATTGGATAGCGATCAATTTGAGTGAGCCTATGGACGTGGCGGTGAGCTTAAAAGACTTGAATGGTCGCTTGTTGTACCAGGGCGACAATGTCCATTTGGTGGATGTATCTTCTTTTACTTCTGGGATTTATTTTCTGGAGGTTGTAGCGAAGCGGTCAGGAGCTAAGATGGTTAAATCCATTAGTAAAGTAGATTGATGCCTTTGTGAAAGGAGTGGGGGTAGCCAGTCAGCTACCCCTAATACCCAAAGCTTGGTATTAGTGACTAACTGGTGATTTCTGGTAAGTCACGGACTTGTCCTTCTTCCGATGAATCCCGAACAGCTCGATCGATGATTCGTTGGTAGTTGGAACTGCTAGGGCCGAGTAGCACATTTTTGAGTCTTTCTTTTCTGATGAGATGTGCATAGTCTAACTGCTTTAAATCTGTATACTTATTTTTTCTGATCTCCGAACGGATTCCTTTTAAGGCAATTCCAAGGTCCTCATTTGTATTGAGTACAATTTGGGAATGGAGTTCTTTTGATTTTGTTATTGAATCCTCAATGAGTAGAAAGTGGGTAATGTGTGAAATGATTAGACTATCCCTGGGCTCTTGTAAAAGTTTTGGGCAAAAATCAGTAAAAACTTGTCGAACGACTTTACTTTTCAAAATGGTACCTTGTAACTGAGAATTGCTGTTGAATTGCGACAAAGAATTTTTCATAATTAATAGTTTTTAAGTTAATGAGAAGCTTAGGAAGTTGGAGAAGCCCTTCCTTTCAAAAGGGCTTCTCATTTAATTTTTTGCTAAAACAGATGATTTTCTCTGAGTATAGACAATGTCTTTTTTCTCGCTCTGGAAATTCTCATACCAACCGTACTCGTGCTCAATTCCAGTATTTCTCCAATTTCTTTGTAGGAATATCCCGAATAAAACATATCCAATACTGTAAATTCATCTACTGTCAACGCCTTTTTCAATAACTTCAAACACTCACCCTTATAAATTAAAAAGGGGGCTTCATTCAAAACATTCTCCGACATTTGGGTTCTTGCCGATATTTCTACTGTTACTGTATCGTGGATCTTCGATCGCTTTCGGGCATTGGATACCGCATTTCTGATCGACCAACACAAATAGTTCTTGGGCTTTCTAATCTTTTGTAGTTCTATCAAAGACTTCGAGAATAATTTGTCGAATATCTCTAAAACAATATCGTCGGGTCCTTTTCCTTGGATGCTACTTGCTCCATTAAATAATCCAGTGGCGTATGTCATCAAGCTACTGCCGTGTACATCCAGCCACAACTCTACAAGACGACGAGGGTCGTCCTGTTCCTCATTGGTAGAAGACTTTTTCATGTGGTAATAAAGGTTTGGCTCTGTTTAAAAATCGATCATGGGATGTCAATACATCTGTTGTCATTATTAATTCTGTCCGGGTATTGACGCTTGTTGCCGTTGGTTGGTAGCTTTGTTCACTAATAAGACAAGTGGGTGGGGCGTCTTATCACAACCTTGGTCGAAAATTTCTCGAAATTGATATGAAATCGTCTGTCTGAAAGGGAAGTTTAAGTAGTTTTGGCCTCGTATATATACAAAACAGAGACCCTCTGAGAAGGGCCTCTGCCTATAGCCAAACCTTAGAGGATGCAGCGGTAACTGCATACCTAAGATAAATGTGTTTACAGTTTACGTTTCGCCAATAAAGCATTTTTTGTAGCAAATTAGTTCCACCAACAGCTCTTTTTATGCTCTTTTTAAATATTTTGTTCTAAATTTTAAGGAGATTTAACGATCGGTCTAAAGGTCTATCGGAGATGTGGAAAAGGGGTATTTTCCTTGGAAATTATAAATGGATTTTTTGGTGGGATTTAAATGGTTTTTTGGCCGGTTTTTTCATCTTCAAATCGAGTCGCCAATGCCTTGGCCTCTGCCACGATGACTTCGGGATAAGACATCAGTGCCAAGATATTGATGGCATTGCGTTTTTTCAAAGCTCCTGCCTGTAGTTTGTAGTCAAAAGACAGACTTTCGTCTTCGATGCTTTCCTGAAAGAAATGCATGTCGTATCCGTCTTTGAGCAATAAGGTCAGTTCAATGTCGTGGGTAGAAACCAGGACGATGTGTTGGCCTTTGTTGAGGAATTCCAAAATGGCCTTTGCCGAGCTGATTCGCTCAATCGTGTTGGTGCCTTTGAACAGCTCATCGATGGTAAATAAATACTGGCTTTGCAGGTCTTCCGAGCGTTCAATTAGCTGGCCGACAGAATGGACCTCCTCCATAAAATAGCTTCGATTTTCCAGTATATTATCACTGATTTTGATGGAGGTTGCGATTTTGAAAAAGGGCGCTGTATAGCTTTTGGCGAAGGAGGTATTCAATACCTGCGCCGCAATCAGATTGAGGTTCAGTGCTTTGACAAAAGTGGATTTCCCAGACATATTCGAGCCAGTCAGCAAGAGGCTTTTGTGATCCAATCGCAAGTCATTGGCCACGCATCCTTCGACCAATGGATGATACACTTGTTTTAGGTCGATTCCTTTTTGAGGAGCTGTAAATTTCGGGATGCTGTAATGTGGCAAGGAACTTCTCAGAGATGCTGTTGCAACAGCTACATCCACCGCGCCGATGAAGTGGTAAAGCAAAGCCATCTTGCTGCGCTCCTGATCTATTTTATGGACAACTTTGTGAAACAGTAGAATCTCAGAAACTGTAATGATTTTAATGATTTCAAAGGCATACCAAACAGCCGATGCAATCTCATTACTCTGTAAATTATCCGCTTTAAGCAAGATGATATTGGCGGTAAGCTTTTCAACGGTTTTAATGGCCTCCTCAATTTCCTGCTTTTGGGTCTTCCCTTTATTCGAATAGGGAAGTAGGGCTTTGGATACCTGAGTCAGCTTACTCAATCGGCTAAACACTTGTACAAAATTGCCAATGCGCTTCTTGTTCCAATAGTGTAAAAATAGGCTGGCAGCAAATAAAAAGACCAATAAAATGCTGATGGGTGGGAAGAAAAAGGCAGCTGTAATGCTCACAAAAACGAGTAGTTGGAGCATTTTTATCAGCCAGATGTACTTGATCTTGGGCGGTAAATCACCGTAGATGAGAAAGGGGAAAAAGTAATCGATCGTATCAGAAACCTGGATCAATTCTTTTTGAATTTTTAGGCAGTGTTCTTTATCTGAGCCGTAGTGTTGAATGTCGTTTTCCAGTTGTGTGAGATAGGCTTTGTCTTGATTGAGCTTCCGCAATTCGGCATACAGATATTGTTGACCGATGGCGGAGTTGGTTCGGTCGATGAACTTAAAAAAGGGATGGAAATCCAGATCATCGACGGTTTGCTTTGTCAAAAGGAATGCTTCCCCTTGCTTGGATTTGTACTGAAAAAGCTTCTGAATTTGATCAAAATTGAAGTGGTCTTCTTTGACCTTTCCCCAATTATTCCTCAGTTGCTGAACGATCTTTTTCCTGCTTTTCATAGCGTCTATATGGCGTGGTTATGAACTAGCTCAATATACCAAAAGGGTGGAAAAGTCCAATTCTGTTCTATGAAATGCTGCTGTCAATAGACGGATTGATGGATAGTCCAGCGATGGGCCACAGCCTGAAACCGGCCTGCAACAAATGTGCAGACCGGTGTTCGATTCGTAAATTATAACATAGACCTCTTAATGAATTTAATGCTGTGTTGCTGTCCGTCAGATGTCTGTAAATGCAACCAATACAGTCCGTTGGATAAACGGCCCAATTCTAGTAATTCCTTGTTCCAACCTTCCGTCTGCAACTGTTGCTGGCGCCAAACCACTCGACCCAAAGCATCGATGATGCGCATTTCAACTGCTTGGGTTTGCCCTTTTAACTGGAAGCTGAGCACCGCCTCGTTTTTGACTGGGTTGGGTGCGAAACGCAGATTTTGGATGCCGCCTACTTGGAATGGGTTGTTTTGAGCGGTATGCGTCGAAACGCTTATCTTGGAACTAAAGCCCGGACCGCCACAACCTTCGATCCGTATATTGTCTACAATGACCCAATCGTTGTTTTGACTGCCATTATTGACAAATCTCAGGCGGGCGTTGGAAGAGAGCGAACCACTGTATACCAGCTGTTCTGTTTGCTGGTCGTCGGGCGCAAAGTCTACGCCAGAAGTCCAGCTTTGCAGGGTCGAATAAGTACTTCCACCGTTGGTAGACAATTGTAATTCAAAGGATTTGCCGCTTTCCATACTTCGGGTGCCGTAATCAAAGCTGATTCTAATTTCCTGATAAATACTAAGGTCGAGTAGGTCCGTAAAAGTATTGGAGCTGGAAGTACCATTGCGCAACCGAATGGCATAGCCATTGGAAGTACCTGTAAAGATGCGTGCCGAGTTGCTTCCACCATCATTCCAAATGCCCCAGGAGGTTTCAAAGTCTTCAAAATCTACCGTGCTGTAAGTACAGCTGGTCGTTTCATTGATCAAAGTAACGCTGCCGCTGACACTACAACCATTGGCATCGGTTACAACGACGGTATAGGTACCCGCCGACAGTCCCTGCAAGTCCATCTGACTGCTGCTGAATCCACCAGGGCCGGTCCAGGCGTAGGTATAGGGGGGCGTACCACCGGCGGCCGTAGCACTCGCGGTGCCATTGCCTCCACCATTGGTTTCATTGGTCCCATTTACGGTAAGCGTCAAACTGCTCGGCTCCGTTACTGTGGCACTCGCTGTTGCAGTCGCTGAGGTGTTGTTGTCGGTCACGGTGACACTGTAGGTTCCAGCGCCCACATTTTGCAGATTGGCCTGTGTTTGACCATTGGACCAAAGATAGCTGTAGCTGCCACTGCCGTTGGTCACGGTCGTGCTGATGCTGCCATCTGATCCGCCTGCGCAGCTAACCGCTGTAGGGGACAAGACGACGTTTAGGTTGCCGGGGGTAGTTTCGCAATTTCCACTGAGCAATTGAGCATTGACGATGAGGGGATTTTTCACAAAATCGCTGTAGGTCTGTGCCTCTGTTGTCGTTGTTGCGGGCGCCAGGTAATAGTGGGTGCGATTTTCGATGAAAAAGAAAGGATTGTTACTGCAGTTTCTGCCATAGCGTCGATCGGTGCAAACATCGCTGTACAGGCGAAAGCCAAATGTACCAAAGGCAGCTGTATTGCCTCTACAAGTATCGATTGTTCCGGTGCCGCTGTCGTCGTAGTAGCTCTCTACGGAAACGCTACCAGAATTACCACTGTTGCAAACGACTGCTGTGGGGGCGATTGGAATGTCTGTATCAAAGGTGAAGGTAGCTGCAATCGAACCATGTGGACCACTGACGAGGTCCCAGTCACTCAAAGCGACATTGGTCAGGAGGTCGGCCGAACCATCGATAGGGACACCGGCGGGATACTTGTCATTGAAGTACGTCATGCCCGTGGCTTGGGTATCGAAATCAAAAGCGTCGACGAAGCCTGCGCAAAGGGCGCCAGAGAAATTGTGTACCCTGAAATCGAGGGAGTACTCTGCCCGATACTTCGTGAACAGCGCTGTCAGCTGATTGAAAGTACCACTATTGGAACCCATCACGGTGCGAATGGCACGAACGGGGCCGTCGATGGAATTGACGATGGGGCCTCTGCCTCTACTAAAAGTTTCTTCTGTTCGGTTACAAAAGCCAGGAGCGATAAACCCTTGGTGGCGGTCCAGAATGTCCATTTGGGTAGAGTTGCCGCTTTTGATCCGTAGTACATCTTCTACCCAGCGAGAAGAGACGCCGACTTCATATTCACTAGTCGATAGTGTGGTGTTTTCACACTGACCAGTCTGTCCGCCATTTGGACATTCCGTATTGTTTTCGCAAATGGGATAGTTGGACAACGGCTGTCCGCTGGACAGGCTGAAGTTGTAATCGACATAGTCTTTTCCGGCGGCTTGGTCTAGGGTGCCGTCTTGCTCGAACAGATACAAATAGCCGGTGATGGCATTGTTGATAGGGTCTTGTACGGCCAATTCAAAAATGCTGTTTGTCTCCACATTGGCAGGACAATCCGTTCCTGTAAACCGAATGCCAGTATCGAACTGCATAAAGACCAGTTCGTCGTCTGCATCGAAATTAGGATTGGTATCGGAGCCAACCCCTGTGTTGGGATCGGCATAATACAGGTAGTCCCAGGCGATAGGGAAATTGGACGGAGACGTACAGCCTTGTCCATCGTAGGGTGCTGCAACATCCTTGAGTACGCGTTCGTCGATTTGGATCGGCACCTGTTCCCAACCATTGCTGGTGTATCGGAAGCCGACGATATCGGATGGAAGAAGATTCTGAAAGGCAGAGATTTGGCTACCTTGCACAACGACGGGGTCCTTATCCCTCGTTTGAGCCTGGGTATCAAAAGATAGACTGCACAAAAGGCAGCAAAATAGTGCAAAGGAGAAAGTTTTATTTTTCATCAGACATTTTTTGGTAAATGATAGCGGATGTCAGAGAAGGCACAACAATGGCTTTTCATTGCATGGACGCATGAACCCAAAGCAGGCATAAATAGCCTTATACCCGTCTGACAAGCCTTTTAAATTTTTTGAGAAAAACTTCGTATAGCCAAAATGAGGAGCACTAATTAGTGTGAAATTTATGCTAATGGATCATTAGCATGCGCAATCGAAAGCAGGTTACGACTACAGGTTGAGTACTTGACATGAAAGATATTAATAATATCCTTTTGGTCAAAATAATCCGTCATTTATTCCGAAAAGTCTGATTTTCTAGAGGCTTACGTAATGTGTTATAGGCATTTTAATTTTTTGAATAATCATCTCCAAAAAAATGTAAACCAGCCATTGGCCAGCTTACTGGGTTGAGTTGTGCAATTGTCCCGAATTATTGGTTTGTTGGATGCGAGCACGTTGCTTTTTACTCAATCCATATTGGTAGAAAAATGCTGGTTTGTAGCCATAGTAGCTCGAATGCGCCTTCATCTGGGGATCGTGTAAGTCTTGGCTCAAGTCGCAATCGAACCGTAGGAGGATGGAGCAATTTTTTCCAGGCCCACCGGCGAAGGTGACATGTGCCAAGCCCCAAGTAATGCCTCGCCCATCTTTTGTGTTGGTGAAAGCATCCGGTATGTACGGTCCGCCAGCAATGGGTAGGAGGGAAGTGATGGAGGCGATTTCGAAATTGACGCCATCTTCGGCATATTGGATGGTGAAGTGTTCATTGCCATCTTTGATGACCATGGCGGCTATACCTTCTTTGAAGGGGAACAGAGTGGTTTCATGGCCCGAGGCCAGTACCGGATTCAAGGGGTGTTTTTTGAAAGGTCCGAGGGGGTGATCTGCCATGGCCAGCCCTTGCATGCGAACCAATTGGGGATCGCCATCGAAATCCGATTTGTAGTAGAGGTATATCTTGTCTTTGTATACCAAAGGGTATGGGTCGTGGATGGAGTATTGGTCCCAAGCCCCGGAAGTGCCGTTGGGAATGACAATCTCATGTGTGGGCGTCCAGGGGCCGTCGGGCGAGTCGGCATAGGAAACGGTAACCGGGCAGTCGTCGCCCCGCTTACCACTTGCCTCCATGAAGCCTTGGTAATAGAGGTAGTACTTCCCTTCCCAGATGAGAATATCGGTGGTCGACACAGAACGCCAGCCGACATTGGGCTTGGCGGGCCGTGGGATGGCAACGCCCTGCTCTTCCCAGCTAAAGCCATCGGTACTGGTGGCATACCAGATTTCGGCGAGGTCCCAATCACTCGATGGGATGCTGTCGTTGGAATTTTTGGCTCCCTGTGGCGGTGTAGGTGTGTTGCGGTAGGTATACCAGACGTAATACTTACCGTTGGCAAAGATGACTTTGGAAGGGTCGCGGCGGGTGATGGTGCCATCGAGTCCGTTGTAGTCGAAACCTTTTAATTCCGTGTATTTGAATTGAGAGTACAGCTCGTTGTCTTCGGGCCGAGGAGCTAAGTAAGCATCGTAGTTTCTTTCCATTGAGGCACTCAGCGCTTGATCGGGTTTTTCTTTTGGAAGTTGAAATGGAAAATCTTTGGCAGCTTTTTGGGGTGCTTCCTGCTGGCAGGCCCATAGGAGTAGTCCGATGCTTATGAATAGTAGGTAGTGGACGGTTGGCTTCAGTTGTTTCATATTTTATTTCTTAGACGACCTAATATTTGGAGTCGACCAAATTTACTGAAAGCTATGGGTTATCCCGATTTTGCCTTTTCCTTTCACTAGAAGGAATCTGGTAAATCCTACCTCAAATGTTTTATTGGGTAGTGTAATCTGCCCATACACAGGTCAAATAGTGTATGATTGATCTCAAAGCGGTAAGTGCTTGGACAAAATTATTGGATCTCACTCAAAGCAAATGAAGTTCACTCAGTCCTGCATATCCTGAACATCAAAAGTTTGCTATCAGGTTGGATACTATATGTTCATATGCTAATAGGTAGTAGTATTGATTATTAATTGTATATCTAATGAATTGGTTGACAGTGAATTAATAGTCTTTGAAAGTGTGAAATTAAAATTGTATCTTGGATCAAAATCATCAATAAATGAATAGAATTGATAAAGTAGTTCGAGTCGTAAAGAAAAATAATGATGATGGTAACATAAAGTATTTCTTATCCTTATCCCATGCAGATAGATTGGAACATTTGGAGATGCTTAGAACTGAATATATAAAATGGAAAAATTCGAATGATCCTAAATCAAGACTTCAAAGAGTTTATTCAATTACTAAACGAGCATAAGGTAGAATATCTGATTGTTGGAGGCTATGCGCTTGCCTTTCACGGATACCCAAGAAGAAGACTTTCTAAACGAAGAAAATATAATCCAGCTAGGATACCCGCCTAATAGAATAGATATTATTAATCAAATTGATAGTGTAGCATTCAAAGATGCCTTTGAGAATAGAGAGGTATTCAAGAATGAGCAAATGGTAATGAATTTTATTGGAATTGAACAGCTCATTCAAAACAAGAAAGCATCTGGAAGACTACAAGACTTAGCAGATTTAGAGATATTAGAGAAAATCAAAAAAGAAGCAAACCGCAAGGAAAAATAGCTTCCGACATACAGGGCAAATATCCCTGCACCTAATCTGGTCGGAGGGATTGCTTCTCGCAACCAAAATCTGCGAGCCCTCCGAATCGCGTTCGGAGGCTCTACAGATGGTTGGATAGACGACTTTCTAACTAATTTTTTCAAACAACTTTTGAATGGTCGCCTCGGCCCGCTTGTTGCCAGAAAGGGCGGCATTGATTCTCTTGGCAATTCCCTTGGTTGTAGGCATTTGTCTTGCAGCGATTTTTCTTCTCTGCTTTAGCATGGTCAAAGCTTTGTTGATGCCATCTTCTTCGATGATGAATTTTCCATTTTTGATGGCGTAGTTAATCCTTACAGGAATGTTGCCCAGTTTGAAGCTGGTCGTTCGGGTGGGGGCATTGGCGGCTTTGGACAGATTGCTGCCGAGCTGACTGAGGGATACCGGCGCTCCAAATACGCTGGCAACGGGGGTAAAATCGCTGGTCAGAAAATCAGTGAAGGGGTTTTCGAAAGTCGCATGGGTGTTGAGGAGTTGTTCGCCTTGTCCGTTGGCCGTATTGATGCTGTAGGCCAATTGGTCGAAGTCTAGGTTGGTTTGAACGGCAGGGTCACCGGGATTGAATTGTGGGTCGATGAAGGTGCCGCGTTGTTCTGCCGATACGAGTATGCGGGCGGACACTGGTGCGGAAAAGGTGGTGGGGTTGAAGGATTCGACATTGGAGCTTAGAACGATTTCTGCAAATCCCCGGATGGCCAAGTCGGCTGGTGTTGGCAACAGCGTTTGTACCCTTGGAAGTAGCGCCAAAGATGCGGTTTGCCCGGCTGGTAAAGGCAAGCAATTGACAAAATGACCCAACTGAGAATCTGGGATCAACTCGCCAGCACTGGCCATACTGGTTTGAAGTAAGTTGTCTTGGGTGATGTCCCAAACAAGATCGTTATTGGTGGCTGTAAATGCGGTATTGGGGCTGTCGGGCGGCGTCTCTGGCATAGAGGTGCGCGTCCTAAAAATCAATTTGAGGTCTCTGGATTCCAAATTTGAAATCTGCAGGAAATAACCTTGTACGACCACTCGGGCGATTTCGGCACCGGGACCAACAGGTGGAGCGATGGGCTTGACAAGGAGTTCAAAATTACTGATGATTGCCATAAATATACATGTTTTGGATGAAGAAATTTATTTGAATTTTTAGGCATAGGTTTTTCATCCGTCCAAACGAGCAATCGTCTGGCGGCGCCAAAAGTCCATAAGGGTCGATCATTGACCAACAAGCCAATAGTAGCCTGCGGCAATGGTTCGACCAGTGTCGACTTCCCTAAAAATGGGGCCTAGAAATGCCCTGCTAAATTATTAAAGATGAGATTCGATTGAGGTCTTGTTTTGTCGTGCGCGATCCGCGTGATTTAAAGTTTTTTTTACGCTCCTTAAGTGCTGCTTTTTTATTGAGATCATTCAAAAATGCGTTTCGCAAAAACAAGATTTACAGCTATGAGGCGGAAAGATAACAAGATTTTTTCAAATATTCTAATAGGCAGACGGAAAGTACCTTTTCTCCTTTTTGCATTAAAGAAAGGAATAGGTATTGAGGTCAATACAATTTACAAGATCATTTTATAAAGGTTTGCGATCTGATTAGTTGGATTTGGTATTAAAAAAAGATAGGGGCTGTCTTGAATTCCAAGACGCCCCTCCTAAAAATCGCTATGTGGCGTATTGCCAACTTTGTTCACTATTTTGACATTAGCACGGGTTAATTTCGATGCTCCGCTATCATCTTTTCTCGGGCCTCCTCCTGCCTTTCGACATACAGCTCATATTGCTCTTTTGTCAAAAGCTTTTTCATCTCTTTGTTTCTCGATTTGCCGATGGATTTCATTTTGCGGTATTTACTGAGTTTACTCATATCGCTTTCTTTCAGTGCCAGCATTTGATTGCCATACTTTTTGGAAATGGCGACAAACTCGGGCCGTTGTTCTTCAGTCAACTGAAGGGATTCGATGTGGTTCTCCATATTTTTTCTCATCTCCGTCTTCTGCTCTTCACTTAAGTTGGCCAGACGATCTTGTGCTTGGCTAGCATTCCAGCCGAACAGCATTAACAGGAGGACAACGGATATGATTTTTGCTGCTTTCATTTTTCTACCTTTCATGGTTCTTAAATTTTTAGTGTTTTTATTTGCTTTTTCTCGTTTAAAATTTCCTTTTAAATACTGGATCAATGGAAGGAAGTTTGTCTTAATTGGATTGTGACTCAAAAAGCCAGTCGTAACGCCGTATTTTACTTTTTCTGTCTCCCTCTCATAGGTGCCAAATAAGCGGTCGTAAATGATCAACATGCCTCCATAATTTTTGTCGATGTATTTTTCATTGGAGCCGTGGTGAACCCGATGTGCCGATGGTGTATTCAGCAGCCAGCCTTCAAAAAAGCCGAGCTGACCAACCGCTTCGGTATGTAAAAAGAACTGGTAAAACAAACCCAAGGCCAAGCTGCCAGCAAGGATTTCCGGAGAAAATCCAACTAAAACAAATGGGAGGAAAAAGACAGGACTGATAAAACTGCCCAGCCAATTCAAACGAACGGCCGTGGTCAAATTCATCCAAGGACTCGAATGATGCGTATGATGTAAAGTCCACAACAAGGGAAGCTCATGGCTCAAACGGTGGTACCAGTAATATGCAAATTCGGCAACAAAAAAGGTCAGTACAATGGTCGTAGCATTGGTGGGAATACTGAAAATCTGATAGGCAGCTACTGCATGGAAGATTAAATATTTCCAAGCTAGAGACAGTGGTTTTAGCAAGTTGTTACCAATCAGTATGGCCAGATTGCCCAAGGACTCTTTGGTATTGTAAACACCCTTCTTTTTGTGGTGAGACCAGACGGCCTCCCCAGCGACGGCTATCAATATGACGATGAAAAACGGAATGCCTAATGAATCCATAATTAAATAAGTTGTTGATGTTGTTGTAAAGTTAGATGTAAAGCAGCTGAGGGGCTGTGAAAGCTGATTGAAGCATCCAATGGACTGGGTGAAGCTGTAAAATAGTAGACTGAAGTTTTTGAGCATTTTTCAAAAAAAAATGTCGAACAGCACTGAGGCAATTCGACATTTGTCTATAGCAAATCCAACGAGGGCTACTTTGCATTCATATCACCTGGACATCCTTACCGAACAATAATCAAAGGTTGTATCAGCAACAGTCCCTCAGACCGTAGGCGAATGCTGTAGGTGCCGGAGGGCAGTTGATCGACACGGAATTCAAGATGGTGCTTGCCGGACGTATGAAAGTGATGATTCAGGACG
>JBCCSZ010000108.1:0-22144 GCA_039199225.1 Bacteroidota bacterium
ATGATTGCCAATACGCACTGTGCGGAAATATGGGTCAACGAATTGCGGGTGAGTGGTTTGGATGAGAGAGGAGGTATGGCCGCCATTGGCCGCTTGGACCTGAAATTGGCTGACTTTGGTGATTTGACAGTTGCTGGTGAGTTGGAAACAATCGGTTTTGGTGGCTTGGAGGAGAAACTGCAGCAGCGGTCCAGAGAGCGCAAAACGCAGATTGACATATCGACGAACTTAGAACTCGGAAAGTTCTTCGGAGATAAATCGGGGATTAAAATTCCAATGTATGCCCAGTATTCCAAAACAGTATTCCGACCAGAATTCGATCCCTATGATAAGGATGTCAAGCTGGATGATAAACTAAAGGCCGCTTCGAGTACTGAGGAACGAAATCGAATAAAAGACCAAGCACTAGATGTCACAGAGCTGAAGAGTATCAACTTTACCAATGTACGTAAGAATAGGACGGAGAAACAGGCAGACAAAAAGCCGAAGCCCTGGAATATTGAAAACTTTAGCGTCAGCTATTCTTATACAGAGTCGGACAACCGAGACCCCTTCATTGAAAGTGATAAGGTGAAGGAACACAATGGTTCTTTGAACTACAGTTATTCCCTTGGTAATGGAGTGAGCGTGCAGCCCTTCAAAAAGGTCTCTAAGAGCAAATGGCTGAAGCTATTGACAGATTTCAACTTCAATCCCGTTCCGAATTCTTTTTCCTTCAGCACGGTGATGAATCGCGAAATACAAATTACCAAATATCGATTTACAGATTTAGAGGACCAGTTTAGTACCTTCTACAATAAACAATTCACCTGGGATCGAAACTACGACTTACGCTGGGATTTGGCGCGCTCGTTGAAATTCAACTTTAGTGCGGTCAACTCGGCCGTGATCGACGAATTGAAAAATTTTGATCCGGAGACCAACGATTTCCGACCGGAGGCGGAGCTGAATGAAGAAATCTGGCGAAATATTCGAAACTTTGGACGGACGAAAAACTATACCCATCGTTTCGACATAGGCTACACAGCACCAACCAAACAGATTCCCTTCCTGGATTGGATTCAGGTAAAGGCCCAATACAATGCAGATTACAATTGGAGTGCTGCGGCCTTGAACGTAGATTCCTTGGGGAATGTCATTCAGAACTCTCAGAGACGGCAAGTCACAGGAGACTTCAACTTTGAAAATCTCTATCGAAAATCCAAGTACCTGGACCGCATCAATCGAGGGAGCCGAGGTCGAAGGGGGCGAGGAAATAGTTCTCGAACTGGTCGAAGGAGTAAAAACGATCGGGCTGGCAAAGCCCAAAGTGGCCTGGATGATCCGTCGAATGAAGAACGATCGAGCCTGGACAAAGATGGAAAAGCGAAGAAAAAACGACGAAAGGACCGAAGGCGAAACCGGGGCGGCGATGAGGATGGCTCCGGCGGTGGTGGCAAGGCTGCAGATAAGAAAAATACCAAGAATGGCGGCAAGAACGGCGATAAGAAAAGTAAAAAGGATAAGAATAGCCGAAAGAAAGACCGCGAGCCTTCTAAGGTGGAAAGAATGTTGATCAGGCCGCTGATGACTTTGCGAAAAGCCCGACTTTCCTACTCCGAAAACTTCGGAACGGTGGTACCTGGATTTTTGCCACAAACCGAGATGTTAGGACTGAGCAATGGATTCGATGCGCCCGGTTGGGATTTCGTAGGAGGGCTTCAGCCTCGAATTGCCAACAACGATCTGGAAAACGACTGGCTCAACCAGGCTGCTGCCAACGGTTGGATCACTGACAACATACTGCAAAACCAGCAGGTGCTGCAAAATTATTCACAAGATATTCGTGCTAGAATTACCCTGGAGCCTTTCAAGGATTTTCGGATTGAGCTGGAGGCCGATCGGAAATTTACCAGGGATAAGTCTGTCTACTTCCGAGATACCACTTTGCTGGACGTTGGATCGCCAGTCGATGAAATTGTACACAGTATTCCGCGGGAAATTGGCTCTTTCTCCATGTCTTACTTTGCTATGCAGACCTTCTTTGGTAATGACATTCAGGATTTGTTCGATCGATTCGATGCCAATCGAGCCATCATCTCCCAACGCCTTGGGGACGCTGGAACATCGCATCCGCTTGACGGCGGAGAATATGCCGAAGGTTACGGGCAACTGCAACAGAACGTCTTGATACCAGCCTTCCTGGCGGCCTATCGAGACGAAGATCCGAATACGGTGGCAGTCAATAGAGACTATACAAAGGTCTTATTCAGGGCCTTGCCAAAGATCAATTGGCAGTTTACCTACAATGGATTGTCAAAAATACCAGCCTTTAAAGAAATATTCTCCAACGTATCGCTCAGTCACGGCTATCGATCCGTGTTGACCGTCAATTCGTTTAACACTGATACTGATTTTGATGAAACCCGACCGGCCCAAACGGAACCGACAAGTTTGAATTTCTACTCTAGGTTTACGATACCGGATATCGTGATCGATGAGCAATTCGCTCCATTGATTGGTATTAAGGTGGACTTCCAGAACGATTTGGGCTTTAGAGTTGACTGGAAAAAATCTCGGAATCTTCGGTTGAACTTTAACGATGATCGTTTGAACGAGACCAATACGGAGGAATATGTCTTTGGATTTGATTACAAAATGCAGGGAGTAGAATTTGGCTTCATCAATGGTGGTAAGAAGAGCCGGAGCAAGAAGTCGAAAGAGGAAGAGGAGAAAAGTAAAAAGAAGAGTAACAACAATCGAAGGCGAGGCATTGGCCGTAGAGGTGGTGCTGGTAATGCCGGAGATTTGAACTTTGCCTTCGACTTTTCCTATCGAAGTGACATTACTTTGTTTTACGATCTGAAGAATCGTACAACGGAAACCGTGCGGGGTTTGAAAACCATTCGAATATCTCCATCTATTGATTATGATGTGAACGATCAGGTCAATGTGCGTTTGTTCTTTGAACGAAGCCAAACCATTCCTGCGACCTCGGCTTCTTTCCCGATTACGAATACCCAAGGCGGTGTCACCATTCGATTCTCTCTCAACTAGATAGACCTTCTCGAAGGTACCTAAAACGACTCCCGAAGCAGCCATTGTGTTGCTTCGGGAGTTGCTTTGTATGTTGAGTCTTCCAGGCGATGTTAAGAGACTGTTAAAGTACAGAAAGGGTGTGACGCAATACATAAATTTGTATGGATCAGGCTCTTGTGGGCTTTTCCTCTACAAATACTCCTGCAATCTCATTACATGAATAAAAAGGCGATTTGGATCATCATCGGACTTATGGGCGCTGCACTTGTTGGCAGTGTGCTGCTACAGATGTACTGGATTCGCTGGTCGATTCAACTCAATGAAGGGCAGTTCGAAAAAAATGTTTTCACGGCCTTGAACAGAGTGAGTGAAAAACTGGAATACCTTGAGGATCTTCAGGAAAACCTGGAAGCGCTCCACTATGTGCAGACCTATCCGGAGGTGACCATCACCCAAGAGTTTTACCAATCCCGGCAAGAAGATAAGATGGAAGTCGGCATGCGGCTTTCGGTTAATTCCGGCCTCGATGTCGACAGCTTGATGAAACAAGGCTACCTGGCAAGTCTAAATCGCAAAAATGATAAGGACGGTGAAGAGTGCGATTGTGCGCAATGCCGTTTGGAGCGGTTGGAGAAGTTTGAAAAACAAGAGCGCTATCGCGAGAGATTGCAGTTCAACAAAATGTTCAATCCGCCTCCGATTACCAAGCGGATCGATTTGAATTATCTCAATTCTTTCGTGCAACAGGAATTTGCCAACCGAGGAATTTACATCAATTACAACTATGGCGTTTATGCCAATAAGGATAAATCTTTTGTCATAACCAATGGTCATTATGTCGTCAGCGACTCTGATGCTGGCTGGAAGAATCTTTTGGATTCGGAATATCGCGTTGATCTTTTTCCGGATGACATGCATCCCCCCGGGATGTTAGTCATTCACTTTCCGACAAAAGCCAGCCTGGTGTGGGGCTCTGTTTGGAAGACCTTGCTGGCCTCCATTCTGTTCACAGGGATCATCTTGTTTTGCTTTGCCTACACCATTCAGGTGATCTTCCGTCAGAAAAAACTGTCGGAGATGAAAACGGATTTCATCAACAATATGACCCACGAGTTTAAGACGCCGATTGCCACCATCTCATTGGCCGCTGACTCCATCACCAGCCCGCGTATCTTGGGCCATGCTCAAAAGGTAGAACGCTTCGCTAAAATCATCAAGCAGGAGAATAAGAGGATGAACAGTCAGGTGGAGAAAGTTCTTCAAATGGCTGTGATCGACAAACGGGAATTTAATTTGAAGCTGACCAATATCAACCTGCACGAGCTGATCAACCAAGCGGTGGGACACATTAGTTTGCAAGTCGAAAAGAAAGGTGGCACGGTCGTAGCAGATTTAGAAGCGACCAACCCAAATGTAGAAGGTGACCTGACGCATGTATCCAATATGATCCACAATTTGTTGGATAATGCGAATAAGTATTCACCCGACCAGCCCGAAATTTCCATCCATACGCGCAATGTTGCGAATGGCATTGAAGTTATAGTAAAAGATAAAGGTATTGGTATGAGCAAAGAAGCCAGAAAGCACATTTTCGATAAATTCTACAGAGTGCATACTGGCAATCTCCACGATGTAAAAGGCTTCGGCCTGGGTTTGAGTTATGTAAAAGCCATGATGACGGCCCATAAGGGACAAATAGATGTGAAAAGCGAGCTGGGTAAAGGCTCTAGTTTTATTCTCGTATTTCCCTTCAGTGTGAGTAATTCCTGAGCAAATTCTTAAGTAGTGCTTCCGCTGGCCCTTACAAAGAGATACAGGTGTTTTACAGCCTTGGGAAGTAGAATTCGCTCCAAAGAACACCTTTTTTAAAACGATTTAAACAGTTTACACATGTCCAACAACAGAATCCTTCTGGTTGAAGATGACCAAAACTTTGGAGACGTTCTGCGTTCGTATCTTGAAATGCACGATTATGAGGTGACCCTTGCTACAGATGGTGAGGCTGGCTTGGAAAGTTACAAGAACAACAAATTCGATCTCTGTATTTTCGATGTGATGATGCCGAAAAAAGACGGTTTTAGCCTCGCCAAAGAGATTCGTGAAAAGGATACAGAAATGCCTATTATTTTCTTGACGGCCAAAACCTTGAAGGAAGATGTGCTGAAGGGCTTCAAAATAGGCGCCGATGATTATATCTCAAAACCTTTTAATTCGGAAGAGTTGCTCTATCGCATACAAGCCATTCTCAAGCGTCGTCAGCACAAAGCTGATCCACGAGAGGAGATTCGCGAATTTACCATCGGAAAATATCACTTTAATTTTCCACTCCGCATTCTAACTTTTTCTGATGAAGAAAAGGGCGAATTCGAAAAGGTAAAACTTTCGCCAAAGGAAGCGCAGTTGTTGCGCATGTTTTGTATGTTTAAAAACGACATCCTCCCTCGTTCAAAGGCATTGACCGATATCTGGGGAGAGGACAATTACTTCACAGCTCGTAGTATGGACGTTTTCGTTACAAAACTGCGGAAGTACTTGAAGCTGGACTCGAATATTGAAATCGTCAACATCCATGGAAATGGGTTCCAACTGCTGGTGAAAAGCGAAGAAGAAGTCTAATAACAATCAGCTATAAAGAAAAAGCCGTGGCGCATTTGCACCACGGCTTTTTCTTTTATTACCCTAAAGGAATTTTTATTCTACATCTTCAGATGGCTCTGTCTTGCTGTGCGAGGAGGCACCAACAGATGGAGAATCATCCTCATGCTCACTTTCGATTTCATCTTCTGTGTGCATATTTTCGAAAGGTCTAGGACCAATCAAGCGTTCTACATCCGACTTGAGCAATACTTCATTTTCGAGAAGGGCATTGGCCAGTATTTCTAGCTCATTGCGCTTTTCACGCAACAGCTTTTGAGCACGCTGGTATTGAGATTCTGTAATGGCGCGAACCTGTGCATCGATCAAAGAGGCCGTCTCATCGGAATAAGGCTTCTGGAATTGATCTTGCTGCATACCATAGAAGGATACTTGACCGACTTCACTGTTCATGCCGAAAATGGCAATCATGCTGTACGCCATTTTGGTAATCTGGTCCAAATCATTTTGAGCACCTGTCGATATTTTTCCAAACATCACTTCTTCTGCTGCTCGGCCACCGAAAGTCATACACATCCTGTCGAGCATTTGCTCTGTCCGGGTAATGTACTCCTCCTTTGGTAGGTATTGAGCGTAGCCTAGCGTACCGATACCGCGAGGTACGATGGTAACCTTGATCAATGGGGAGGCATGCTTCAAGAACCAGCCGCAGATAGCGTGTCCTGCTTCGTGATAAGCAATAATGCGCTTTTCATTAGGCGAAATGATCTTACTTTTCTTCTCCAATCCACCAATGACCCTGTCGAGTGCATAGTTGAAGTCGTCCATGTCGACTTCCTTCTTATTCCGGCGGGCTGCAATCAGCGCAGCTTCATTACAAACGTTGGCGATTTCGGCGCCCGCAAAACCCGGTGTCATTTCTGCCAAAGTGGAAGCATTGATGTCCGGGCCTACCTTTATATTCTTGAGGTGAACCTTAAAGATAGCTTCACGTCCTTTCAAATCAGGACGATCGATACCGATTTGGCGGTCGAAACGGCCAGGGCGCAGTAGAGCATTGTCTAGAACATCCGGACGGTTGGTAGCAGCCATCATGATGACGCCCTTATCGGTGCTGAAACCGTCCATCTCTACCAACAATTGGTTGAGGGTGTTTTCCCGCTCGTCATTCCCGCCTTGGAAAGAACCACGTCCGCGAGCGCGACCGATAGCATCTATCTCATCGATGAAGACAATACAAGGCGCCTTTTCACGAGCCTGCTTAAACAAATCGCGAACCCTAGAGGCACCAACACCAACGAACATCTCGACAAAGTCAGAACCAGAGATGGAGAAAAAAGGTACACCTGCTTCTCCGGCAACAGCCTTGGCCAGCAAGGTTTTGCCAGTACCCGGAGGGCCAACCAACAGCACCCCTTTCGGAATCTTACCCCCGAGAGAGGTATATTTCTTAGGATGCTTCAGGAAGTCAACGACTTCCATAACTTCCTCTTTGGCCTCATCGAGACCAGCCACATCCTGGAAAGTGACATTTACCTTCGTGTTGTTGTCAAACAGGGTGGCCTTTGACTTACCGATATTGAAAATCTGTGCACCTGGACCACCTGCACCTCCGCTGACGCGGCGCATAATGAACACCCAAATGGCTACGATAATGATGATCGGTAATACCCAACTGAGCAAAGGTGCCAGCCAGTTGACCTTCTTCTCGTAGTCGACATCTACCTTATCACTCGGCGGAATGTCTTCTTGAGCCCGTTCGACTTTTGCCTCAAAGCGGTCGATGGATCCAAACTCATGCGTAAAATGTGGGCGAGAAGAACCAAACTTGGTCTTCGCTGCATCGTTGTGTTTATCAATCCGATCGCTTTTCAGCGTAATTTGGGCAATCTCTCTATTGATGATCACGACAGACTTGACATCGCCTTCAGTCAACATCTTTTCCAGCCGCTTCATTGAAATTGGCTCATTACTGGCGTTGGACAGCCCATAAAAATTCAGAGCCAAGAGGAACAGCGCCAAAACACCATAAATCCAATAGGAGTTGAATTTGGAATTATTGGGCTTGTTATCTTTATTATTCGAACTCATTCAGTCATTTTTTATTGACGTATTATCCTACATAACGCATAGAATCCCTAAACGTTTGGAAGTTGCAGGGAAAAACGTTCTATAAGTTTTTATATTCTGTAAATATCGCGTCACTCCACAGGTCTTCCAATTCGTAAAAAGAGCGTGTTTCGTGGTAAAAAATGTGTACGACAGTCTCAAAGTAGTCTACCAAGATCCACTGAGCAGTCTGTTGTCCTTCAAAATGATTTGGGAGAGTATCACCTTCCAGCTTTACCCTTTTATAGATATTATCAGCAATAGATTTTACCTGAGTGTTGGAATCTCCGTGACAAACGATGAAAAAGTCGGTCGGAGCGTCGTGAAGGTTTCGTAAATCCAGTTTGACGATGTCTTTGCCTTTTATATCCTGAATGCTGTCTATGATCAATTGATTCAAAGCCTCGGAAGATAGCACTTGAATTTTTTCCTTTTTTTGTGTATTCAAATTGAATTTATTATTGTTCTACAATTGGGTACAGAACGTTTTAGAGTGTATCATTCGCTTATGTACCTGGAATCGAGTATTTTGCGTCAGTAATTATAAAATTACTAAATATAAGCCGTTTGCATACTATAGGAAACACGCTTTTTGTCGGAAAAGTTTGGATGCATCTTCCCGCCTTGGATTCCACCAATACATACGCTTTAGAACTATTATCAAAAAGTAATCCAGCCGAGGGAACTGTCATTTCGGCGGATTTTCAGCGCCAGGGAAGAGGACAGCTTGGCAGTTCTTGGCAGTCAGAGGCCGGACAGAACATCATTACGAGCTTCATTTTGTATCCCGTTTTCATCTCACCTCGTCATCAGTTTCACCTCAACCAGGCCATAGCCCTAAGCGTTTATGATTTTGTGAGCGCTCAGGTATCGGCAACTGTCCGGATAAAATGGCCCAATGACATCTATGTTGATGATAAAAAGTTAGGAGGCATACTAATTCAAAATAATGTATCGCCCAATAGCATCAAATCCAGTGTAGCAGGTATTGGAATCAATGTCAATCAGCTGCATTTTCCGGAAAACCTCCCAAATCCGTGTTCGCTTGCTCAATTGACAGCTAAAACTTACGATATACGCTCCTTGATCGCCTTATTGGGAGAATGCGTGGAAAAGCGTTATCTACAGCTGCGCCGTGGACAGATTGAACAAATTCAGAAGGATTACATTCTTTGTTTGTATCGATTTATGGAAGACAGCTTGTTCCGCCGGATAGATGGCCACGTTTTTAGTGGACGGATCACTGGCTTGTCGCCAAGCGGTAAACTGTTGATACACCATCAAGATGGGGAAGAGGCGTTTGGATTGAAGGAAATACAATTTTTGTGACAACACATAAAACCCAACAATGAAAGCCTATATTTTAACGGTAGGAGACGAATTATTGATCGGCCAGGTGATCGACTCCAACTCTGCCTGGATGTCTGGTCAACTCAATCTTTTCGGGATGAACGTCGAGGAAAATCTCTCCGTTGCAGATACCAAAGAGGGTATTGTCAGCGGGTTGGAGCGCGCACTTGAAAAAGCCGACCTCGTGCTGATGACCGGTGGTCTCGGCCCGACCAAAGACGATATTACCAAAAAGACACTGGCAGAATTTATGGGCGCTGGCATGCGATTCGATCAGCCAACTTACGACCGTATATTGAAGCTGTTCGAGCGTTGGGGCCGCTCCACAACAGAGGCACATCGTCAGCAATGCTTTATGCCCGACAATGCTCAGTTGCTTTTCAATAAAATGGGAACTGCTCCGGGGATGTGGTTTGAATACAAGGGAAAGATTGTTGTTTCCATGCCTGGTGTTCCCTACGAGATGAAATACTTGATGGAGTACGAGGTGTTGCCGAGGGTCAAAGAGCGTTTCCTCACAGATGTCATTCAGCATCGGACCATTTTGACAGTAGGAGAGGGGGAGTCGCGAATCGCCCGGCGAATTGAATCTGTCGAGGCCAACTTGCCAGCACATATCAAATTGGCTTTCCTGCCTGGGATGGGGCAGGTCAGGCTCCGCTTGACTGGACGCGGAAACGATGAAAATACTTTGAAGGAGGAGTTGAATAAAGAGGTGGCAGCAATTGAGGAGTTGATCCCCGAACTTATTTTTGGCTATGGGATTGAAACTTTAGAGCAAGTAGTTGGTAGAATGCTAAAGGCGGAAGGCTTGACCGTAGCTACGGCAGAAAGTTGCACGGGGGGACACTTGGCTCACCGAATCACGTCGGTTCCTGGCTCATCTGCCTATTTCCAAGGAAGTGTGATTGCTTATGCCAATGATGTGAAAATGAAGTTGCTGGGCGTATCCGAAACCACTCTAAGGGCGCATGGAGCTGTGAGCGAGTCAACGGTGATTGAAATGGTGGAAGGTGCTTGTAAAGCTCTAGGGACCGATTTGGCAATGGCAACTTCCGGCATCGCAGGTCCTGGAGGCGGAACACCTGAAAAGCCCGTAGGGACCATCTGGATGGCGGCTGGCAGACCTGGGCAGATCAACACCTTGAAATTGTCTTTGGGAAAGGACCGCGTGCGGAACATCCACTACACCAGCACCCAAACGTTGAATTTGCTCCGAAAATTTTTATTGGAGCAAGTAGCCGTTTAAACATGAAAGGGTGTTGGAAAATAAATTAGGCCAGTTATTTTTTGGGCGCAGCTAAAATCTTAATTTTGTGGGCCTTAACCAAATTAATAACCATCCTGCCCTTTGGCAGATTTAAAAAAATTCAACCAGACCATGGCTCAAGTAGAATTGATAATGCCTAAGATGGGGGAAAGCATCATGGAGGCGACCATCCTCAATTGGGTAAAGAACGTTGGGGACACCGTCGAAGCCGATGAAACGATCCTGGAGATTGCGACCGATAAGGTCGATTCTGAAGTGCCGGCCCCCGTCAGTGGAACCATCGTCGAGATACGATACGAAAAAGATGCAACCGTTGCCATTGGTGAGGTCATCGCCGTTATCGCTACCGAAGCAACAGCGGAAGTGGTCGCCCAGCCAAGTCCCAGCGCCCCGGCCGAATCGCCAAAGGGGCCACAAAATGGCCACAGCCAGCACAACTTATCCGCTCCAGCCCCTGCCGTTTTAGAGACCGTCGCAGCAACTGCGCCAGCCAGCAGCAGCAACCGTTTTTACTCTCCGCTGGTCCGCAATATTGCTTCTAAAGAAAACATCAGTACCGTCGAGCTGGATGCCATCGCTGGCACGGGTGCCAACGGAAGGGTGACCAAAAAGGATATTCTGGCCTACATCAACCAACGTCCTGCTGCCGTTCATACAGCGGCACCTGTTCAAACGGTCGTTCAGCAACCACCTGTTGCTAAAGCACCTTCGGCAGCAGCGCCCTTGGCTCGTCCGGCCATTTCCGTCAATGGCGACACCGAAATCATCGAGATGGATCGGATGCGGCGCTTGATCGCCGATCACATGGTCCGCTCCAAGCATACTTCTCCTCATGTCACCTCCTTCGTAGAGGTCGACGTTACCAATATTGTCAACTGGCGAAACAAGATCAAAGGAAGCTTCCAGCAGCAGTATGGTGAGAAAATAACTTTCACACCCATCTTCATGGAGGCTGTCATAAAGGCCATTCGCGATTTTCCAATGGTCAACGTCTCGGTCGATGGCAATAAGATCATAGTCAAAAAATCGATCAACATCGGAATGGCAACGGCTTTGCCTTCTGGCAACCTAATCGTACCTGTCATCAAGCAGGCCGATATGCTCAGTTTGGCTGGATTGACGCGCTCTGTGAACGACCTGGCGGGCCGTGCGCGCAAAAATCAATTGAAACCTGAGGAAATACAAGATGGGACCTTCACGTTGACCAATGTAGGAACCTTTGGTAATGTGATGGGAACCCCTATCATCAATCAACCACAAGTGGCCATACTCGCTGTTGGCGCCATTCGAAAAAAGCCGGCTGTGGTAGAAACGGCGTACGGCGACTTGATTGCGGTTCGGCAGATGATGTTCCTATCCTTATCGTATGATCACCGAGTGGTCGACGGATTCCTGGGAGGGTCCTTCTTGCGCCGAATCGGGGACTATCTGGAGGCATTTGATCCCGAAAGAACGCTTTAAGCTTTAAATACGGTATCCTTTGCTTCCACGATTCGTTAGAGGAGCAAAGGTGCCATATTCAAGCTGGTTCCTGAGCATAATAGGAGGGCTTTGTTGAACCAATAAAATTGTACATGAAATACAAATGCTACTTGCTGGCGTTACTGATCATTGGTTTGTCGGGTATGGCAAATGCGCAAGGCTCTGCCAAAAAACTAAAGGGAGAGGGTGAAAAGTACTTTGCCAACGAAAAATACCAGGAGGCGCTCAATTTATTGTTGAAATACCAACGGCTGAAACCTGCCGACATAGAAGCCCGCTACAAAATAGGGCTTGCCTATTACTATACCAATAGCGTCGACAACGCCAAGCGCTACTTGGAATATGTGGTGGAAAAAAGTAAGAAACCCAACCCACAGTCCTACTATTACCTGGGGCGATCCTATCACAGCTCTAGGGACTATAAAAAGGCCATTCGTTATTACAAGCTGTACTTAAAAAACATCAAGTCGAACAGTTCCGACCGCGCGTCTGTCAAAGATGCCATCCGCCGTTGTGCCACAGGCTTGCGCCTAAAATATCGGGAAGAACTGGCGGTTGTAGAAAATCTCGGAGATGGAGTGAATACCTCCGGGGATGAATTCGGTGCAGTTGCCAGCCCCAACTACGATAATAAACTCTACTTTTCGTCCAGCCGGAAAGGCAATGTTGGTGGTAAGCGGGATAAAAAGGGCTTGCGGGACGAAAAATATGGCTCCTATTATTCCGATATTTATTCGACCATGATCATCAACGGGCAGTGGACAGCGACGACTCCTTTGAGTTCGTTGATCAACAGCCCTCGCCACGATCTGCTGCTAGACTTTAATGAGGATGGCTCTGTTATGGTATTTTACAAGGGCAACCGAATGACGGGAGGGGAGGTCTTAGTCGATACCTTTTCGAATCAGGCAGACGATCGCCCTTTGTTTTCCCATCCCTTCAAAGGACCTATGCAGCGCTCTCAAGGCGATAATTATCCTTATTTTTTCAGTGATACCAGCTTCCTGTTTTGCAGTTATCGCAAGGGGGGCTTGGGAGGTAGCGACATTTACGTTGCGACTTTTCGAGATCGCCGTTGGCAAACCAAAAACCTGGGCAGTACCATCAACTCTGCCTACGATGAGATTACGCCTTTTCTGGCAAAGGATGGTCGGACTTTGTACTTCAGCTCCAACCGGCGAGAGAGTACCGGAGGGCTCGATGTATTTCGGTCTGTATTCGATGATGCTACCCAGAGCTGGTCTGCTCCGATAAATTTGGCCAGTCCGATCAACTCACCAGCGGACGACAGCCATTTGCGTCTGTCCAACGATGGTTTGACGGCCTATTTCAGCTCTTCGAGGAAGGAGGGCTATGGCCAGCGGGACTTGTATGCTGCCTACTTCAAGAGTACCCAAAGTGAACAATTGGTTGAGTCTGACCCTGCTTGCTTTGCGGATGTCTCTAGGGCTGTAGCGACTGAAAACCCAGCGGCTTCTTCCGACGATCCGATGGTGGGGACCGAAACGGTGTCCATAGAAACAGAACCCATTGGATTTACAGAGGAAGAGATTCAGAAGTTTACCATTTCTCCACTCTTTTACGAGGATGATGATGACGTGATGAGCTCGCCCAACAAGCGCGAGTTGGACAAGGTTGCGCGATTGATGCAGGATTTTCCCAGGGTTGATTTGCTACTGAGTTGCCACTCGGACCAAAGCGGCCCGCAGCAGTTCGCCCTGTATTTTTCAATCAAACGGGCAGAAAAGGTCTCGCAATATCTGATTAACAATGGCATCGCTGCATCCAGAATTTTTCTCAAAGGCTTAGGAAGCAGTTATCCTACGGCAAAAACGGAAACCGAAGGTGGCCCCAATGAACAGGGTGCGCGTTTCAACCGCCGAATTGATTTGACCTTTTTCAATACAGAAGGTCAACCTTTACAAATCAATATTCGCATGCCGGATGTGAGCCAATTTGAAGATTATCGGGGAATCTATTACAAACAACTCATCAAGGGACTGTCCTATAAAGTGCAGGTCGCTGCCCTTGAACAACGCTACAACAGCGAGGTCTTCTCTACCTTTCCAGACCCCATGATCGATAAACACGCGTCTAAAAACCTCTATAAATACAGCCTAGGGCTCTACAAAACCTTTGCCTCTGCTTCTCAGTTGCAGATGGAGTTGGTTCGTCAGGGTATTCCCGATGCCTACGTAGTGCCTTTCCTCAATGGACTCCGAATCAGTAAAGAAGATGCACGTGGAATGGTGGCTGATTTTCCGGATTTGCTCAACTATTTGAGGGACTGAAATTTGAAATCCCAATAAAAAGCCCCATCTTCGTTTGTCTTGTCATAAAAAACGACCAGAAAACAGCTGCTCACTGCCAGTAGTGAAACAGACTGTATCACGTGAAAAACAAAACTGACGTATCCAATGGGGACGATTGCGTTTTTTAAAGAAAGTCTCAAGAACATCAAAACGGTTGGGACATTTACCCGTAGCTCGAAATTCGTTTGTAAAGCTATGGTCAAGCCAGTTGATTTTGAAAATGCAAAGGTCATTGTAGAGCTTGGTGCAGGCGATGGCGTTATCACCAAGCACATCCTACAGCGAATGCGAAAAGATGCTACCTTGTTGAGCTTTGAGGTCAATGCTGCCTTTTGTGAGCAAATGCGCTCAGAAATCAAGGACAAACGTCTCCACGTCATTGAAGATTCGGCTGAAAACCTAGGGCAACATCTTGAACGTCTCGGCTTGTCACAAGCAGATTACGTTATTTCGGCCATCCCATTTGTTTCTTTGCCGGATGATCTCTCGTATCGCATCGTCAGAGAGTGCCATCGCTTTATGAAAAAAGACGGCCTGTACGTGCAAATACATTATTCTTTGTTGATGAGAAAGATGTATCAAACGGTTTTCGGCAACGTCGACATCGATTGGGTTCCACTAAACATTCCGCCAGCCTTTATTCTGGTGAGCAAAAAACGTTAGATTTCTGCAGGGCGTTCTCCAATGCCCAAGATGAATCCACCACCACCAGCGCCACACAATTTCAACTTAAAACGATCACTGCTCAATCCCTTGAGCCACAGGTCTTTCATTTCTCTTGGAATCATCTCTGAAAAGTACTTCCATTGAAAATGACTGATCTGATGTATGGTGTCAAATAGCAAGTCGGTTTGCCCATTTAGGTAGGATTGGATGGCTTCTTCATTCAGAGGCATTAATTCGGCTTCCAAGCGTCGGCTGTAGTCGGGGTCCTCACAGCGCTCGAGAAACAACTCTACCAGTGGTCCTGTTTGTCGAGACCGCCCACTGTCCAATAAAAATAGCTTGGAGGCTTCCAAGGCTGGAAAGGTGGCCAACGGTTTTAGGCTGCCTTGTTCGGAAAGTAACCCCTGCTGTAGAAAACAAACGAGTGGATCCATCCCCGAGCTGGAACCGTGAAAGAAGCTCTCCAACTGCGCCAACTGCGCTTGGAGGATGTCCATCTGGCTTTGGTCGGCCTTGTTGCTCGCAAAGCGGTCATAAATCCCAGCACAAAAGGCACCAGAACTCCCTGCACCATAACCTTGTGGAATGTTACTGGCAAAGCAAAGTCCTTGTTCTACCTCGTACCGGACCTTATCCACATCGATTTGGCTCAAAAGCTTCCCCTCAAAATGTAAGTTTTCCAAATAAGTGACAAAATCGGGGAGGTCTTTTAGCCACTCCTTGCGCTTGGTGATGTTTTTGCCAAACTGCCACCGGCCCCAGAAATTTCTGTAGGGAATGGCCAAGGCGCTGCCTCCCTTTACAATGGCATACTCGCCAAATAAAAGCAGCTTAGCAGGATAATGTGAATGAAGTGACAAGCTGTGCATGGCCGGAAAATTAGTCTTTTTTGGGAAGATCGTTGGAATAGAGCCAGTGATTTTTTAGTTGTTTCATCCTTCTATCTTTGCAGCCAATAAGTCGCTGTAAGAGCCGTCCACCAAATCTTCGGTTCGAATGTCGAGCTGAGCCAGGTAATAGTCACACTGCTGCCTGAGCTGTTCAAGGGGGCGTTCTTCGCTTTCGTCGATGGCTTCTATTTCCATAAACGACCCCAGCCCTTTGACCTCGTCGACATGAAATTTGACATTTTCAATGAAATAAATGGAACGCTTTTTATCTACGACAACCCAAACGCCCAGTGCTCTGGCGAGGGTCTTTTGCAGGGCGTCGTAATCTGCTGATGTATAGAGCGAAACTTCCGAGAGCTTGGGGCCGGCCTGATTGGCACGTTGGTAGTGGATCAGGGCGCTTTCGACTTTGCCTTGGCGCAGCTTGAGGCGGCCGTTGGGAACAACGAAGTAGGTATCGATTTGATGGTCAAGCCCTTTGAACACTGCTTTGTGTGCCTTCAAATAATGGTGAATGCGTTCCGGATCGCTACAGCGCGCTTTTATTTCGATGATGTTGGACATAAATAGGTGTTTAACGTTTAATATATGCGGCGTGACCAGCTTTTGCTGGGTATTATATGTTGTGTATGCTGTTTTACATTCACCCTTTTTCTATTTTAAAGAATAAGGTGGGTTTATCGTCTTCAATTCTTTTTTCATGAAATTTCATGCCCAGTCTCTTTGCCACTTTTTGAGACTCTAAATGAGGTTCATCTGTTGCAGCAATTAAATATTCGAAATCCAGGGTTTTGAAAGAATACTCAATAATTGCCTTTGAAAACTCAAGGGCATAACCCTGTTTTGTGAACTGTTTAAGTAACGCATAAATTAGTTGAGGTTGTGGTTCATGGAAGAAATGCCAAAGTCCTGTGAAACCAATTATTTCATCAGTTTCCTTTAGAGCTACCTTCCATATTCCAAAATTGTTTTTTTCAAAATGACTCTCATTCTCCCGCATTATTTCTTTGGCTGCTTCAAGTGGAATTATTTCGTCATCCCACAGGAATTCTCTAACATAGGGGTCTATGCTAATTTGATGAAACAAATTATAATCCTTGTAACGAAAAGGAGTCAAAACCAATCGTTCAGTAAACAATTCGTGCCTCATTTTGAGTTTTGATTTATGGCGTTAATGGCATACAACAAGTGTGAATATCTAGACTTTCGGGCAAAAAACGACGAATTATCCATTTGTTTTGCCTTTCGATAGCAAAGTGCGATTCGCAAAGATTGCCAAAACATCTTCCCTTCCACTTTGTTGTCCTTTAGATATTCCATCTTAAAATCTTTATCTTCGCTTCGTGAGTAATATACAGCGGTTGTTAGAAATGTACCGGGAAGACAGCCGGGTGCAGCAGATTGTGGAAGCCTTACAGCAAGACTCACCTACTCGCCTCCAGATTACGGGGACGATGGGTGCGCAGGATGCCTTTATCCTGGCTGGCGCTTACCTCAAATATCCTTGGAGTCATCTTTTTATTGCCAATGATAAGGAAGAGGCCGCCTATCTTCAAAATAATTTGAGTAGCCTGCTCAATAAAAAGCCTGTCCATTTTTTTCCAGATTCCTTCAAGAGGCCGATGAATTTCGAGCAGTTGCAGTCCAGTAATGTGCTGCTGCGCACCGAGACCATCAATAAAATTACCAGCTCAAGAGCAGCAGGAGAACTGCTGGTTACCTATCCGGAAGCCTTATTCGAAAAGGTTGTTGCTCCGGGCGTACTGGCCAAAAGCCGGATCGAGATCAAAATGAACGAGACGGTTGACATCCCCTTTCTCATCGATCTGTTGGTAGAGTATGGTTTTGATCGAGTAGACTTTGTGTATGAACCAGGTCAGTTTTCCATTCGTGGTGGCATCGTAGATATTTTCTCCTATGGTAATGAGTGGCCATACCGGGTCGAGTTGTTTGACGATGAGGTAGAAAGCATTCGCACTTTCGATCCGTTGACGCAGTTGTCAAAGATGAAGATTGCCGAGGTATCCATTATCCCCAACATCAACACCAAGTTTAAGCAGAGCGAAAAGGTATCGCTTTTTGGTGTGTTGCCCAGAACGACGGCCATTTGGATTCGGGACTTCCAGGTGTTGCTCGATAAGCTGCAGATATGTTTTGAAAAGGCAGAAACCTTTGCTTCCAAGGTATCGGTTTTGGATGAAAGTGAGCTGGCAGAATTGTTTCGCGATCGGGCGTTCATCCGACCCCATGAAGTCATCCAGGATGTCGAAAGCTTCTCCATATTTTCTCTGAAGGGAGGCAAACAAAGTTTTTCATTCGACGATAAGGTCGTTTTCAGCAGCCGCCCACAACCTAGCTTCAACAAAAATTTCAAGCTGCTCATTGAAAACCTCAATGAAAATACCAAGGATCGGATCGACAACTATATTTTTACGGACAACCCCAAGCAAATCGAGCGTTTTTATGCCATCTTCAAAGACCTTGGTGCATCTGTCCAGTTTCATCCCATCGATAAAGCAATCAATCAGGGGTTCGTCGATCTCGACCTGAAAATTGCCTGCTATACCGACCATCAAATATTTGAGCGCTTTCACCGCTACAGGCTGCGCCGTGGATTTACCAAAGATCAAGCGATCAACCTACGGATGTTGCGCGAGTTGGTGCCAGGGGATTTTGTTACCCATATCGATCACGGCGTTGGACGTTATTCAGGGCTGGAAAAGATCGACATCAATGGCCATGTTCAGGAATCGGTGCGTTTGATTTACAAAAACAATGACATCCTGTATGTCAGTATCAATACCCTACATAAGATATCCAAATATATTGGTAAGGATGGTACGCCGCCTCGGCTCAACAAGCTGGGCTCCGATGCTTGGAACAATCTCAAGCGCAAAGCTAAGCGCAAGGTCAAGGATATTGCAGCGCAGTTGATTAAGCTTTATGCCAAGCGGAAGGCGAGCAAAGGCTTTGCTTTCCAGGAAGATGGTTACTTGCAAAATGAGTTGGAGGCTTCTTTTATCTACGAAGATACCCCCGACCAGCTCAAGTCGACCATCGATGTGAAAGCCGACATGGAAAAGCCTTATCCAATGGACCGCCTGATTTGTGGAGATGTCGGCTTTGGCAAAACAGAAATCGCCGTTCGGGCGGCTTTCAAAGCAGTTGTTGGCGGTAAGCAGGTAGCGGTGCTTGTACCAACGACGATTTTGGCCTTGCAACACTACAAAACTTTCAGCGAGCGCCTTGGAGAATTTGGCGTTGATATCGACTATGTCAACCGCTTTCGGACGACGGCAGAGCGCAAGGCGATTTTCAATAAACTAAAAGAAGGTAAAATCGACCTGGTTATTGGTACGCATGGACTGTTAAACAAAGATGTTGGCTTCAAAGACTTGGGCTTATTGATCATCGACGAAGAGCAAAAATTCGGGGTAGCTGCCAAGGAAAAGTTGCGAAACATCAAGGTCAATGTCGATACCTTGACTCTAACGGCCACACCGATTCCTCGTACCTTGCAATTTTCTTTGATGGCGGCCCGTGACCTGTCCGTCATCCGCACACCACCGCCCAATCGCCAGCCCATTCATACGGAGGTGCGCGTCTTTAGCGACGAGGTCATCAAGGATGCGATCTACTACGAGATCAATCGAGGGGGGCAGGTTTTCTTTGTACACAATCGAGTAAAGACCTTACCAGATATTGCAGCGATGGTCAAGCGCCTCTGCCCGGATGTCGACGTTGCCATGGCACATGGACAGATGGAGGCCAAGCAATTAGAGCAAACGCTGCTCAGCTTTATTGATCGGCGCTACGATGTACTGGTTTGTACCAATATCATTGAGACGGGGCTGGATATTCCGAATGCCAATACCATCATCATCAACAATGCCAATCAGTTTGGACTCAGTGACTTGCACCAACTGCGCGGTCGGGTCGGTCGGTCGAATAAACGAGCCTTTTGCTACCTGTTCAGTCCGCCTCTATCGGTTTTGACGCCGGAGGCTCGCAAGCGCCTGCGGACCTTGGAGGAATTCTCGGAATTGGGCAGTGGCTTCAACATTGCCATGCGCGATCTGGACATCCGGGGTGCAGGAAATCTATTGGGTGCCGAGCAAAGCGGTTTCATCACAGATATTGGCTACGAAACCTATCAAAAGATATTGGAGGAGGCGGTACAGGAATTGAAAGAAGGAAAATTCAAGGAGTTGTTCCAGGACGAACTGGATAAAAACCGGGAGTTTGTCCAAGATGTTCAGATCGATACGGACATTGAGATGTTGATTCCCGACGACTATGTGACCAGCATTCAAGAACGCCTAAACTTATACACAGAGATCGACCAGCTCAAAACGGAGGAAGAGGTTACTGCTTTCTATGACAAGTTGCGGGATCGCTTTGGTAAAGTGCCGCATCAGGTCAAGGAATTATTTGAAGGGCTGCGTCTTCGCTGGTTGTGCAAAAAGCTGGGCTTTGAGCGATTGACCTTGAAGAGCCGCAAGTTGCGATGCTATTTCATCAGCAATGCCCAATCTCCTTTCTTTGAGACGGATGTTTTCAATAATATCGTTCGCTACGTCGCTGTAAATGGCGAAACGGATTCCTTGAGTTTTAAAAAGTCGGTTCGCCACTTTATCCTCATTCAGGAAAACGTCAAAAGCTTGAAAGCAGCACACAAAACCCTCATACAATTGAAGGAAAACGTTTTGGAGGCGGTAGAGTAAAACCACTACATATTATCAATCTGGTTTGGAATTCCGTTGGATGCTTCGCCTGCCAATTTTACATGGCGTTTACGCTCATCGTCCGTTCAAGTTTTCTATCTATTTGTAACAATAAATTTCTGTGCATTACATGATTTTAAATCAATGTAGCGTCAGCTTTTCAATAATCTTTCCTATCTTTTATATATCGCTTTCTACTGCGTGAAAATCCAATCAATGGATGAGTACGGACCGTTGTTTTTTGTAAATAACCTCAACAGGAAAAGAATGAAAAATAGCTCCCCATTGCTCAGAGGAGGCTTAAGCCTTTTGATATTCCTTTGCCTACATTCCCATCTCTTAGGTCAAAGCACGACCATTGAAGCTACTTTCGAGGCGGATTTAATTGGAGAATTACCCGCACTTGCACCAGGCAGCGGTGATAAACCAACAGCTATGACTGGTGACTTTGCCAATACGATGGTAGTGGCAGAGGTCAGTGGAAATGTTGGTAACAGCACAGCAGCAGGCAAGGTAGTCTCCGTTGATATTGCACAAAGTGGTAAATTCAGCCTCTTGGATTTTGAAGGACTGCTCAATAGCGGCATTATTGAAAGGGATACGGTTTGGGTAGGATTTGATTTTCTCGTGGAGGCTGGAACCGTACCGGATGGCTTTGCTTTTTTGAGATGTTATGATGAGACTGAAGAAAGCTTTGCCGATGTTGGATTCAGCTTTTTGAACGATGGTTTTACCGTCGGTTTGTTGGACTACGATCCAGCGACGGGCAACTATCTCGGTTGGCGAGAACCTGCTTTCCCCAACAACTTTTTCCAATTGGGTACTTGGCATCGTTTCGAGCTGGTTGTCGACTTGAGTAATAATGTCTTGCGGCTCATGGTCGACGGTAACGACTATGGCATTGCTGTGGGCATATCACGTGCCACAGGTCTGGGGTATGCTGGGGCTTTCTTCAATTGGGGGGGAGCTTTCAAAGGAAAAGCTGCCATTGATAATGTAAAAGTGCGAATCAGCGATCGCGACCAGTTGCCGATGCCTCCTGCCGGTTTTGATGCATTGGTCAATCCGGCGGACCGTGGAGGAGAAGTCTTGCGACTTCCTTGCGGAGATTTCCGACAAAAGGGCATCGATTGGGACAATACTTCTGATGCGACCTTGATCTATAGTCCTGTTTACCAAGGGGTCTCTGCTTATCGCGTATTGGTGGGCAGTGGAATGGAGGAATCGGATCGACGTTTGTTTTCTTTCAAAAGCCTGCCGATAAAAGCCAATCGAACTTACGAAGTAAGCGCTTTAATTAGATCGAATTTTCCGAGAGATACTTGGGAAATTTCAGTCGGTATTCAAGGAGCGGATGCCAACAACGATCTATCCCTAGGTGCGCGCTACGGAGGTTTACCAGCAGTGACTGCCGGTCCGGACGGTTGGCAGCGCTGGACGTGGCGATTCACGCCTCATTGGGACGATCGCTATGGAGCCATCAGCGCCTTTTTGGGCATACATGAATACGGACCAGGTTTTGATGGCAACGTGCTTTTTGAGATCGCGGACTTGGCTTTTGTTGAATTGCCGGCTGAGACGCTGACGGCTTTTGCCCCAGGGGAAGGGGTGACATTTCCCGGTGGTGCCGGCGACCTCCCGATGCAGGTAGAAGGCGTCAGCCAAACGGGCAACATCCTACAGGTAACTGTGACAGGAGCTACCTATGAATTCAATTTGACAACCAAC
>JBCCSZ010000109.1:0-22104 GCA_039199225.1 Bacteroidota bacterium
ATCATTTCCGCAGAGCTGGGAGGGGAAATGGCGTGGAACGGTAGAAATTTGGGGGTTCAATAAGAAAGTGGATGCTTTTCCAATGTCCCTCGAAATCAGTCCGAAAGATTCAAGTTGGAACTTTATCATCACCTACAATCGAGATGAAAATGTGGCGGATGAGCGAAAGTATTCCCTGGTTCGTATACAGGATTCCATTGGGCATTATGTCATCGACGAGCACAACAGTATCCTCTTAGACTCTTACTTATATGGTGATTGCTTATATTCTAGTTTTGGTGGAATGGGGAGTGAACTACTGACTAAAATCTGCTTGGAAAATGGGTTCTTGGAGTATGAAATTACTTCCGTTTTTTCTGAGCCGAAAAGGGTAAGTGGTAAGGAAATAATTCGCGGTGACACCATCCCGGAGATCAACAGCTATGAGGTTTATAATATTATGAAAGCCAAGCTTATCAAAGAAAAATAAAAATTATCCAATGCTTCAATTGATTGGTAGTTGCAAAGCGGTGAATTCATTTATCCTATCCGTAATGGCTGTTCTGGTCTACAGCGCTTGTTCTGAAAATGCGCGTCCTACGGAATACTTGGATTTAGCAAGGGGGCAGGTGGAGAGAATAGAGAATTTTGAATCGCAATTCATAACACCTAGAAATGTAGACGTCTGGCTGCCTGATGATTACTCAGCCGATAAAAAGTATGCAGTACTCTACATGCACGATGGACAGATGTTGTTTGATTCAACAAGGAGTTGGAACAAACAGGAGTGGGGCGTCGATGAAACTATGGGGCAGCTTTTAGAGGAGGATAAAATACGGGAAGCCATCGTGGTAGGCATATGGAACACTGCGTTTCGGCATTCCGAATATTTTCCCCAAAAGCCCTTTGAAAGCCTACCCGAGGCGTTTCAGGATTCATTGCTGTCCGACTACAAAAGAAATGAAACATCTTCCTTGTTTAAAATGGAGGTGGTGTCCGACAAATATTTGGCATTCATCGTAAAAGAGCTGAAGCCCTTCATTGATGAAAAATATGCCACCTATTCGGATCGGGAAAATACCTTTATCGCAGGTTCGAGCATGGGTGGGCTCATATCCCTATATGCTCTGTGTGAATACCCGGAAATATTCGCTGGTGCAGGCTGCTTGTCGACCCATTGGATTGGTATATTTGACACGCTCAATAATCCGATTCCCAAGCTGTTTTCACAGTATGTAGAAAATAATTTGCCCAGTCCTGAGAGCCATCGCCTCTATTTTGACTTTGGAACAGAAACGCTCGACGCCTTTTACGAACCCCATCAAAGAGAAATTGACAGCATCCTCCTCAAAAAAGGATACGGCGACCAAAATTGGAAAACCATGAAATTTGAAGGAGCAAACCACTCTGAAAAAGCATGGAATAAACGCTTAGATATTCCTCTGACATTTTTGCTTGGTGGAAAACAATAGCGTGATTGACAAATAAAGATAATCTTACCCCTTGAAGTATGCTCTCACCATTGGTCTGGTCTTCATCATCCTATCCATCGGATGTAAGCAGCCGCCTGTGTCGACCTTGTCGGCTGTAAAAGCAAAGCTAGAACTGGTTTTTGAAGACGAATTCTCGCAACATACCTTGGATACTTCCCTGTGGCAAACAATCTCCACCAACCCCAGCCCTTATGATAGAATACTGCCTAGAGGAAGTTGCAATTTTGATAATGCTGCCTTGTTAACGGAGGACAATATTGTACTGAAAAATGGTTGTCTGAACCTCATCGCAAAGCAGGAGCAACAAATTTATCAAGGTATTGTAGGAGCCGAAAAAGGTACGCCCGTTGGCTGTGACTTTTATGGTGGAGATACCTTTGAGCTAAAGCAAGATTTCACTTCTGCTTCTCTTTTTTCTCGCAAAGGATACAACCATGGACTGTTTGAGTGCCGAGCAAAAATACCATCTGCCAAAGGGCTGTATCCCGTCTTTTGGCTGTGGCACCACGATGAAATTGTCGTCTTCGAATTTTTTGGAGATAGCCACAAGCATTTCGTAAGCGCCCATAATAAAGAAAAGTATGTGACCAAGCAGTTTTCGCAGATGGATTACAGCCAGGCATTCCATCATTATGCAGTGTATTGGACTCCTCAAAATATTACTTGGTTTTTTGAGGAAGAACCCATTTGGACGATTTGCCGGGAGGGGCTGGCCGATCGTAATCGCTGTGCCGAAGCGCAACAGGCAGATAACACAGATTACAATATTCAGGAGTCCTTTCCCGATAGTATTGATAGGTGGTTGCGTCCCAATATGAGTTTGCGGATTTATGAATGGGCCGATCAGGTGGCTATCAGCAGCTTCCCGGATACGTTGGTCGTAGATTATGTGCGGGTGTACCAGATGGGGCAGTGAGGCCATTCGTCTGACTCCGCTTAGTTCAATAATCAACCTTTTTTTGATCCTCTTTTTCAAAAATCAACAAAGTGAAAATCCAAACCATCCTCTTAGTATTCTGTGCCATCGCTTCCTTGACCAGCTGCCAACAAACTGGTTCTTCCAATGCTCCTCAGCGCAAAAAGGGCATGATCAAAGTGGCCATCATGTACCCTAATGCCGAGGGGAAAACCTTCGACATGGACTATTACGCCAACAAGCATATGCCTATGGTGGCTGACCTATTTGGCGAGCCTTTGAAGGCATTGGAAATCGATCAAGGGCTGTCCGGCCGAACGCCCGACGATCCGCTGACCTACTTGGCCATTGGCTATTTTTATTTTGAAAAGCTATCCGATTATCAGGAAGCCTTCAAGGCCAATGCAGAAAAAATTCTCAGCGACATTCCGAACTATACCAACATCCAGCCAGTTGTTCAAATCAGCAAAGTCCGCCAGTGAGGGAGCCAACAGCCCATGCTTTCAATCGACTTGTAAACACCAATGAAATGAATTTTTCTACAACAGAAGCTTGGTTAAGGAGCAGCATCCTCCACAAGGGATATTTGTCTTTGGAAGCTTATCCGAAGGGCAAAAAAATCTATGACTGGCACATCCATTCAGGCGAAACCGGCAGAAAAACAGCCGAAAGACAAAACTTTGAGGCCATTCTTTCCAAAGCCATCAAAATCATCCAAAGGAAGAGCGCTTTTTCCGTTCAGTGGTTCAAACTGAATGTCATCGATAATGCAGTGACGCAACTGGTGGGCATGGGCGAAATCAACAATGCCTATGGCTTGGATTTGGTCAGTGCGCTATTGATCCATGATACGGCCGACCAGTGTGGCGATACCATCGTCGGCTTGTTCGACAGCGAAAAGGATTGGATTTTAAAGGCTACCAACAATCAGGACAATAGCAGAATCCACCTTAAGTTTTACGGCGACGAATTCCTGAAGGAGAAAATAGAAGCATCTATTCGCCACCTAAAAATCTAATTTCTTGGCTAATCAATGCGATGCTGAACACGCAACACTTCCTTAATCGATTCACAGGCGGCGAGAAAGTCCTCCAATTCTTCCACACGGATCAAGTGCTTGGGTTTGTAAATGGCTAAGTAGTAGTTCATCGCTTCAATGCGCAACTTGTCGTGTTTTTGTAATAAGGCCACCAATTCGTCGGATAATAAGTCATCCCTGGACCAAGAATCATCGTTTTTCAGGACGTGTGTTTTTGAAAAATTGAGATCGATCGTAGAGGCATTGGGGTCTTGGCCCTTGAAAAACTCGATGATGCGATGCCCAAAATGCTTGGGCGAAATGCTGAACTCCGGCAAGCCCATCTCCTTGGAATTGTAGAAATAGGCGTTGAAAGATACGGTCACTGGGGTATTACCCGCCTGGACAACATATCTGTAATCAAACAGGCTGGTGTTGCTGTCGGTTTGTACATCTGATTTTTGCAACAGATTGGAGACACGCTTGGAGTGACCAATCCGAAAAATTCGGAAGCTCTTGAGCTGAGACAGGAGTCCATAGCTGTCTTTGGGACTATAGGTCATCTGTAGGCGGCCTGCAAGAGCGGCTATGGCAGCTCTTCTTTTCTTGCCTCTAAGCCGAAATTTCATGCATAAGTAATTTTGGGTGGACGCTGAAACCGACCGGAGACCAGAGCGACTATAGCTTCGGATGTTAACGGTAGTGCGCTGTTTTCAGCCTTAATATCTAATAAAAGCAAAACCTCAGCTAGGCGTTGACCATTTTTTTCGATGTAACCGTCGAATATTCGACCCGAACAATGCTGCTCAAAGGCCGATCGGTCTTTTTTGGCAGCAAAAACAAGTACCAACCACTCATCCGCCTGGTTGTCGAGCAGGAAAACATCCATTTCCTCGTTTGTTTGCTCGATTTGAAAGGAAAAACGCAGGGTATCGAAGCGAAAGTGCGCATTTTGGTAGCGTTGTAGCATCGTCTTGTCTATGTGAACAGAAGAATCATCCATTTGTCTTTATTTATGAAAAAACAAAGTTGTACCTTTGCCTGGCTTTAGAATGGCAGCCGTATTAGCGCCAATCTACGAGTATTTTAGGTACTTTTATACCAGCAATTAAACATACTAAATTTCAAGATGGATAGAAATAGTGTTATCGGATTGATCCTCATTTTTGGGCTTTTCTTTGTCTGGGCAAAGTTGAACGCCCCCTCGGAGGAGGAGTTGAAACGGCAGAAATTCGTCCAAGACTCTATAAAAATGGAGCAATTGCGGCTCGACAGCCTCGCCTTGGCAGAGGAGCGTCCGGCTCCATCCGCAGAATCCTCTATCGAAATACCCGAGGGCATTCCAGCTTCGGCATCCGATTCCATCCTTCAGGCCCGCCTTTCTGGTACCTTTGGTGTGTTTGCGTCCAGTGCCAATGGCACAGAATCCGAGGAAGTCCTGGAAAACGATCTTTTCAAAATTCGCTTTTCCAACAAAGGAGGTGTCATCAAGAGCGTCGAGCTCAAAGGCTACGATAAAGACATCCGCGACAGTGCCAACAACAGCCAAAAGGTTCCGGTCGAACTGCTGGAAGATCGCAAGAATAAATTTGAATACTTGCTACCCATCGCCAACGTCCCTTCTGGTTCCGTTTCGTCGATGGACCTCTTTTTTCAGCCTACTAAAGAGGGGAATGCCATCGTTTTTCGCGCCTCAGCAGGGGAGGGACGTTACTTCGAGCAGCGCTATTCCATAAAAGATAGTTCCTACAACATCGACTACGACATTCGGCTGAAAGGTCTGGGTGACATACTCGACCGCTCGACCAACAAATTGCAACTCAACTGGGAGCATTATCCAGATAAAATCGAGCGAAACTCTCAATATGAGCGCAATTATACCAGTGTTTACTATAAACCTGTCACGGACGACCCCGATTATTGTTCTTGCACATCCGATGATACAGAGGATGTCGAAGGGGAAAGCTTGCAGTGGGTGGCGCACTCTACGCAGTTTTTTAACGCTTCTCTCATTCCGGCCAAGCCTTTTTCCTCGGCAGTATTGGAAACCAAGGTGCTGGATGAAAATGATAAAAACCTCAAGTACCTAGCGTCCTACATCCAGATTCCATTGGAAAAGACTGCGGATGAAACCGTCGCGATGCAGATGTACGTAGGACCAAATGAGTTTTCTCGCCTTAAGGAATACAACATCAGCCTGGAAGACATCGTCCCCTACGGCTGGAGCATCTTTGGTACTGTCAACCGTTGGATCATCCGTCCACTGTTCAACTTCTTATCGAGTTTCATCGGAAGTGCCGGTTTGGTCATTCTGTTGCTGACGGTCATCGTTAAGCTGGTTTTGTATCCATTGACCTACAAGATGCTGCATTCTCAGTCCAAAATGGCTGCCTTGAAGCCCAGAATGACGGCCCTTAAGGAAAAATTCGGCGACGATCAGCAAAAGCAACAAATGGAAACCATGAAGCTCTACCGCGAATTTGGGGTGAGTCCACTGGGAGGTTGTCTACCGATTGCCTTGCAAATGCCCATTTGGTTTGCGCTTTATCGCTTTTTCCCTGGTTCCATTGAATTCCGCCAGGCGAGCTTCCTTTGGGCCGATGACTTGTCATCTTTCGATGTCTTTGCGACCCTGCCTTTCGAAATCCCGTTCTATGGTACCCACGTCAGTTTGTTTACCTTGCTGTGGGCCGGTACGACCGTCATCTATACTTACTACAACACCAAGCACATGGACATGTCCATCAATCCTGCTATGAAATACATGCAGTATTTTATGCCGGTGATGTTCCTGTTTTTCTTCAATAACTTTGCATCCGGATTGACCTGCTACCTGCTTTTCTCCAACATATTCAATATCGGTCAGACCATCATCACCAAAAACTACATCATCGATCAGGAGAAGATCAAGAAGGAGTTGGAGGAATATCGAAAGAAGCCAAAGAAGAAAGGAGGTTTCCAGGAGCGTTTGGAGGCGGCCATGCGCGAACAACAAAAGGCACAACAATCTGCCGCTTCTGCCAAGAAGAAGAAGAAAAAGTGAGCATGAGATCGGTCTTTTTTCTAGTTTGTACACTTTGCCTGGTCCTTGGCTTTTCGTCTTGCAATAGAAAGGCTTCTAAAATAGGACAGGAGCTGCCCGAGAGGCGTGTGACCAGTACCCAGCCTGAAGGAAAAGACATTCAAAAGGACTCCATCGGTCTTTACACAACCCGCCAAAAATTAGACACGGCCGTTGAGGTGAAAAAGCCCGTTTACTTGCTGGCCAGTATTCGTCGGGAGGCTTGCTTTGGGCGCTGTCCCAGCTTTGAGGCCCGCTTGTATTCCGATGGTCGTGCCGTTTATGATGGCTTGTCCAATGTAGAGAAAATCGGCCAATTCGATGCGCAAGCCCAACGGTCGGATATTACCGATCTGTTTGATGAAGCCATAGAGATGGGCTTTTTTCAGTTGAGCCAGCGATACCCAGAGAATGGAACTTTCATCGCCGATCTTCCCTCAACCTATACCAGCCTGCACTTCAAAGGCGCCCTTTACAAGGTGGTCAACAACCACGACAGCCCCCTCACATTGCGTCGCTTTGAAAAGAGACTGGAAGCGTTCTTCAATGGACTCGAATGGCGGTCCATCGATACTTTGCGCCAGTAGGGGCGTACACTATTTTTTTACAAATCTCAAAGTCTGCCGATCTCCGTTTTCTTCCAATTGAAGTAGGTAGACACCCGCAGGTAAGTCTGTCAACGAAATAGATTGTCCCAATTCAAGCTTCTCGTGTTGAAAATAGCGTCGACCGAGGAGGTCGAATATTTGAACATGGATGGTTGTCGTGTTTTTGCCTCCTCCGATTTGTAATTGATCATAGGCGGGATTGGGGGAGAGGAAGTATGGATTATGGTCGAGAGGAGTGGCGGTAGCGGTGGAAACATCCTGCCATTCCAGCATCCAGGTTTTGTTGCCGACTTGCTGATCTTCCAGCATCCCACCGGCCAGGTATCGTTCGTTTGCCCCTGTGATGGCAATACCCCGCAGGTCCATCGGCAAAAAGTCGTAAGTCTCTGCTACAAGCTGCTCTGTCGTTGGATCAAAGACCAATACTTGGTTGGCAGTTGGTACGCCCTGGTTGTTGGAATAAGCCAGGCCGTCGTAGTTGTAAGTAATCTTTGAGCCGCCAATCCAATAAGCCTTTTCGTTGACTGTCGTAGCGACTGCTCGATAGGCGGTTTGCTCTGGCTCCGGCGTAAACTGCGACCAATCGATTTTAGTGGGATCGTTGGGGTCGATAACTCCCTTGCGCATTTCCTCCTGAGCAGAGAATCCACTGAAATCACTGGCGCCACCGAAGTAGTAAATCGTATCGCCTACCAGGGTGCCAGAAGCACCGAAGGAGCGATAGCGGCGGCTGTTGGGCGTCGACGTACCACTCATCCACTCGTCTTTGGACGGATCGTAAATCTGCACCAGAGGCACATTGCGACTGTCGCTCCAACCGGTGATGACATAGATGAGGCTGTCTTTCCACACCAACTGCACCTGATCGTCTATAGCCGTTGGGATGGGTTGTCCATCTGCCAAGTAGCGATCGTTGACAAGATCGTAGCGATGTACCCTATTGGAGCTAAGTTCGGTATCGTCTTCAAAAACGTGGTAACCACCAATGATGTAAATGGTATCACCGACCCGGCTGGCCCCTGCAGCAACTTTTCCAAGGGTATCCGGTAAAGGGGCGATGGTATGCCATTGATCTGTTACGGTATTGTACTTAAAGCTGCGCAGGTGAATGCCGGAGTATATTTTGGTAGTATCAATCCCAGCAAAGGAAAATACGAAGGCTGTATCGCCGATAAATCCCTCGACCACGGCATTGTTGCTGACAGGCTCGGGCATATCACTTTTGGGGGTAATGGTCCAGGACTGCTGGGCAAAAAGGAAGATAGGGCTGCCGAAGAGTAGCAGAAATAAAAACTTTTTCATGGTCGAAGACTTAGACTGCTTGGAACTTCTTCAGCTCCAAATGTTTGAAATCAGCGGGTACTTCCGTCGATAAAAGTCCATTGCCAGCCTTTTCTACGCTAATGGTTTGGCCATCAACTTGGCAACTGTTCAATTTGAAAGGCAGCCCAATGAAGGTCAGTCTGATGGTTGAATAAGATTGCTTGAACTTACCCTCCCGACTTCTTCGGATGTTCAACGAATCGCCTTGGCCATGCAAATCAAATACCTGGAGCGAGTACTGCTTCTTTAAGTAGTCGTATCCATCTCCGGCATCTTCATACAGCTGACTGCGGAAATTACCTTCCTCAAAATAGATAAATAGCTGAAGTTGTTCGACAGCTTCTTGGGTGTTTTGTCGTACTGGATACAAGGGGAGGATGGTTCCGGCCTTTACAAAGACGGGAATATCATCCAGAGGTGCCTCTACTTTGGCCTTTCGCTGTCCTTTATAGGCTTTGCTGCTACTGAAATGGTACCACTTGCCAGCCGGCAAATAAGCCTTTTGTCTGCGTCTGCCTTCTTCAATAATAGGCGCCACCAATAACTGTCCACCAAAGATGAATTCGTTTTCCCGGCTTAGGCACATTGGATCGTGTTGGTCGTACATCGAGAGCGGTTGGAGGATGGGTACTCCGTCGATTAAATGCTGCCGAAAGGCGGTGTAGATGTAGGGGAGTAGTCGGTAACGCCATTCGATGGCTACTCTGGCCATGTCGGTGTACTCGGCTCCATATACCCAGGGCTCTTGGTCCAGGCGGTTATCCGCCATTTCCTTGGCCACCGCCTCTTCATCCGTCGAGGTGGAGCCATCCGTATTGTTTCCGATGGAGTGTACTCTGTAGAAAGGATGGAAAATACCCATTTGTAACCAACGCACCATCAATTCGCCATCTGGACTGCCGAAAAAGCCACCAATGTCGGTGCCGACAAAAGAGAAACCCGAGATGCTCAGGCGTTGACACTGCCGGTTGGCAATCTTTAGATGTTCCCAGCTGGCAATGTTGTCGCCGGTCCAAACAGCCGCATAGCGTTGTCCACCTGCATAGGTTGCTCTGGTCAATACGAACGGACGGGTAGTGGGTTTGAGCTTTTTCAGGCCGTCATAAGTCGCCTGAGACATATTCATGCCGTAGATGTTGTGTGCCTTTCGATGATCGCCCGGATAGCCATCACAAAAGTGGTTGACTTGGTCGGGGAATGTTTTGTGCAACACGCCAAAGACCGCCGGTTCGTTCATGTCGTTCCAAAATCCACTGATGTCCTGGTCGACATATAGCTCTTTGTATAATGGTCCCCACCAGTTTCGGACCGCTGGATCGGTAAAATCCGGCCAGGCGCAATCGGGGGGCCAGACCGGGCCGTTCATCATTTCGCCATTGGAACGCCGGCAGAATACATCCTTTTCCAGCCCATCTTTGTATACCTCGTATTCGGGATCGATCTTTATGCCCGGGTCGATCATAACCACTGTTTGGAAGCCCTTTTCTTTCAAAGCCCGGATCATCTTTTTTGGACGTGGGAAGTAGTTGTGGTTCCAGGTAAAGCAGCGATAGCCATCCATGTAGTCGATGTCCAGATAGATGGCATCACAAGGGATTTGGCGCTTGCGAAATTCCTCGGCCACCTCCATCACCCGCTCTTCGGGAAAATACGACCAGCGGCACTGGTGGAATCCGAAAGCCCACATGGGCGGCAATTCCGGCCGACCACAAAGTTGATGGTATTGACTGGATACGTCCACCAACTCTGGTCCATAGATGAAATAGTAATTCAACTCTCCACCCTCGGTAGAAAACTTGATGGTATCGGGTTCTTCCTTACCAAAATCAAAAAGCGTCTTGTAGGTATTATCTAGAAAAATACCATAACCCTTGCCATTTTCCAGGCCGTAGTAAAAAGGAATGGCGCGATAGAGGGGGTCGGTATCTTTGCCATATGCAAAAGAATCTGTATTCCAATTTTCGAACTCTTTTCCTTGCAAATTCAATCGGCAACTCTTGTCTCCCAGTCCGAAATAGTGGTTTTCCTTATCGTTCTTCTTGCTGATACTAATCTCTGTCCAGCCCTCCAAAATGGTCGAACGCCCATAAAAACCCTCAGACTCTTCGCAGATGACTTCGTCTTGAGGATCGAGGAAATGAACGAGCATATTTTTCTTTTCAACCTTGCACTTGAGCTTGTCGGTAGCTACCAGGTAGTGGTCGTCCTTTTCTTCCAACTGAATCCGGACATTTTCAGCCGAAAAAGTCGGATCGATGGCGTAGGAAAAATCAGCCAGGAAAACACCTTTAGGGGCATAGCGCAGTCGAAAAATAGTGGGACTGACCACATCCAATCGCAATTGAATGCCATTGTCACAGTGGAAAAGCACCTTTTGGCCTTCTACCTCGGCATATTGGATGTTGTCGGGAATGTATTCAGTGTAAACGTCGGCATATCGTTCGCTCGGATCGATCTCTTCAATGCTGATGGGTTTGTGTTTGTAGAGATCGACTAATTTTTGGAGCAAGTCTTCCATATTCAGGTTTTAGAGTACTCGAAGTATCTGGCTTCGTGCATGTCCCGGCGTACCAGTTCCAGTTCTTCCTGTCGATGGCTATCCGACCAATCGAAGTACTGCTGAAAGTCATCCAAAACGGCTTCGAGAACGGGTTCTATAGTGTCCACGTTGAAATACAGTCGTCCGGAACGGCGGCTGAAATAATCCAGCGGGCGCAAAACTAACTCATTATTGGCGCCAAACCAAACTTCGGCCCGAGCCAAAGCCACTTCTGGCTCGTCTTTGTAGTGTGTCATTTGCTGCAAGACAGCATCCGTTTGACGTCCGTAGTTGTAGACCAAATAATCGGCATAAAACTCCTCCAATCCCATTTCTTTTACCCGTAGCCGCAATGCCTTGATGTAGGTTTCGACATCCTCGGCGCCATTGAAAGGGCCACCACCAAAGGGGATTTTATCCGTATGGCAGTCCTTGAACCTCTTATTTTCTTCTTTTTCAAAACGCTGAACCACCAGGTCGACGACCCGCTGTGCCATTTTTCGATAGCCTGTCAACTTACCTCCTGCAATAGAAATCAGACCAGTTTCGGATTCAAAAATTTCATCCTTTCGCGACATCTCCGAGGCAGACTTCCCCTCCTCGTAAATGAGCGGCCGCAAACCCGCCCAGCTGGACTCCACATCCTCGCTCCTCAGTTGCAGATCGGGGAACATATTATTGACTGCCTTGAGCAAGTACTCCTCATCTTCGCTGTTGGTCACTACGTGGTTGATGTCGCCATCGTAGGGGGTATCCGTCGTGCCGATGTAGGTAACTCTTTGGCGGGGGATGGCAAAAATCATCCGTCCGTCCGGCACGTCGAAATATACCGCATAGTTGAGTGGGAATCGCTTTCTGGAAACGACCAGGTGGACGCCTTTGCTGAGGAAAAGCCGCTTGCCGCCGAAGGAGTTGTCTTTCTTGCGCAGTTTATCCACCCATGGGCCAGCAGCACTGATGATGTATTTGGAATGCATCTCGAAGCTTCGGTCGCTGTTTTGGTCTTTGCATTTGACCCCGACGACTTTCTGCTGCTCGTCGTAGATAAAGCCTTCCGCTTTGACATAATTCAAACTCAAAGCTTGATGTTGGGCAGCCATTTTGATGAGTTCGATGGTCAGGCGGGCATCATCCGTGCGGTATTCGGCGTAAAAACCACTGCCGCGTAGGCCCTCTTTGCGGACCAGCGGCTCTTTTTCCATGGTCTCTTCTCTGCTGAGCATCACCCGCTTATCATCTCCCTCTACTCCTGCTAGAAAATCATAAACCTTCAGACCGATGGAAGTCGAGAATTTACCGAACGTTCCACCTTCGATGAGTGGGAGCAGCATTTTTTCCGACAATACCAAGTGGGGCGCCAAACGGTGGACAATAGCCCTTTCCTGGCCTACCTCCCGCACCAAGGCGATCTCAAACTGCTTGAGATAACGCAAGCCGCCATGTATCAATTTGGTAGAGCGACTGCTGGTACCAGAGGCGAAATCATCCTTTTCGATCAAGGCAACCTTCATACCTCGGGAAGCAGCATCCAAAGCGATACCAGCACCCGTAATCCCGCCGCCGATGACGATTAGATCAAACTGCTCATTGTCCATCTGATCAATCGTGTGGGAACGGTGTAAAGTAGATGTCGAATTCATGGTTTATTGTATATTTGTCGGAGCCTGTAAATATACGATTCTCTCGTCATTAACAAGTGACGGAACAATTTTTTTGGTGGTCTATTTGGTTATCAGAAATTTTTGTGGGCCAGGTTAGCAAAGTTCAAATAATTGCTAATTGTATAACAAGCATTCAACAATTCAAGTTGCGATTCTTATCAAAAAAAGCCTTTTCCATTCCTCAAAACCCTGAATGAAACATTTTTCCATGCTCGATCCTGCCCTTTCTCTGCTCCAACAAGCGACAACGCCTTTCGGTATCCTGGCCAGCATCAATGAGGAGACCAATTATCGCCGGGTTTGGTCGCGAGATAGTGTTATTTGTGGCTTAGCTGGCCTGGTGGTGCAAGACGAGCAGGTCAGTGAGGGACTCAAGCAGTCTATACGCTCCCTGGGTAATCACCAGGGGCCGCAGGGCCAGTTGCCCTCCAACGTTCAGTTGGACGAGCAAGGGCGGCGGGAAAGCTTGAGCTTTGGAGGGCTGTGCGGTCGGGTCGATACCATCAGCTGGTGGGCCATCGGTCTGTGTCAATACCTCCATTTTCATCCGGACGAACAGCTGAAGGCAGACATGGCGCCCGTTTTGGACAAAGGCTTCGGCCTGCTAGACGCTTGGGAATTCAATGATAAGGGCTTGGTCTACGTGCCGCAATCTGGCAATTGGGCAGACGAATATTTGCTGAGGGGCTACATCTTGTTCGATCAATTGTTGCGAGTGTTGGCCCTGAAGTGTGCAGCAGCCATCTACCAGCGGTCGGATTGGCATCAAAAGGCAGATCGAATTAAGGGATTGCTGCAAAAAAATTACTGGATCACCGATCATTCCAGTTCAGACCTATACCACCAGCATGCCTTCGAACTGGCCGCTGCTCAGAGTGGTCCCTCACGCTATTGGGAAGCTTCCTTTGGACCTGGTGGTTACATTCGCTACTTTGACTTGCTAGCTAATGCCCTGGCCTTGCTGTTGAAACTGCCTACGTCAGAACAAACCGAGCAGCTTCTGGCCTACACGGATGTAGTTGCCGATCAAATGCCCTACGGCTTGATGCCTAGCTTTTGGGAACCCATCCTACCCGGGCAGCCGGATTGGAGCTTATTGCAAGCCAACTATAAATATCATTTCCGCAATCAGCCCTACGAATTCCAGAACGGTGGCATCTGGCCGGTTTTCAATGGCTGGTGGGGGCTTGCTTTGGTGCAGGCAGGAAAGACAGCGCGAGCCCAAAAGATTCTGGAAGGGCTGCGTCAAGCCAATCAGCTGGGCAACAATGGATTTTATGAATGCCTGCACGGCCAAAATGGACAGGTTCACGGAACGCGCCAATGCACTTGGTCGGCGGCGGGTCAGCTGTTGTTGCAGGCTGCTCTGGAGGGAAAGAGCCTCTGGGTGCCTAGCTAGCGATCGGACAGTGTTACAGAAATCGTCTCATAATTCTTGTTGCCAATGCCATTGATGTTTGCTGTCAAAGAGGGTGGATTGGCCTTCCAATCGATTTGGAGGAGTCCAAAATTGCGAAGGTTGACAATCTTTCCCTGGCGATGGCGGTTGGGCTCGTCACCAGCTTTTTCATAGGAATGCGTCAGGCCACTTGAAGTAATTTCGGTCAACTGCTTTCCATTGGGCAACGTCATTTGGGAGATTTCGCCGATGTGGCGGTCTCCACTCAGGAAAACCACATTGGGTGTCTCGTGGCGCTCGATCAGCGCAAACAGCTTTGCACGGGAGGCTGGAAATTCATCCCAGCGTTCAAAGCGATGGTCTTCTGGCAAAATCTGTATTCCACTGGCGATGATGTGAACATTTGCTGTGCTTTCAGACAGTTCCTTCTCCAACCATTCCCACTGGCTTTTTCCTAAAATATCAGCTTGCTGTACAGCAGATTCCGAGGCATTTTTCCCTGGTGGTTCATCCCGAAAGCTTCGGCAATCCAATAGGATGACCTTCACCTGCTTTGGCGCCTTCCCAAAGGTGTAGGCATTGTATACGCCGGCCCTTTTACGCACCGGGCTATCTGCCGCCAAGCCGATGAAATTTTCGAAGAGCAACTTACTCATTTCCTTTTGTGGATATTCCTTGCCGCCATTGTTCACCCCATAATCGTGATCGTCCCACGTCCCGATCATTGGAACCGTTTTTAACATCGGTTGATAATCCTTGTGCGCCACTTGCTGTTGATATTTTTTAGCCATCACTTCCATGTCCTCCGTATCACCATAGATGTTGTCGCCCAGCCAAATCCATAATTCTGGTTGGTTTTCCAGGATGTGCTGCCACATGGGTTGCGCCTCGTGCTGGTGGTTGCAAGAGCCAAAGGCGATGGTCGACAGCTCCTTATCGGTATTCAAGGGTTGAACAGGGCTGATGGAACTGAGTTGTTGAACGGTATTCGGCGTTTTACACCCCATTATCAGAAGGCATAAAACGGCTATAAAGAATTTGAGTAAATCAATCATAAGAACGAATCATTTAATCAGCAATTCACAAAAAAGTTATTGATAATCCAATAGCTAGGAACTGCTTAGAGCGGGAAAACTACTCAAATTTTGGCCATCAGATGCCTTCCTCATTTTATTTTTTAGTTAAACTTGCAAATAAGCTTAGTCGAGTGGTCAATCCAATACCTGCGAATGGCTTATAAAAAAACGAATACTGCTCTTTATGACGACTGATAAAACCATTGACATCATCTGTGTGGGAGAGTTGCTGATTGATTTCATTAGTACCGATTTTGCGGAAGATTTCAGCCAGGTTCATCATTTTAAGCGTATGCCTGGTGGTAGTCCAGCTAATCTGAGTATGAATCTTTCTCGACTTGGAAAGCAGGCCATTTTGATTGCCTGTGTAGGGGAGGACAATATGGGGAATTACCTCCGGAACTACTGTGGTGGATTGGGCTTGGATGTGCGTTATATTCATCGGCTGACAGATGCTCCTACTACTTTGATCTTGGTGACGCGCTCCAAAGAGGTTTCCAGCTTTGAGGCATACCGGATGGCCGATGCCCAAATTCGACCAGAGTTCCTTCCGATGTCCTTGCTCAGTAGTACGAAGTTATTTCATACGACCTGCTTTGCGCTGAGTCGCGAGCCTGCTCGCTCCAGCATCCTGGAAGCGGCGGCCAAGGTGGTCGATGCTGGCGGTCAGTTGAGCATTGATGCGAATTATGCGCCCAAAATCTGGCCCAATCAGCAAGAGGCCCAACAAATTATGCAGGCATATTGCCGCCAGTCGGCCTTGGTCAAAATCAGTGAAGTGGATTGGGAACGGCTGTATGGACAGCCCTTGGCAGATCCGCAGGCTGCCTTGGATCACTTTCTGGCGCTTGGAGCTTCCGAGGTTTGTGTGACCTTGGGAGGGGAGGGCTGTTGGGTGGCCGATGCCAGGGAAGCATTGTTTTTGGAAGCCCGTTCGGTAGAGGTCAAAGATACTACAGGAGCCGGAGATGCTTTTTGGTCGGGCTACTTATCGGCTTGGTTGGACCAAAAGTCGCTGCGAGACAAAGCCCTGACAGCTCGTTCGATGGCGGAGTTGAAGCTGACCCATTTCGGTCCTTTGCCGCCAAAAGTAGACCTATTGGTAGATGAAGAACCTGCCTGAAAACCTTGAATAGCCTATTAATCAAAAAAGCCGCTTTGAGTTATCGAAGCGGCTTTTTTGATGGATGGATGATTTATCCCAAGTGTTTACTCCACGTACAAGCGTTGGTAAGGGATAATGATTTCATTTTCTTCCAGGTTGTTGATTTGGCGAAGACGAGAAGGACTCACATTGTAAGCCCGAGCAATGCTGTAGATGGTTTCCTCATCTTTGACGATGTGGACCCGTCGCTTGCTGCCATCGAAATTATAGCTGGCTGGAACATTTTTCTCAGAAATGAACTCTGCCGCAACTGGAATATTCGCGGTTGAAGGGCGATTGTTGACTGCCACATTGCCACTCTTTGGAGATGGACAGTTGCAATCGGATGTCTTCAGTCGTTGATTGACAAAAATGACATCATTGGGTCCAAGGCCGTTCATCTGACGGAGCTTGGCGGTTGTGTAACCATACTTCTTGGCAATGCCGTAGAGGGTTTCGTTTCGCTGAACAATGTGAACACCCCCATTGTCGCCCCTGCTCACCAAGACATCATCAGCGGATGGTTGGCTGGAAGGGCTGCTGGTTCCCTTCGGGCGCACGTACAACTTCATGCAAGGCTTGATGAGATTGGAGCGCAAGCCATTCCAATTCTTGATATTAGAAATGGGTAAGCCGTACAGTTGGGCGATGCCATAAAGCGTTTCGTTTTGTTGGACGATGTGGTAACCATTTCCAGAGTATTCGCCACATGGGCTTGGGCGTGGTGGTTCGGCGACCGTTCCGCTACCATTGTCCACTACAACAGGTGGTACATTTGGTGTGGTGTTGGTTGGTTGGTTTGGACCCACGATGACTGGGCTTCCATCGTCTGCGCGATAGCCATTGCGGTAGGTGACTCCTCCGCAGCTTGTGTTGGCAGCCTGACCGGTATTGCGGTCGATGTACAAACCTTTATCGATGTCTTTGTAAATGTAATTACATTTGAATTGGTAATCTCCTTCTTGGCCTGATCCAGTGCTTGTTGTACTTCCGCCATTGTTGGGGCGGGTGGTAGGCGTAGAGGTGGTTGGCCGTTTGCCGTTTTCAAGGTCTACGACTGTGCCGCCGCCGTTTGTTGGTCGGTTGCTGCCGCCAGTCGCGTAGCGACGTGTAGAGTAGAAGGTTCCGGCCATGGCATTGTCGAAGCCTTGCTGCCCACAGAAATCATTGATGTACTGATCGATGGGCATTCCATTGATGGCAATGAGTTCCAGGCGATTGTTTTCGGCATCGGTTTTATTGAATCCTACTCTTTCCTCGATTACACCGATTTCAGGAATGACAACCATTTCGGCATAGCTTCTTCCGGCCCGCTTTTTCATTCTTTCGAATTGGTACTTGCGAGGGCAGTTGTGAGCGATGACACCGCGGTAGAAAACCTGTGATTCGGAATTGTTGAGTGCTAGGTTTTGGTCGCCAGCTGGTTGAGCAAAATTGTAGACGAACTTGTGATCGACCGAAGTGAAGCCAACAAAGGTGGGTGAAATCTGGGTATAAGTAGCAATACCGACGGGTGAGACATTGTAGCCGTTGTTCACACGGCGAACGAAGTACACCTGTGCGTCCCCATTATTGATTTCTCTAACCAATTTTTCATTGATGGATATTTCCCGGCAAGTTTTGACATTGGTCGGGCGGTCGGGTCTGACAACCTTGCTTTCGAGACCTACTTCCAGGATAATTTTTTCCCGGTCGTTTTTGCGGATGTGGTAGGCGATATGCCCGTGACCGGCCCCGGTGTACCGGTATTCATAGCGATCCATGCAGTTCACATCGTATTGGACAAATATCGTCTCAGAATAGGCTAAGGTCCCAAGGGATATGCCCATCAACAGGAGCATAAATTTTAACGCTTTCATTCTGGAAAATTTTGTGTTTCAAAAAGCAAAATAGTTCTAAAGAAAATGTTGAAATTGCTTTAATGGTGGTGACCTTATCGTGCCAAAGTAGGTCAATTATGGCGCTTATGCAAATTTACCACTACTTATCTTAACCAAAACCCTTCCAAAAATAAAAAAGATGAACGTATCTAAACTATTCATAATCAGTGAATAATGATAATGGGTTGCAATCTGGCGACGAAGGATTTACAAATGGCGGGTGTGTCTAATCTATACTTTTTTGATCTGTGCGGTATGTCGTAGTCTTCGAGTCTACTAGGTGTCAGCAGGGATGATGCCTTGTTGAATGGCATACAACACCAACTCAGAGGTCGATCGAAGTCGGAGCTTCTTCATGATATTTTTGCGGTGAGTATACACCGTATGAGTGCTCAGATGTAGCTCACTGGCAATCTCTTTGGCAATCTTTCCAAGTGAAACCAAGCGAACGATCTCAATTTCCCGGGTAGACAATGGAATGGGCTTACAATCTTCCTCCGGTGGCCCGAAAGAACGCTCTAACAATAGGTTGAGTACCTTATTGCAGAAGAATTTTTCGCCCCTTGAGGCAGCCTTCACCCCATTGACGATTTCCTCCTGGCCACACTCCTTGGTCAAAAAACTGTTGACCCCGTGGTTGATCACCTCGAAGATGGACTTTTTGTCATTGTCACCCGAAACAATCATAATATTGGTATCCGGTGATATCTGTCGAATGCTGCGCACAGTTGTTGGGCTGAAATAGCTACCCTGTTTGTGATCCAATATAACCACTGAGGGCTGTTTGCTGCGAACCTTTTCCAACAACCTTTTCTCATTAACTGCCTCCCCGACAACCTTGAATTCCTCTTCCTTGGACAGAAGGTGAACCAATCCGGCTCGGATCAGATATTGAGAATCTGCAACAATGATGGATATTTCCGACATGTTAAGTCTATGGCTATTTGATGTACGAAGATAGTCGACCCTAATAATAAATCAAAATTATTTGGATTTAGTTTAAATAAGGATACAGCTTTTTGACATTTTGGAGCTAAAATAACGGGCCTATCGGTCAAAGATTGTACCTTAGCACCAAGAAAATGAGGACTTTATGCCAGACAAATTTAAATACGATTTAAGGGGTGTTTCTGCCACCAAAGATGAGGTTCATGCAGCTATTAAGGGACTAGATAAGGGGCTGTATCCAAATGCCTTTTGCAAGATTCTGCCTGATATTGCCGCTGGAAATCCCGACTATTGCAATTTGATGCATGCCGATACGGCTGGTACCAAAACGAGTCTAGCGTACTTGTATTGGAAAGAAACGGGCGATTTGGATGTTTGGAAAGGGATTGTTCAGGACTCCATCGTTATGAATCTGGACGACATGGCTTGTGTGGGATGTACAGACGATATTATTTTATCTTCTACGATCGGACGGAATAAAAACCAAATTCCTGGGGAGGTCATCTCCACCATCATTCGCCATGGGCATACCTTTCTCGAAAAAATGGCGGCTTTTGGCATTCGCATTCACCATGCAGGAGGGGAGACGGCAGATGTAGGTGATATTGTGCGCACCATTGATGTGGGATACACTGCCTTTGCCAGGATGAAGCGGGATCAGCTCATTGTCAACAACATTCAGGAGGGCGATGTCATTGTGGGACTGGAAAGTTATGGCCAGGCCAGCTACGAAGACAGCTACAACGGAGGTATGGGAAGCAATGGATTGACTTCGGCCCGGCACGATGTACTCAGCCATTTTTATGCAGAGAACTATCCGGAGAGCTTTGACCCGGCTGTTCCGAGAGAGGTGGTGTATGTCGGTAGTAAAAAGTTGACGGACCCTGTTGCGTTTGGGGATGTCCAAACGGATGTGGGGCGTTTGATTTTGTCGCCTACGCGGACGTATTTACCAGTGTTGAAAGTATTGCTGGAACAACTTCGGCCGCAGATCAACGGTATGATCCACTGCACGGGTGGTGCGCAAGCCAAGGTGCTGAAGTTTGTACAAAACCGCCTGATTGTCAAAAACAACCTATTGCCCATCCCGCCGCTTTTTCAGCTCATCCAGGCTGAATCCGGTACTTCTTGGCAAGAAATGTATCAAGTATTCAATATGGGCCACCGTCTGGAAATCTATCTGCCGAAGGCACATGCCCAAGCGGTTATCGACATTGCCAGTTCGTTCGGTATTGCTGCTCAAAAAATAGGTTATGTAGAAGCTTACGAAGGCGAAAAAGTACGGATTGAAAGTGAAAAGGGGGTATATGAGTACGAAGGTTGATGGGACCGTCCATGAGGCTCGGCAATCTGCCGGAAAAATACATTTGTAAAATCGCCATGGATGTTCACAATAAGATGATATAAACTATCACTTTTTTAATAATTATTTACTGTTTATTCGCATTTTAGGGATAAAGTACTTATTTTGCGCAGCATATGCCTAAAATACTTTGAGTTGTAGGGAAAAATGACATGCATAAGAGGTGTCATTTGGGTACAAACGGGCGTCAGAAAGCAACTCAAGTCAAACAACAGAATAAGTACAATGTCAAGTATCGTTACCCAGCGTTTTATCAAGTGCCACAACCAGTTACGTGCGGATAATGTGATTCGTTCCAGTCGACAATTTGCCCTTTCTTTGAGCTACCTGCCACAGAGTTTGAGCGAGATTTTGAAAGGCCGAAGAGATGTTACGATCGAGCTTTTGCGTAAGGCCGTCGAAGAGTACAAGATTAATCCGGTTTACATCTACACAGGCGAAGGTCCCATGTTTATGACCGAGGAAGACCATCGCAGCTTTCGGGTGCTGACCATCGTCACCAACTCTCGGGATGATGAGCGCATCGTTCATGTCCCGGTGCCTGCTCAGGCAGGTTATGCCAGCGAAATGTCCGATCCCGTTTTTATCCAGGACTTACCTACTTTTTCTTTGCCAGATTATAAATACAAAGTTGGAACGCATCGCTCTTTTGATGTGGCCGGGGACAGCATGGAGCCTACGCTTTTTGAGGGGGATAAGGTCATTTGCAGCTTTTTGGAACCGACACTTTGGGAGAATTCTCTAAAGGACAATTATGTCTACGTGATTGTTACCAGAGGAGATATTGTCGTGAAGCGGGTAACCAATAAAATCAAGGAAAAGCGCCAGTTGGAGTTGCGGTCCGACAATTCTTTCTACGAGCCATACACTGTTAATCTTGGTGATGTTCGCGAGATTTGGTATGTGCGGGCGAAGATCAGTCCTTTTTTACCCAGCCCTCAGAACATACAGAATTCTCTTTACGAGGAAGTTCGTCAGCTTCAGCATACCATTTCCAGGCAGTCTCAATTGATTGGAAGTTTGCACGAAACCATCCACAAAATGCTGGATCAACAAAAGGCTAAGGCATAGCATTTGGTCTGAAACAGGTCGTTCATCGGCCTAAAAAGTATTTTGATCCAAATGAAGGGGCTGAAGTCGAAGATTCACTTATTTTTGATCAAAAGAATGACAGATGACCATCCAAGGAAAAGTTGTTTACCAAGCATTAGGTCCCGGTTTCTGGGGAATTATCGATGATAAAGGCGGTGAATGGCGGCCGATCAACATGCCGGAGCAATTGAAATACGAGGGGGTTTCGGTGAAAGTCAGCGCCCAAAAAGTGGAAGAGTCTTTTTCTGTCTTCATGTGGGGAACGCCCGTTCGGGTGCTATCTTTTCATACCTTGATGCCTTCTTAGTGTTATCCCTTCTTGAATGTACGAGCCTGTGGTTATTACCTTAGTCGTAGCAGTAATTTTCTTTACGCTGTCCCAGTCTTGCAATTGTTCCTTTTCTCTTTTGATTGTACGCATGCCTCTTTGACACATCGCCTAAATAGAGACCTAAGTAGTGCAGCATTTTAGGGAGATTATAGGTAGGTGCCTTATACATCCATTTTAACATTCTTACTACGCCAGTAGAGCGACCTGCTTGGGTAACACATACGCAAGAGGTTAGATCGTAGATCTGTACGTTGGCTGTTTTAGGAACGTTTG
>JBCCSZ010000110.1:0-22095 GCA_039199225.1 Bacteroidota bacterium
AACTTATGTCTCTTTCGCGTAAAGTATGTCTGAGGAGAAGTTCACAATTTCTTAAAGCTGATTTGGGCAACAGCTGGTACTTTTTTGCTATTTTCACAGTCTACTGTGATCTACTTCTGTACAACACCTATGTAATCCCACGATTGATTTCCAGGTATTAAACCAAGCCCCTAAAGACATCTTTTGTAACAAAAGTTGATTCTGTTTCTATTGTAATAATTTAATAAATACAAAGATTATGAAGAAGGTTCTTTTACATTTTGTTTTTATCCTGGCCTTGTCTCTGACGGCTCAAGCGCAGTGGATCAATGAGTTGCACTACGACAACACTGGTGGAGATGTAGGTGAGTTTGTTGAGGTAGCTGGTCCGGCTGGAACAAGTCTTGCTGGTTGGTCGATTGTCCTGTATAATGGAAGTGGCGGTGCCTCTTACAATACCATCAATCTTTCTGGAACAATTCCTGATGAGGGATTGGGATTTGGTGCATTGGCATTTTTTGAGGCTGGTATCCAAAATGGCGCACCCGATGGATTGGCTTTAGTAGACGACGCAGGCAATGTGGCAGAGTTTATCAGCTACGAAGGGTCATTTACTGCAACCAATGGAGATGCAATTGGATTGACTTCAACAGATATTGGTGTGGCTGAGACAGGTTCAACGCCAGTTGGGCAGTCTCTTCAGCTTTCAGGCGACATCACTGTTGGCGGGCAAACCGCTTCTCCGGGTGGATGGACAGCTCCTTCTGCTTCTACAGCTGGTGCCTTGAATTCTAGTGTGGGTCAGGAAGTGTTGGTGGCATTGCCTGTTGTGTTGGCTGGTTTCGATGTCTCTGTGGCAAATAAAGCAGTTCAAGTATCTTGGACAACGGCTGCTGAGTTGAACAATGACTACTTTGTTGTAGAACATTCCACCAATGGAAGTCAATTTAAGGCTTTGGAAATGGTCATCGGCATGGGCAATTCTGCCGCTACACAGAACTACGACTACATCCACGAGGCCCCTGCTCAAGGGATGAACTACTACCGTCTTCGTCAGGTAGACTTCGATGGAACGGCGACCTACAGCGAAATTAAGACGGCCCAGCTGGAAGGAAAGAAGGAATTCAAGGTTTTTCCAACGATTGCAACGACTTCTGTTCAGTTGGCATTGCAAGAAGCCAATCGCGAGAATGGTCTGATCGAAGTGTTCAACTTCAATGGTCAGTTGTTGAAGACTGCGATTTTGCCAGCTGGTAGCAACAACGAGCGTTTCGATGTTCAGGATTTGGAGCCAGGTCAATATTTGATCCGTCTGCAAGTTGGTCAGCAGGTAGAAAACGCGCGTTTTATCAAATTGTAAGATTCACTACAACAATTCAGCTCGGGCTGCTTTTTCAGTTCCTGGGTTGAAAATAAATCCTTTAAAAGGGCCGCTTCAATGCATCATTGAGACGGCCCTTTTCGTTTGATAGCTGTCAAGCGACGGTTTGATTACTCTAAAAGGACTATTTTACGAAGCGAATACGCCCCTTCACTCGTTTTACACCCATAAAATCCATCAACGTGTACTCAATTATCCGAAAACTGATTGTATTTGTTATGCTGTTGGGAGCCTTTGGCCAGAAAGGACAAGCACAAGATTTTCAAATGGGCTTTTCTCTTGGTACCGCCTTTTACCAGGGTGATATGATCAAGGGCGTCATCGACCTCAAGGAGGCCAACATTGCCTATGGCTTGTTCCTGCGGCGCTATGCTACCGACAAATGGGCTGTCCGCATCAACTGGACCCGTGGCAAAGTTTCTGGCGACGATCGCAATGCCCGTCCGGAAAGAGGTTTTCGCTTCAACTCTACCTTCAATGAATTTGCGCTCCTAGCTGAATACAACCTGATTGGCGGCTACAATTTTAATTACAGTGGGAAACAAGAAGACCTTTTCGGCCTCTACCTCTTCGCAGGTGGTGCGCTCACAACCCTCAATTCAAAATTGGTCTCTCCGGTCGGCGAAATGACCGTTACGCCCGTCTTTACAGATGTTACCCTTGCTATGCCCATTGGTGGCGGGCTTCGACTCAATCTCTCTGAACGCACCTCCATCGAAGGCGAAATGGCTGCTCGTGCAACGCTTACCGATCGAATCGATGGCCTCGAAGGTGGAGCCCGCGACTACTACCTGACGGCCGTCATCAATGTGACGCTGATTTTGGGCAATTATTAATGCGCTGAACGTTGGTATTACCTTCGCCATAAAACCACTTCTGTCAGTCTGTCATCTCATTTATCTGTTTAAACATCCATTTTGGCAGCTTTCTGCTGATGGTATGCTATTCGCTGCGGTGAATGCAACACCAATGCCCTTTTCTCTTAACATTTCTTCACCCGAAAGTCTAGGCTGAGCTTCATCTGCATCCTGTGATGGCTTATTGCTTGGTAGCTAGGGCTCTGACTGGACTTGAAAAAGCAATCAAATGATTCGTTTCATTCATTCAACGGATGATGGGCAAGAACAATCTCATGAACTCCCCTCCAAAGATGCAGAGGCTCTGGATGCCTATTCCAATACCGTTATAAAAGTCGCTCAGAAGGTTAGTGATGCGGTGGTGCAAATAAAAGTGAGTAAAAACAATCGTCGGAGGTCGCGGGGACAGCGGCAGGGGCGGATGCAAACCGGCAGTGGTTTCATCATTTCTAGTGATGGTTTTATTGTTACCAATAGCCACGTTGTCAATGGGGCCTTGCGAGTAGAGGTGGTGCTGCAGGATGGTCGGCAGTTTCCAGCAAACTTGATAGGGGATGATCCTGCTACAGACATTGCAGTGCTTCAAATACATGCCACTAAGTTGACGCAAATTGAGTTTGGTCGTTCCGATCGCTTACAGGTTGGGCAGTTGGCCATTGCCATTGGCAATCCTTATGGTTTTCAGTATTCTTTGACCGCAGGTGTGGTGAGTGCCTTGGGGCGTAGCTTGCGCTCCGAATCTGGGCGTTTGATCGACGATGTTATCCAGACAGATGCGGCGCTCAACCCTGGCAACTCCGGTGGGCCACTGGTAGATTCTAATGGAAAAGTCATCGGGGTCAATACAGCCGTTATTCTGCCAGCACAGGGCATCTGTTTTGCTGTGGCAGCTGATTTAGCTTCTTACATTGTGGGCAAATTGATTATGGATGGAAAAGTACGTAGAGCCTACATTGGCATTGCAGGGCAAACCTTGCGTTTACATCCGCGACTGATCAACCGATTCGATTTGAAAAAGCGCAGTGGTATTCTTGTACAAAGCGTAGAGGCCGATGGGCCAGCCTACAATTCCGAGCTGTTTCAAGGCGATATGATCGTTGGGTTCAATGGCCAATCCGTTGGCAGCATCGATGATCTGCACAAGCTTCTGGACGAAACAACCATTGGAAAGAGCGTTTCCTTGAGCGTACTACGCAATCAACACTTACGAGAAGTGAAGGTTATTGCATCGGAGCTGAAGCGTTAGCCTTGGCTTTCACAATCAACTTTTTACGCTCCGGACCGGTAGAGACCATGCTGATGCGAACGCCCAGTAGGTTTTCCAGCTCATCGAGATAAGCTTTAGCCGCTGCAGGCAGTTCGTCGTACGACTGTACGTGGTCCAGCGATTGATTCCAGCCCGGATAAGCGCTGTAGGACGGTTCTATTTGTACATTGCAAAGATCATAGGGAAGTTGCGAATGGGTTTGGTCATCGTATTGGTAGTGAGTTGCTGCTTTGATGGTCTCTAGTTGATTGAGGACATCGATTTTGGTAATCACCAATTGGGTGACCCCATTGAGCATGATGGTATATTTCAGTTGTGGGAGATCGATCCAGCCGCAGCGGCGGGGACGCCCAGTTGTTGCACCAAATTCTGCTCCTTCCTTGCGTAAAAAATCGCCCGTTTCATCTTCCAATTCCGTTGGGAAAGGACCTGCGCCAACCCGCGTACAGTACGCCTTGGTGATGCCAATGACTTCTCCAATTCGGCTGGGAGCAACCCCCAGGCCATTACACACACCGGCTGTGATGGTGTTGGAAGAAGTAACGAAAGGGTAGGTGCCAAAGTCGATGTCCAGCATAGAGCCTTGTGCACCTTCTGCCAAGACGGTTTTACCTTGGTCGAGAGCTTGGTTGATGTAGTATTCGGCATCGACATGGGGAATACTGCGTAGGACTTCCAGGCACTCCAGCCATTTGTTTTCCTCGGCTTCCAGGTCGAAGTCTACATCTGGCAAAGACTTGAGGATACCCAAGTGTTTATCTTTGAGATTGTGGTACAGTTCTTCAAAATTGGGTAGCATAATATCGCCGACCCGCAATCCATTGCGTCCGGTTTTATCCATGTAGGTCGGTCCAATTCCTTTGAGGGTCGAGCCAATCTTGGCTTTGCCTTTGGCAGTTTCAGAGGCTGCATCCAGGTAGCGGTGAGTCGGTACGATGAGATGTGCTTTGCGGGCAACAAGGAGGCGTTTTTCATAGTTGGGAGCAAAATCCTTGATGCTATTGATCTCCTTTTTCAGGGTAATGGGATCGATCACGACGCCACTGCCGATGAGGTTGATTTGTCGCTCGCGGAAAATTCCGGAAGGAATGGTATGGAGCACGAATTTGTGGCCGTCAAATTTGAGGGTATGCCCCGCGTTAGGGCCACCTTGAAAACGAGCTATGATGTCGTAGTTTTCTGCAAGGTAGTCGACGATCTTACCTTTTCCTTCATCGCCCCATTGCAAGCCCAGGAGTACATCTACTGCCATTATGTATAGTATGAGTGTTTTGATGCCTTGTGATCATTCGATCGACAAGGATGAAAAAATTCAAAATACGAAAACCTCTCAGATAATCCTAATCTGAAAGGAGCGCAAATTTAATCAGCTAAATGGATTTATCCCTGCTTTCGGAAGAATATTTGGGTGGAATAAATCTCGGAGATGTCTATGGATGCGTCAGCGTTGCAACTGCTGATTCAACATTGGGACTTAGGTTGAAGAAGTGGCGCAGGCGGGTCATTTCCAATAAATTGACGACCTGTTCTGAGGCATTGGCAACTGCTACGCCACCACCAGAGCTTTTGGAGCGCGTCATAATGGCCAAAAGGAAATTTAGGCCGACGCTGTTGAGAAAATTCAAATCGGATAAATCTACTACGAATCGATTGTAACCTTCCTGGATGCAGGTATCCACATCGTTGAGAATGGCCTTGTTGTCGAATTCATTAAACAGTTCATTGACCTGGAGAATCTGAACACTTTTTTGTGTAGATATTTGGTAAGTCATGGGACAGAGGGTTTGGTCTACAGGGTGTGTATAAATTTATCCATCAAAAAACTTACCAAAAAGATGTGTGATTGAAATTGGGGACAACTGTTGAGGAACACATCCCTTACTTTTCCAAATATTGGTTACATTTATGCCGTTGACAAAACGAAAAACGATGAACCTACAAACACTGGACTGGTCTCTGATCATTGGATTTTTTATCGTCTCACTTGGAATTGGCTTTTGGACTGCCAGGACTTCCGGAAAAAATTCTTCCGAGTTTTTCCTCTCTGGCCGCAATATGCCTTGGTGGCTATTGGGCATTTCTATGGTTGCAACGACCTTTTCAGCCGATACCCCCAACTTGGTTACAGACATTGTGCGAAAGAACGGCGTGGCTGGCAACTGGGTCTGGTGGGCTTTTCTGCTGACGGGCATGCTGACCGTTTTTGTATACGCCCGCCTTTGGCGCCGATCCGGGGTGCTGACCGATTTGGAATTCTACGAATTGCGCTACAGCGGTAAGCCGGCAGCCTTCCTTCGTGGATTTCGAGCCATCTATCTCGGCGTATTTTTCAATGTGATGATTATGGCCACAGTATCTTTGGCCGCCATCAAAATTGGAGGGGTACTGCTTGGTTTGAGTCCTGTTCAAACGGTTCTCATCGCCTCTGTTGTCACAGTAATTTACTCTGTAGCAGGTGGCTTGCGAGGCGTTATCTTAACCGATTTTTTTCAGTTCATCATGGCGATGATCGGAACTGTTTGGGCCGCCATCGTGGTGGTTGATCTTCCAGAAATTGGCAGTTTATCCAACTTGTTGACCCACGAGAATGTCAGCGGGAAACTCAGTTTGTTACCAGATTTTAGCAATATGGATTTGTTGGTTCCACTATTCATTATTCCCATCGCTGTTCAATGGTGGAGCGTTTGGTATCCGGGCGCTGAGCCGGGCGGTGGCGGTTATGTGGCGCAGCGAATGTTGGCTGCCAAAAACGAGGAAAATGCCATGGGAGCAACCCTACTTTTCAATATTGCTCACTATGCTTTGCGACCCTGGCCTTGGATCATCATTGCCTTGTGTTCCTTGATTATTTTTCCGGATATGGCTTCCATTCAAGCTAAATTTCCACATATCGATCCAAATGTTGTAAATGACGACCTGGCTTATCCGGCGATGTTGAGCTATTTGCCAAGTGGTTTATTGGGGTTGGTGATTGCCTCCTTGATTGCCGCTTACATGTCGACCATTTCTACCCATCTCAATTGGGGTTCTTCTTATGTTGTCAACGATTGGTACAAGCGATTTTACAACCCGGAAGCAACGGATCGGGAGCAGGTGATGGTTGGTAGAATATCCACCGTCGTCTTGATGGTGCTTTCTGCTTTACTGGCCCTGTTGCTGAGTAATGCCCTTCAGGCATTTAACATTCTGTTACAGATCGGAGCAGGAACCGGGCTGATTTTCATTTTACGCTGGTTTTGGTGGCGGATCAATGCCTACAGTGAAATAGCAGCCATGATCATTTCCTTTGTGATTGCATTGTATTTTGAGTTTATCCATCCTGAAATATTCGGTGGCGAGCCTTTGGCTGACCATGTCAAGTTGATTGCGGGCATCACACTGACGACCATCGGTTGGTTGGTGGTGACTTTTGCGACTTCGCCGACCGAACGTGGGACACTCGTCCGCTTTTACAAGCTCATTCGACCAGCTTCTGGTGGTTGGCAGCCAGTCATTGAGGAGGCACAACAAAACGGAGAGATGACCGCCCAGGAAGTAAATCCCGGCAAGTTGCCCTTGCAGATTTTGGGGATGTTGGTCGGTTGCTTTACCGTCTATGCAGCCCTTTTTGGTACTGGCTTTTGGTTGTATGGCCAAACGACAGGTGCCGCCATTGCTGGATTGATTGCTGTTGGTGGTGGATTGTCTCTGTTCAGAATATTTGGCCAGTTGAAGGACGCCTAAAAATCGTCGCCCAGTGCAAAATCAACCTTTTTGTTCATCCATCTGCCGCGTGTAAAATCGGGAAAAGCCATGGGCTGACCTCCGGCAGCAATGGATTGTTCCGACAGAGGGGTTACGGCCAGCCAGGTGGCTGCATCGTACACATCGAATGGAGGTGCCAGCTTGGCCTTGGCGCATTCCACAAAGGCATTGATTAAGAAAAAATCCATTCCGCCATGTCCGGCTCCAACAGCCTTTTGTTCCCATCTTTTCCAGAGAGGGTGATCGTACTTTTCCAGGTAAGGCTTTGCTTCCTCCCATCGATGTGACGGACTTTGTCCTTCCAGATAAATGGACTTGTTGACGGCCATCCAGATGCCTTGGGTGCCTTGTACGCGAAACCCTAGGGAGTAGGGGCGGGGTAGATTGGTGTCGTGGCTGAGAAGGATGCTCTCGCCATTGTTGCATTTAATGACGGTGGTGACAACGTCTCCGAGCTTGAACTTTATCTTGGCATTTGGATGTTGCGCGCCGCCCTTTTCGTGTTGGAGGATGTAGTCGTGTAGCCCACGCGCTTTAGAAGCTGTGGCGGTGAGTTGTAGCAAGCGATTGCCGCGATTGATGTTGATGTATTGTGCAACCGGCCCTAAGCCATGTGTCGGATACAGATCGCCATTTCGGTGGATGGAGTGCTGGGTTCGCCAGCGCGACTCGCTGTACCCCTTGTCGCCAAACTCTACACCGCCTCCGTATGGTTCTTTGCCACTGTTAAATTTGACATGCCTCAGATCATGTTGATAGCCGCCTTCGAGGTGAATCACCTCTCCAAAAAGATTCTGGCGTACCATATTCAAAACGGCCAGCACATCTCTTCGATAGCAGACATTTTCGAGAAAGAACAGTGGTGTCTTTGTTGCTTCATAAGTATTGACCAATTGCCAACATTCATCCAAGGAAAAACCACCACAGACTTCCACTCCCGTGTATTTGCCTGCCTTCATAGCCTCGATGGCCATTTCGCTGTGCCACCGCCAGGGCGTTGCGATGATGACCGCATCGACATTGCTGTCTGCCAATAACCGCAAATAATCCCTTTCTCCGGTGCCGTATACCTTGGGCATGGGTTTATTCTTTTTGGTAAATATGGCTTTGGTATGTTGAATCATTTGCTCATCAATGTCGCAAATGGCCGTCACGTCGCAGTCTGTTCGATTGAGGAGCAGATGGATGTGGCTCTGGCCTCGTAGCCCACTGCCGATGATGCCGATGTTGATGCGAGACTTGAAAGGCTTGGTGGAAGCTTTTTGGGTTTGAGCAGAAAGGGCGGGCGAAAGCCCGAGGCTTGCTCCGGCCATGGTGGAGATTTGAAGGAACTGTCGGCGGTTGAAAGACTTCTTTGGGCGCATGAGTGTCGGGCGATTGGTGAGCTTGAAAATAGGAAAACCCAAGCCAAAATAAAAATTGTTTCACTAGCTTACTGGGCTGCTTGAATTTCGACATTGGCTGGCTATCTTTGCTGCCATGAATGCAGAAATCACGCAGGAAGAATCGGCCTTTATTGTCATCGAAGGCTTGGACGGTTCTGGAAAAACCTCCGTCGGGCGGCTCCTGATGCAATATTTGGAAACGGCCTTTCCAGGTCGTATTAAGCTGACTTTCGAACCACACGATCCTTCTTGCGGCGGTCTGTACATTCGTCAAGTGTTGACAAAGCGGATCAAGCGTTTTTCTCATCGCACGCTCGCCTTATCTTTTGCGGCCAATCGCTTGGACCATTGCGATCGAGAGATCAATCCCTGGCTTGAAAAAGAGGGTTTACGGTTGTGTATTTCCGATCGTTATTACTTGTCTTCCCTTGTTTATCAGTCGGTTGAAAATCTGCCGATGGCGGCTGTTATGCAGTTGAATGAATTGGCTCGAAAGCCAGATTTGATTTTTTTTCTAAATGTGAGCAATGAGGTTTGTCTGCAAAGAATGCAGATTCGCAATCAGCCTGCTGAGCTTTTTGAGCAAAACCTTTCGGAGACGCGCAATAAGTTTTACCAGGCCATTTCTTTTTTGGAAAAAGAGCAGGCAGCACAAATTGTAGAAATAGATGGCAATGGCACCTTGGCGCATACCCTATCTCAGATGCTAGCGATATTGTTTGAGCGTTGGCCAGCTTGGAAAAGCGATGAGCTGCCCAGCGTGGAAGCGTTTTTTGCAAATGGCTCCAAACAAGAGCCATCGAATAGGTGGCAAGAACCGCTGGCGGATTACTTCCGGAACTTGGGCTATAAAATTGTCGCCAGCAATGAAATACCCGAAGCTTTACTTTACGATTTGCGGTTTGATTTGCCAGGAGGACTTTCCCAGCGCGGTTTGGGAATTTTGCTTCGCAATCCTCAAAGAATCGATGTACTGTTCAGTCGCTTGTTGAAAAAGGTAGAGCAGGTAGATTTTATTTTTCTCTTTTCTCCCGGCCCGGCCGAAGCGGTGAATCACTATTATGAGCGCGACATGCTCACTATTGGTACGGAGCGAAAACTCTTTCCTACGGTCAAGATATTAACGCAAGAAGATTTGGTGTCGAGGCAGTAGGGCGATGGCCACTTCTAAGAAGGTTAAAAAAATCCTGCCCAGATACATAGCTGGACAGGACGGATAACAAGACATCTCAGTTTTACTACTCTTTTTTATGGGCTGTTTACGACCTATCTAAGTGACACGAGAACATTTAGTTTGCGTCAATTAGGTCGCCAGAGCCGGTAATCTTTTCGTTAATGGTAGGGTTGCCTCTGTAGCGGACATCGCCAGAGCCAGTGATGTTGACATCTAGAACGTTTTCGACTGTTACCTCAGCATTGCCAGAGCCTGTAATGCGAATGTCCCCTCGTTCGGCGTCCATATTGAAGGCGCGGAAATCGCCGGAGCCATTGATGCGCAAATCAAATTCATTGCTTTTTCCTTCGATCTTGATGTCACCAGAGCCAGAAATTTTGGTATCCAATTCGTCGGCGTCTACTGCAAGGTCCATATCGCCAGAGCCAGAGATGCGCAGTACAAGCTGGTCGGCATCTAAAGTATTCTCACTGAATACACTGCCGGAGCCTTCGATGGAAATATTTTTAATTTCTGGTAGTGTTACAAAGACCCTGATGTCTCTGTGGTTTTTTACGCAACCGTCAAACTCAATCTCCCAATTGTCATTGTCGATGTCGCGATCCAATTGGTTGATGATGTTTTGTTGCGCTTCGATTTCTACTTTTTGTGGAGAGCCTTGTCGTATGTATACATCTGCTCCAATTCTCAGCTTGATGCCTGTGAAGTCGCCAATGGAAATTTCATCGGTGACAACTTCTCCTTTGCCAGATTCGCAATCAAACAAACCATCGTCGTCATCGTCTAAATCGAGGTTGCAGGCAGAAAATAGAAGTGTGCAAACTACAAGCAAAGAGCTTATCCATTTCAACTGATTCATTTTCGATCTTTTTTGTGAAAGAATTTTAAGAAGTCTTGTTTAAAGCTGGTTTTGGTATTGAGCTGATTAGTTTTCGCGCCATTTATTCGAGTGGCGGTGCCAACTACCGAAGCCTCCGATCCGAAAAGTGATGCCGCCGATGAGCCCTCGGAAATCGTCTTTGTTGACATCTGTGCTGGAAATGCCATCCACAAAGCGATAGCCAATCGTGGTACCTACTCGGAACCAGCGGAAGATGTTAACCTCCAGCCCCAGGTCCGGTGTTACGACAAAGACTCCATCGGAAGCCTCAAAGTCGTCATTGCTGTATCGGATGTTGATGGCACCCCAGCCGACTTTAAGGCTGGAATAGAGATGGATTAATTTATGCGAGGGCGTTGTAAATCCGACCCAGAAGCCGCCATGCCCTAGGCTGAGTTCGAATTCATCGTCATTGAAAAGATCATCGATGTCGGAGCTGCCCATTCCATAGCCACCGATGAAAAAATTATCGATAATCAAGGCACCACCTCCTCCGACGGAACCGCCGATTTTGCTGCCGTCGCCGATGCCAAATTCTACGATCGGCGCACCAAAGGCCCCAATGACGCGAGCGCGGTTGAAGAGGGTCTCGGTTTGTTGGGCATTCAGTGTTGTCAAGAGCATTAGACTGAGTACTAAAAAAATAAGATTTTTCATTTTCGTTGATTTAATGTCTTTTATAGTATTAAGTAACTGGCTTGGTAAATTGCCATTTGAATCAAGTGTGCGTTTTTCGTTTTATTTTGAGCATAGGTATGGCTGCTGACCGATTGTGGAGTCAGTCCCATTTTTATCGTTTTAGCGTTGATTGATTATTCTTTACAGTGTCGTTTGAATCCTTGTTTTTTGGGTCTCAAAAACGAATGCCTGCCCGGAACCCTGGCCACATCGTGTAGCTTGTAAGGATGTTGCTAGAGTCTGATGGGTCTTCAAAATTGCTGACCGAATTGACAATTGTCCAATGCGGTATGCGAGAGCCAACCGTCGGCGTTTCCGGATCGCCGGTTTGAACCCGAGAGAACATCGTATTCAGGCTAGGGCCGAAAAAGATGCTGGTTCGTTTGCCGAGGTAAAAGTCAAATGTCAAGCGGAGCTGGCCAAGTAAGTTGAGTTTCTTTGTCCACCCTTCTCCTTCGTTGATGTGAAAGCCGACCAACTCCAGGTTCCACAGATGCTTTTTAGCCTTTCCCAGAGGCTTCGCCGTTCCGAAGCCGTAGCCAAGCCCCCAGCTCATGCGCTCTGAAGAAACGCGGGTGTCGAGTGGCTCGGTCCAATTGAGGCCAAACTGAACGATGTTGTAAAAGGGCTTTGCCCCCAATTTGATGCCCAGTCCGACGTGGAATACATCACCGCCTGATAACTCGATTCGGTTGTAGCCGTTTTTGACCAGGCTGATTAAGCCGATGGGCGCACCTACGATTGAGTCGCAAATGTTGACAATGCCGAGTTGAAAGCCTTCCACCTGCTTGGCCCTGTTGAAGAGGAGGCTCGCCTGGCCGGTTTGCACATCATTGGCGATGTTGAAAACCGGGGCCATCTGCATTTTGGCATCCCCTTTATTGTAGTTGAACAAGCCACCAATCTGCAGGGCTGTTGCATCGCCATAGACGATGTTGCCACCTACTGTTCCTTGTAGGCCGGTGATGTCTCCGTTGGCAATATTCAGTAGACCGGATACCTGCACGGCGGTTGATCGGGTGCCAGTTTCGTTGTAGATGCCAGCCAGTTGGAAGCCGCCTGTGTAGCCATCGTTTCGATTGAAAATGCCTGCTAGTTGAGTACCGTAGACATTGCCACCGACTCGATTGGCCAGTCCTGCGACTTGAAAACCGTTGACATTGTTGGTGATGGTGTTGACCAATCCTCCTATTTCAAAGCCGTTGAGACCACCGTTGTGGCCCCAGAGAATATTTACCGAAAGCTGGTTGGTCACTTCGCTGCTCTCTGGATAATTGGTTCCGATGAAGGAAGCCAACGTAATTTGACCGAAGGTCCGTTTACCGCCAGTTCGTCGAGCCAGTTTTGGTTTGACGGGTGTTTCAATGTAGGGCGTTTCCTCATCTTCTAGGACAGGCGTTTCCCATCCGTATTGTGGAACATCCTTTTCTCTCTGGACAATTTGAGGTTCAGCCTCTTTTGGCTCGTCCTTTTTTTTGCGCTTCGAAGGCACATTAGAGCCCAGGTCGCTTGGTTTTGTTTGTTTGGAGGGGTCTGTTCTCAGCACCAGTTGGTCACCGATAACAGCGTATATGACTTTGGTTTCGATAAATAATTGATCCAGGGCTTTCCCCAGTGGTTTTTTGCGTACGCGGATGCTGACTTTCTGAGCAATTGGAATCAAATCCGGGCTGTATGAAAATTGCACATTGTAAGAGCGGCTAATATCATCCAGCACATCTCCCAAAGGTTTGTTTCGGTACTTAAGGGTTACGACTTGATTGATATCAACTTGCTGGGCCGACAAAAAGATCGGCAAGACAAATAGCACAGCTATTAGGAAATGAGGGCGATTCATCTTTTGTAAACTAGTTAAGTTTTGGTTCAGCAACCTTCTCCGCTGAGAATGTACTGGTCTCCTTGCTCCTGCACATCGATGTAGAGCATGAATTTCAGTACTTCGAACATATTATCCAACGAAGGATTATTGTAAGAGCCTCTGGCTCGACAGTTGAGTATTTTCCGATTGGCGACCTCGATGTCGATGTTGAAGTAGCGTTCCAAAGATTGAATGACCTCCTCCATTGATGTATTGTCAAAGTCCAGCTTTTGGTTTTTCCAGGAAGTCGCGTTCGAGATTTTAGTCTCGACTTTTTCGACCTTTTCTTCTTTCTTTACTAAGACAGCGGACTCGCCAGCTGGTATGAAGATAGGCTGAGACTTTTCTTCATTCTTCCCGAAAGAAACTTTTCCCGTTTCTACTGTCAACTCGATTTTATTTTCAGTCGGGTAAGCCCGAATGTTGAAAGAAGTTCCAAGTACTTTGGTTCGGGCTTCGCCGCTAACAATTTGAAAGGGGCGGTCTTCCATTCTGGTCACATCGAAAAAAGCTTCGCCCTCCATTTGAATGCTGCGTTCCTCGAAGGAGGCAGCGTAGCTGAGGCGGCTGTTTTCGTTTAGCCACACCCGGCTGCCGTCGGGTAGGACCAATTCGCGGGTTTCGGTAGCCTTGGTCTCAAAAACCAACTGTTGGGCAGGCGTACTACCGTTTTGATAGAGCCAATTGTATCCGATCAGTAATACGATGGCAGCAGCGGCGGCAATGCCTATCCACCATCGGTTGGGAGACAGTTGTCGGACAGGGGTCTCGTCAGCATCCTCTTGCTCGTCCCATCCTAATTTTTGCTCGACACTTCCCCAGGCTTCAGTGGCTTGGAAGGGTATTTCAGAATCCTGTTCCTCTGTCATCTTCCATACTCCAGTAATTTCTTCAAAGACCTTTTGGTTTTCGGCATCAGCTTCCAGCCATGCGTCTAGGTCTTTCCTATCGGCATCCGAAAGTTCACCGGTTAAGTGCCGGCCCATTAAGTCATAATATTTGTCAAAGTTCTCCATGAATGCCGGTTCTGCCTCTCTGACGCAGAGATTTGGGTTGTACCCCTATGAGAAAATAATTTTTTTGCAAAAAAAATCTCCAGCTGTTGGTTTTTGCAAAAAACAAAGTCACTGAAATAACCAAAACAACAGTATCCCACCACAATGCAGATCATCTTTCAACAGCTGGCGCAAGGTTTTGAGCGCCTTTCCCATTTGATTTTCGACCGTTTTGATGGAAATGCCCAGTTTTTCGGCAATTTCCCGGTAGGAAAGTTCTTCTTGCCGACTCAGTTGGAAAACCATCCGACACTTGGGAGGAAGGCTGCTGACCGCCTGGTGGATGCGCTGCTGCAGTTCTTTGCCCGCCATGACGGTCTCAAGGCTATTGTCTTTGCCGCCGTGGATACTGGGGTTTAACTCCTCGGATTCGTAGCGTTTCTGCTTGCGGAGATAACTGATGCCTTCGTTGACGGCCATGCGCCTTAGATACGCCCCGATGGACGACTGTATATTCAATTGGTGGCGTTTCTCCCACAGCTTGATGAACACTTCCTGGCCGATGTCCTCTGCCTGCGCTCGGTCGGGTACCATCCGATAGACCGCCTGGCATACCATATTATAGTGTTGGTGAAACAACTTCTGCAGGGCCTTGCGATCGTCTGCTTTGAGCCTGCTTAAAAAGTCGTATGGGGTTGGTTCAGACATGGAATAGAAGTCCGAGAAATAAAAAATGGATTTATTCAGAAGACAATGATAATGAAAATAAGAGGTTTTGTCAATTTAGCTCCTGTTGCATTACAGCGGGTGGCCGAACTTGTTACAATTGCTTCAGAACTTCAACACATTGATCGATTTCAGTCACCGTATTATAATAATGTGGAGAGATGCGCAGCACCCAGTCTATTTGTTTGCGTTCAAAATCGATGATGGCACTACCGATATTGGTGTAAGAGGTGTTGATTCCGTTTTGGAATAAGAACTTTTGAATGTGTTCGGGTTTTTGGCCGTCGATGTGGCAGGTAACAATGCTACAGAGTTGGCTTCCTCGGTCCATCATCCGAAGGTTTGGAACTTCCAGCAGTTTGCTTCGGGTATATTCGTGCAGCATTTGCACGCGCTGGTGGATTCGATTGATGCCAATTCGAGAGATGTACTGAAGGGCTTCTGAGAAGCCGATCAGCAGGGCGTAGGGCAGCTCCCAATACTCATATTTTTTGGCGCTTTCTGCAACGGTATATGCATCTTGTGCCTCCCAGGTAGCGCCCCGAAGATCGAAAAAGAGTGGTTCCAGCTTGCTGTTGAGGGCTCTGTCTGATGCATAGAGAAAACCCGTGCCTCTGGGGCCGCGGAGGAACTTGCGTCCGGTCGCCGATAAGAAATCACAGCCGATCTTGTTGACATCCACATCCATTTGACCGACCGATTGGCAAGCGTCGACCAAGTACCAAATTCCCTCTTGACGGCAAACAGCACCTATGCTCTCCACATCCTGTATTAAGCCAGAATTGGTGGGTACGTGCGTGATGGCCACCAGCTTGGGGCGTTCCTTAAGGATCATTTGCGTCATGGCTTCTGGGTCGAAGCCTCCGCTGGGCAGGACGGGGCATCGCAATAAGCGAATACCAAAGCGATTTTGGAGTGATAGAAAGGCCAATTGATTGGAAACATAGTCGTCGTCGGTGGTGATGATGACATCCCCCTTTTGGAAAGGAATGCTACCGAGTACGCGGGCGAAGGAGTCGGTGGCACTGCTGGTGTAGGCAATGTTTCTGGCTTTGGTGTGGAGTAAGTCAGCGGTAGCCTCGTAAAATCCCTCTATGGCGGTAGCCCTTTGTGCCTTGAGTTCGTAGCCGCCGACCACTGCCTCGGTTTGCAAGTATTCGATGACGGCATCGGTCACACAGTTGGGAGGCAGTGCAGCACCTGCGTTGTTGAGATGGTTGCGTTGAGCAGTACCGGGTGTTTCTGCGCGGAAACGATCTATTTCTTGGGGGCTAAATTTCATCTAGTTGAGCATTTACAGCTTTGAAGACCATGACAAAAGTGTCCGGCTGATCGAATGTTTTTTTCATCTCCAGGGTGACGATTCGCATGACATCGTCATAGGAACCAAATACTTGTGTACTCATAACATTTGGACGTACGCGAATCTCTGGGTAAGCCTGCAGGCGTTCTATGAAATCCAGTATGGGCGTTTCGTAAGACTCCTTGAGCGGATATAGGCTGAGTTCTATTGAGATATTCATTTTGAAGAGGCGGCTTGAGCTTTTTTTCTGGGGTGCAAAGGTAGTGAATCCCCCTTCTAAAGACAAACTGAGTGCTTTGGAGGACTAAAATCTTTTTGTAAAATAGACCATAACAAAGCCCTGAAAATCCCGTAGGAATAGATAAGTCCTACCAAACTGATCGATCTATTTTTCGGGATTCCCGAGTTAAATGTCTAAGTTTGTACACTTTAAAGTTTTCAACACTGCGAAGTTGTTCAACAATTATGTGTAAAGTTGCAGGCATATAGACACATTTTTAGACAACTTCTACAAGAAACACTATACGAAAACGGAATCATGGCTGCTAAAAGAAAGAAGAAAGGAGGGCTGGGTCAGTTGGTACTCAGACTAGGCAGACAGGACGAACGGGTACCCAAACTTATGGGCATCCTCTGCATGTTTCTGAGTATTTACCTCTTCATCGCATTTACCTCTTACTTATTTACTTGGAAGGAAGATCAGGACAGCGTTTTGCGCTTTTCCTGGGGCTTGCTTGTGCAAGGCGACTTGGAGATGGCCAATAGTCTTGGCCGGCTTGGAGCGATCATCTCCAATATGTTCTTCTTTTGGGGTTTTGGAATCCCCTCCTATATTTTTGTGTTTTTGCTCTTTGTAATTGGCCTGCGGCTGGTAAAGAACATCCCATTGCGCACCAACTTAAGTTTGGTATGGTCCTCTTTTTGGATGCTGTTGTTTTTGTCTGTCCTGCTCGAATTTATGTTCCGCACCTCTGAATTTCCTTGGGGTGGGGCCTTTGGCGACCGAATCAGCACCTGGCTCACCAATTTTGTAGGCGTCTTCGGCATGATCGTTTTATTGATTTTCGTGGTAGCTGCCGTCTTAATATGGACTTTCAATCCGAACTTTAATGAGATGTCGCTGCGAAGCATTCAATACAATATAAAGACTGGCTTTGAAGACCTAGTCAGTGGTAGGTTCTGGAAGAAACAGAGACAGAGCAACCGCCCGGCCACCGAACCGCTGAAAACACTTCGTCCTGGCTTGAAAACAAAGACTGCCAATCGGCCGGCTACTTCTTCCAACCCAAACCCTGCCATAGTAAAAGGCGAAGCCAGCACCGACCAACCTGCTGATGCCATAGATTCTGACTCACCACCCGCAGAAAAAGACATGGTTCAGGGTGGTTCTCAGTTGTCTTTCGAGTTGTCCGAGCGAGGGAAACGCGAAAAGCCACAGGCGTTGAAGAAGGGAGATGCAACCCTGGAAATTGAAGAGCAGCCTGTTGCCCCTCCGATGCCAGACTTGGAAACGACAAAGCGCAACCCATTGAACAAAGATGGGATGGTCATAGAGGAAGACAATGTCAATCACGGTGAGCCATACGATCCAACTTTAGAGCTTTCCTCTTATGAGCATCCGGTTTTACAATTGCTGGAAAATTACGATGAGCACAAAGTCGAGATCGACCGGGCAGAGTTGGAACAAAACAAGGACCAGATCATCGAGACATTGCTCAACTATAAAATTGAGATTACAAAGATCAAAGCGACCATCGGACCGACCGTTACGCTCTACGAAATCGTGCCGGCCCCTGGTGTGCGGATTTCCAAGATCAAAAATCTCGAGGACGATATTGCCTTGAGCTTGGCTGCCCTGGGTATTCGGATTATTGCACCGATACCAGGTAAGGGAACCATCGGTATTGAGGTGCCGAATAAGAACAAGCAGATTGTTTCGCTGAAGGAAGTCTTAATGTCCGAAAAGTTCAAGCGAGCCAAAATGAATCTACCCATTGCTTTGGGTAAGACCATTTCCAATGAAGTATTTGTGGCTGACTTGGCTAAAATGCCCCACTTATTGATCGCGGGTGCTACCGGACAAGGTAAGTCGGTTGGTATCAACGTTTTGTTGATGTCGCTGTTGTACAAAAAACACCCTTCTCAGATAAAGCTTGTGTTGATTGACCCCAAGAAGGTCGAATTGTTCCCCTACAGCAAGCTGGAAAATCACTTCCTGGCCTGTCTGCCCGATGCAGATGAAGCCATTATCACCGATACGGCAAAGGTGATCAATACCTTGAACTCCTTGTTGATCGAGATGGATACTCGCTACAACTTGCTGAAAAAAGCCCAGGCGCGTAACATCACAGAATACAATAAGAAGTTTGTCGCTCGTCGGCTCAATCCCAACAACGGGCATAAATTTATGCCATTTATCGTATTGGTGATCGATGAGTTTGCCGATTTGATTATGACAGCTGGCAAAGAGATCGAATTGCCCATTGGACGTTTGGCGCAGCTTTCGCGGGCAGTGGGTATCCACCTGATCATTGCGACCCAACGTCCGTCGGTCAATATCATCACTGGTGTCATCAAGGCCAACTTCCCCGCCCGGATTGCCTATCGGGTGACAGCCAAGGTGGACTCCCGGACCATTTTAGATACGGGAGGAGCCGACCAACTCATTGGGCGCGGAGATATGCTGCTGGCATTTGGTAGCGATCTCATTCGCTTACAGTGTGCTTTTGTCGATACACCAGAAGTAGAAAAAGTTATAGACTTTATATCCAATCAACAGGGTTATCCTACCCCTTTCCTATTGCCTGAATTCCATGGCGACGAAGACAGCCACCAGCCCGGTGCGGTCAATACAGCTGACCTGGATGATATGTTTCAGGATGCGGCTCGCTTAGTGGTGCAAAACCAGCACGGTTCTACCTCCATGATCCAGCGTCGTTTGAAGCTGGGATACAATCGGGCTGGCCGAATTATGGACCAATTGGAGGCTTTGGGCATCGTTGGTCCGAGCGAAGGAAGCAAGGCCAGAGAAGTTTTGGTATACGATGAAGTAGAATTGGAACGGTATTTGGAAGGTATCAAAACTAGGAAATAGGAGGCAACCTTGTGAGCGGTTTTCACAAGGAAAAACTAACCTAGCGGATCAAAGATTCGTTAGGTTTTTTTGTTTTAATGGAGGCATTTGACGGCTAAATATTGCTTGCCAGCAGTTCAAGTACTTACTTAACAACTCTTTAACCCACCGCTGCTTGTTTAAAACAACTTTAACGGCTTACCTTTGTTTTAAAATCAATATTGATCGCCACTATGGCGTTTTGAAAGAAAAGCAGACGAATAGATGAAACAACTTATTTTTTGCATTGCATTTTTAGCTGCTGTAGGTGTTGCCACAGCTCAGAATGCTCCCGTGGGCATCGAAGAAGCTTCCGACCCGCGTGCTACCAAAATCCTCAACAGCATTAAGGCCAAGTACGATTCCTACAAGACAATGGAGGCTCGTTTTACGTTGACCATAGAGCTACCAGAATCGCCTCCTGAAATTCAAAAGGGGATGATTGTTCAAAAAGGGGAGAAGTACTGGCTAGATATGGGGGAGCAGGCAGTCATCTGCGATGGAAAATACTTGTGGCTCCACCTGAAAAGGCAAAATGAGGTACAAATCAATGATTTGGAAGAGCAAGAAGACTTGGAAATGATTTCTCCCAAGGACCTGCTTAAGATATACGAAAGCAATCAATTCATCTATGCGCTGACGAATGAGACTTTCATCAAGGGGAAAGCGGTTCAGGAGATTGAGTTCAAGCCCATTGATAAAGACTCTGATTATACGAAGATGCGCCTGACCTTGGAGAAGAAAAGTCAGCAAGTGGATCACTTGAAGGTTTTTGCTAGAGATGGCTCTCGCTACACTTTGAAAATCGATCAGTTGACACCGAATAAGTCTTATGCAGATGACTACTTTGTATTTGATAGTTCAAAATACCCTGGAATCAGCGTAGAGGATTTACGGATTGATTAGTGGCAGATTGGAAACGTTGCTTGTTTAGGCGGCATCCCGAATTTCCGGAAGGAGGTTCGGGATATTTTGTTGTTGTGAAGGGGTAGGGGTTTATACGTCCGAATCTGTTGAGCAAGCGTTTACAGGGAGAACTTTCATTCATTGAGCATTACAGTATTTATTCCTTTTGGGCATAATTAGGGGCTTGAGGGTGGGACCCGCCCTCTAGGCAAGCCCAATCAGCTCACCCCTTTTTGGAGCCGTTTTTAAGTACAGCTCCGCCAACCCAAACCTGGGCAAGATGCCCAAAGGAGGACTTTTGTCAATGCCATATTTCGGTCCGCGGTTCGAAATTTTTAGATTATTGACTATAATAGGACACGGCACCCCCCGAAATTCCACAAAAAAAATTCACATTTTTTTATTTGTTACGTATATTTAACTGTGGAATAGGTACTTACAAAGGAATAAAAAATACCATCTTGATATTGTAATTTTTTTAAATTGTTTTGTGGTTCTGAAATTATCGCCGATGCAGTAATTTCTTTATTTTAGCAATTAAGTTATTCTGACGGTATCATCAATAAGTTGTTTTTCCGTTACTTACTCACCACTAATGATAGGCAATTCAGTTGTCCCACTAGAAATTTGCCCGTCCAAGCACGTAAGCCTGAATAGCTGGACTTAATAGAATGCTTAATACTATGGGATTTAAATCTAAGATGATTAAGCCTTTTGCAAAAAAGGTAGCTAAAAATATTCGGAATTGGTCTGCCAATGCCATCGAAGAGCAGGAGAAAGTATTCAAATCGCTGCTCAAAACCGGTAGGCGTACTGCCTTTGGGAAGGATCACGCATTTGATAGTATTCAGGATTATGAGCATTTTAAAGAACGTGTTCCCATCAGAGACTACGAGGGGCTTAGACCTTACGTAGATCGCATTTTGGCTGGTGAGGCCGATGTTCTTTGGAAGGGTCATCCAAGCTATTTTGCTAAAACTTCTGGTACGACCTCCGGCGTCAAATACATTCCTCTGACCAAGGATAGCCTGCCCAATCACTTTGGAACCGCTCGCAATGCACTTTTCAACTACTTTTATAAAAGTGGGAATGGAGATTTTCTGGATGGTAAAATGATCTTTCTCTCTGGCTCTCCGAAAATGGATAAGGTTAGTGGTATTCCAACAGGCCGCCTATCTGGTATTGTCAATCACCAAGTTCCTTCTTGGCTCAGAACGAACCAATTGCCCAGCTACCGTACCAATTGCATCAAGGAATGGGAGCGAAAGCTGGAACGCATTGTGGATGAAACGCTCCGAAAAGATATGCGCCTGATTAGCGGCATCCCACCCTGGGTGCAGATGTATTACGAACGTCTATTGGATCGAAGTGGCAAGCGCACCATCAAGGAGTTGTTCCCGAACCTAAGTGTCTTTGTCTATGGTGGCGTCAATTATGAGCCTTATCGCGATGCCCTAGAGCAATTGGTCGGAGAGCGCATCGATAGTGTCGAGACTTATCCGGCCTCCGAGGGCTTTATCGCCTTTCAGGATCACTTGGATGATCCTAGTTTGCTGCTAAACGTAGCTTCCGGTATTTTCTTTGAGTTTGTGCCAGCAGAGGAGATTTTTGAAGACAACCCGACCCGCTTATCCTTGGCCGAGGTCGAGACTGGGGTGAACTATGCCATTATCTTGAATACCAATGCAGGGCTCTGGGGATACAACATTGGCGATACGGTACAATTTACCTCTACCAAACCTTATCGGCTTTTGGTAACTGGGCGGATCAAGCACTTTATTTCCGCCTTTGGCGAGCATGTGATTGGTAAGGAAGTAGAAAATGCTTTGATGAATGTGGCAAGAGATGAA
>JBCCSZ010000111.1:0-21989 GCA_039199225.1 Bacteroidota bacterium
ATTAGACTTGTTGGACTCTGAAAATCAGTATATTGTGTTAAAAATTAGCTAATGGATTATACCCAGATAAAAAGTACTCGCCAATTCAAGGCTACTACAGGCTACAGTAAGCCGGAATTTGAAGAGTTATATAAATATTTCAGTAAGAACTACAAAGAAGAATTTGGGCAAAGTTATAAGGAATATATTGAAGAAAATGTAACAGAGCCTCCAAAATTCGATAGCTTGGATAAATGTTTATATTTTATATTATTCCAACTCAAAAATGATATGACTTTTGATAGTTTGGGAGCTGTATTTGGAATGGATGGTTCAACAGCACATAATAATTTCAAAAGGTTCTTACCAATGCTGGAACAGACATTGAGAAAAAAAAGTCTATCCTAGACGGTTGTATGAAAATGTTGAAGATTTTGAAACGGATTTATCTGGGGAAAAAGAAATAATATTTGACGGAGTTGAAAATAGGACAAATCGTCCTAAAAATGCTGATAATCAGAAGGATATGTACAGTGGTAAAAAGAGCGCTCATACAAATGCAGCTATGGTTTTATCCAATAAGGATCGATGGATTTATTATGTAAGTTACTTGTATATAGGAAGCTGTCATGACTTTGGAATATTTACCTCAGAATTCGAACCAGGACTTGGATGGTTTAAAAAATTCAAAGTCATTCTGGATTTAGGTTTCATAGGTTTTAAAAAGTTGTATGATTCAAAAGAAGTATTAATTGGATTTAAAAAACAGCGAAAATCAAAAAATAATCCCAATCCTCCAGATTTGACTAAAGCTCAAAAACAGTGGAATAGATTTGTAAGTAAACAAAGAATTTATGTTGAACATGCTATTGGAGGAATGAAAAGATATAGGGTATTAGTAAATACCAATCGACTAAAGTGCTATAAATTGAAAAATACGATTTTAGGAATCTGTGCCGGTCTATGGAATTTCAAACTAAGCATAAATCGTTGATTATCACTGGAAATCAAGTCTATTATTCAAATTGTGATTCATTTCTGACAAGACTAAGTCGGCCGAAGACTCGTTTCATTCGTTTAAGTTAGGTGAAACAAAGGTATCGATGCCAATGCCAGAGGGCAGTTTGCTCGAAAAAGAGTGGCGTTTTTCGTTATTTTTGATTTGGTAAAAAAAGAAATAAATGGCAATAGCAAAAGTTGGAATTATAAATGTATCTGATCGAGCCTCCAAAGGGATTTACGAGGATATTCCTGGAAAAGCAGTAGTAGCCACTCTAGGAGAATATTTGGTCAGTGATTGGACATATGCATATGCTGTCATTCCCGACGAGCAAGATCAGATTGCGGCAAAGATGATAGAAATGGCAGATAAAGACGGTTGCTGCTTGATTATTACGACAGGAGGTACGGGGCCTGCTGTCCGAGATGTGACTCCAGAGGCGACAGAGCAGGTTTGTCAAAAAATGATGCCGGGATTTGGGGAGCAAATGCGGCGTGTGAGCCTGCAATATGTTCCAACTGCCATCCTTTCCAGACAAACTGCTGGCATTCGGAACCATACCCTGATTGTCAATTTGCCCGGTAAGCCAAAAGCGATTCGCGAATGCCTGGATGCTGTTTTTCCAGCGATTCCATATTGCATTGATTTGATTGAGGGGCCTTATCTGGAAGCCAATGAAGCGGTCATAAAGGTTTTTCGGCCCAAATCAGCTATTCGGAAGAAAGAAAGTGAGCAGTAGCTTAGGTGGAGGAACTTCCTTTTGTGGGAAACTCGCCTAGGTAAGCAGTGCGTAAACACAGTAAAATCGACCCAATCGGATGGCTTTCTGAAACGATCGTCTGTGCATAAGTGTCATCATAGCTTTACGTACTTTTATTGTTGAATTAATAATTATATTATCCTTTTGTGGTCTGAGAACCATGGGACTCTTTTGGTATCTTTGCAAAAATTTTGGAGGTAGATTGCCTATCCGTAACCATTCCAGCTTTTATGATTGATAAAGAACTTGTTACCATTGCGCTTGATGACAATTTCACCCATGTTATTCGCATGAGTGGGTTGCAGTATTTCAGGGGAGGGATGGTAGAGATAATAGAGCACAGCGATACCCACGTATTGGCAGAAGTTAAAGGGCCTCATGGCGACTTTTTTGAGGTGAGTTGGGAGGTTGTCAACGATGCTGATTCGATTTGGTTAGAGCCTACCTGCGATTGTCCAAAAGAGGACTTCTGCAACCACCAGGCTGCCGTTTTGTACCAGCTTCTGATGAAAACTCAGCCTACAAAGCGCAGGGGACGGCGAAAGAAGGTGGAGGTTATTGAAGCAGATTGGCGATCGAATGACAGGGGCAAAAGATTCGGCCTTTTCAGATTGGATGGAAAAAGGGCGGGGGAGTATCGAAGATTGCCTTTGGAAGAATTTACGCCTGCCATGATCATCGAGAAGTCGGGTCCACGCCATCGGTCTTTTTTAGAGTGGAATGAATCCTTTAGAGGCAAGTTGATTTCTGAAACGGAATTTGAGATTGTCACCTATTCAGAATACGAGAATCGGTATCGCAATCGGTATCGGGAACTAAAAATGCGTTTGCGCAAAGACGATGACGGGATATTCATCAAATGTCTTACCTGCAACAAGAACACACCTGTCTTGTGTGAACACCAACAAAAGATATTTCAGGCCGTCCGAGGACCATTGGAAGAGGCAGGGTTTTTCCATCCTGAATTCAAGCTGTCGATGATATTAGACGATGCAGCAAAGAGTCTACAGGTCGACCGAGAAGCATTCCACAAGTATTTTGAAATACAGCTTGTGGACAGCGGCATCATTGCTCATCCCATCAAGGACAATATATATAGCAGCGATTGGATCAATAGGGTGCATCGAATTTTTGATATGGAGCAGCTCTTGCGAGAAGAGCGACTGACCAAGATAGAGCAAAGCCTAAGTGAAGGACGCCGGCAGAAAGTTGCCTATTTATGGGCAAAGAATTACCAGGATCACGGAGATGTCTTACTGTGTTTCATGGAGGGCAACAGCATGAAAACCAAAGAGGGCTTACACAGTACCAATCGGGAGATATTGGAAACACCCGATAATTTCCCCAAATCCCAAAAAGAGCTTGCCAATCAATTTCTAAACGCCTGTCAGGAGCTTGACACCCTTAAGAAGCACGACAACCTCCGGACGATGATAGCGGATAACATCGAGGGGCTGAACGAGGTTTATCAATATGTGACCATGGAAGAATTTCGCTTTGGCTTGCCAAAGTTGAGAGCTTCCGAATTGCATCTGGTGAAATTTGATTCTCGGATGCTGAGTTGCAGCTTTTCCATCGAGCGCAAGGATGGTTTGGTCCACATCACCCGCAAAGTGATGGCGGGACGAGATCCATTTAATTACAATAAGGTGCGGTATACCAATCCCGTGTTTTGTGCCACGACGGAGCGTGCGCATCTATATCCTCATTCGCAGTTTGAGTCTTTCATGAGACTTTTTCCTAATGCAGATTCGATTGTGCTGCCCTTTACCACCAAAGAAGACTTCACGCGCCTGGTAGCTGGTTTTAGGAAATACTTCAAGGTCGATGTAGAGGAAGGCTTGATCATGGAAGAGGAAACGGTCACGGAGCTGCGCTATCAAATACTACTCCGAGAGGTGGGAGAGTTCATTGTCTTTGAACCCCGGCTGAGTACGCCCGATGGGGAATACAGCTTCAATGCCTTTGATGAAGACAGCTACCACATTGATGATAAGATATATCGCCCCGACGAATCGGATCGGCACTTTTTGATTAATTTCCTAAAGAGTTCTCATCCGGATTTTGAAGAGACCGTGCAGATGGATGGCTTTATCTTTTTGGACATTCGGGCGATGATGAACAACTATTGGTTCTTACATTTCAACGATGCTTGCGAAGCGGCTGGCATAGAATTGCTGGGGCAGAAAAATCTGACCAAATTCAAATACAGTAAACTTCGGCCACAGACCTCCTCTTATGTCAAATCGGGCATCGACTGGTTTGAGGTGTCTATGGAAGTTTCCTTTGGTAAAGAAAAGGTAAAGACGGCAGATTGGATTCGCGCATTGCGCAACAACGAATCGTTTGTTACTTTGAAGGATGGCAGCCTGGGCGTTTTGCCGGAAGAGTGGTTGGAGCAGGCTCGGAAGATTGTCGCGGTGGCCGATCTCGAAAATGGGGAGCTTCGGATTTCGAAGTATCGATTCAATGTGATCGAAGACCTCTTTGACAAATTGGACGACCAAAAGATTTTGGAGGAGTTGCGGCAGAAAAAAGAGCGCCTGGCCAATTACAGTACCGACAAAAAACATCAAATTCCCGATATTATTCAGGCGGACTTGCGCCCTTATCAAGAGCATGGTTTTGCTTGGTTGAAATTTTTGGATGAATCTGGCTTTGGAGGCATTCTGGCCGATGATATGGGACTCGGTAAAACGCTGCAGGTCATTGCCTTGCTGGCAGATCAAATAGATGAGGCACCATCCCTAGTGGTTGTTCCAAGAAGCCTTCTTTTTAATTGGGGAGCAGAGATCGATAAATTTTGCCCTACCTTAACATACATCATCCACCACGGCCCGGGTCGATCAAAAGCGTTGGAAGCACTGTTTCCTTGCAATGTGATCATTACCACCTATGATACGGCTGCCAGTGACATTCAGATGTTGAAGGACTTCCATTTCAACTACATTATTTTAGATGAATCACAGGCGATTAAAAATCCAGAATCGAAACGATACAAGGCCATGCGGCTTTTACAGTCGAGAAATAAAATTACGATGACGGGTACGCCAATCGAAAACAACACCTTCGACTTGTATGCCCAGCTGAGCTTTTCGTCTCCCGGACTGTTGGGAACCAAAACCCACTTTAAAAACAACTTTGCTATTCCCATCGATAATCAGGGAAATACGGAGGCAGCCAACTTACTTCGAAAGCTCATTCACCCCTTTGTACTGCGTCGAACAAAAGAGCAAGTAGCCAGTGACTTACCCAAAAAGACGGAGACCATTATTTATTGTGAGATGGGACCTGCACAGCGCAAACTGTACGAAAATCTTAAGCGAAAAGTAAAAGAAGACATCGAGGAGGAGGTGGAAGAAAAAGGCTTTGCCAAGTCTAAGTTTAAAATATTGGATGGCTTGTTGCGACTTCGTCAGATGTGTAATTCTCCTTTGCTGTTGAACAGTTCATTCAAGGGGTCCAATGCCCAATCGGTGAAAATTGATATCCTCTTACAAAATCTGACAGAGGAACTGGATCAGCACAATGCGCTGGTATTTTCGCAATTTGTGAGCCTGCTCAGTATCGTTCGAAAAGCACTGGACGAACGCGGTATTAAATACGCCTATCTTGATGGTTCGACCACCAAGCGTCAAAAAGAGGTTGATCGGTTTATGAATGACAAAGACATCAAAATATTTTTAATCAGCCTGAAAGCAGGTAATACGGGTTTGAACCTCGTTAAGGCAGACTATGTCTACATCATCGACCCTTGGTGGAACCCCGCCGTTGAGGCACAAGCCATTGACCGGACCCACCGAATCGGTCAAGACAAACAAATATTTGCCTACAAATTGATTTGTAAAGATTCCATAGAAGAAAAGATTCTACAGCTACAGATCAAAAAGAAAAAGTTGGCGCAAGACATTATTCGAACGGACGAGAACATTATGAAGAGCCTGGATAAGAGCTCGCTGATGAGCTTGTTTGACTAGGTGTTCTTATGCTTACTCACTTGGGAAAAAGAACCAATAAGTACAATTTTATAGCGCCAGAACTTAGTATATAGGTAAATTGAAATCTAGTTATAATTCTTGGAATTATTCGTAATAGTGTATCATCATATAGCACTACAATTATTTCAAATGAATTAGCTTATTAGAATTGACTCGCGATGTAAGGTCTTAAAATACGTTGATTATCTATATTGAAAAATTGGAATTCCATTTTAGGATCACAGAAAAGAACGAGTACAATTTACAAATACGGGCAAAGACTAAGAAAGCGGGGAATACACGAACCGGATCAATAATCTCAAGTTGAAAATAAGAAAAGCTCAAAACAAGGTAGCTTTTACGATAAATTCTCCGCCTCTAGAGTTATACTCAAGAACTAGGAAAAGAGTTAAAGTAACTTTATTGAAAAGACCACGAGGGAATTAAGAGAACCATTTCCTCAAATCAAAGGATTCTCAAGGAGTATGCAAAAGCAGCATGGTACATGTATGGAGGTAAATGAATAAGCATTTCTAAAAGAAGAAGATTCAATTTTATTTTGCGTCATAAATACATTGATTTTTGTAACAAAAAAATAATTTATTTGTTTGATTGTATTATTATTTTTTAATACCTTTGAATCAAACTTAAGCGTGTTACTTTAAAACAACAATAGAAATTTGTAGAGCTAAAATCTTATCTTAAGCAGCACTAAAATTTTCTATCTTTCCAGAACTTGGAGCCAGAGTCCAGATGATAAAATCTGGATATGATCTAGACTAAAGACTTAAATAAGGTGTGACTTTTCCTTTGTGTAATATGTAGTCTTCCATAAGTATTTGGAGGTACTTCATAGTACTACTTTGCAACTTAAAGCAGAGAGAAAATTTCAGTGATCTGAAGTTTTCAAGCTAAGGCTTTTATCTGTCTAGCAGCTTGGTATGATAACTGGGTTAAGAGGTATCGATTGTGAATTATTTACAATCTGTCACTTTTTAGCCTGATTATCGGATGCACCCTCTTATCGATTGTGTGGACTGCCTTAGAATCGCAGTTCTGGGTTGATATTGGGATGGCCATGTAGTTGTATAGCTGCAGGGAATGGATTGTAATATACGAAATACCATTGTCGTATACACTTCGCGTTTTCGGCTGATACCGCTTATGTGGTATTCAACAACCTTTGCTATTTGAGTACGAATTTGCACTCAAATAGATGAAAAAGATATGCAGTAAATAGGTAAATATAGAAAAGATGGAAAGGCTAAAAGTAAACTTTTGTAACGCGCTTAATTGACTGAATTGGTTGGTTTTTATGGAAGTCTGGTGTGGCTAACTCAGTCTTCTTGCTGATGGCATTTCTGTCTTTTCCTTTTTGCTGATTTGTAAGAGATCGGCCCTTAAAAATTTTAAATACCGAGATAATGATCAGACTACTTTATGTCTTACCAATTGGTGTTGTATTGACTTTTCTAATGGGAGCTGTGCTGGATAGGCCAATGCATAAGGAGGGGGAATCTGCAACGGTTTCTTCTGGGACCATCATTGCATATGTCTACAGGGGTGGAACACAAAACCCAGGCTACTACTGCTCGACAGAGTCGACTGGCGATCCTGTTTCAGGTTTGAAAATAAGCTTGCGCAATTGGGATACCAAGCAACTTTTAGATGAGGATATTACGGATATAAATGGCCGATTCGAGCTGATGGCTCCGACGGTGGGGACCCACATTACTTTGGAGCCTTGCAAGAAGGATTATTTACCTGGGGGAGGCGATCCGGCCTACAATGGGTTGACAGTGGATGACTTGTACATACTAAGGAACCACATTCGCAAGGATCGGGCGCTCCATTGCCCCATGTTGAGGGTTGCAGGTGATTTTCAATTTGACGGCCAGTTGGATAGTGCGGATTTGGTGTATCTGAATTCTTTTGTGGTTGGCCCAAGTTCTCAAAAGTATCCTGACAACCCTTGGCGACTGCTGCCCAACATCTTGAACTTCCCGACGCGCTTGCACCCTGATCCTACTTTCACGACTAATTTTTGGACGTTCCCTTATCCCAATTTAGGTGATCCGGGGGCCTTGTATCCTTTTGAAGCGACCCTAAATTTATTTGGAGCGCAGCTGGGTTATATGGCTCCAACACACTGGCGGGATACGGTGGACCGATGGGAATATACGCCCGCGATTAGCGCTTGTGGTGTAGCAGACTATGGCTTTTGGTTGGTTAAAGCTGGTGACTTGAATGGTTCTGCAACCATTGATATTGCCAATAATTGTATCGGTGGAACTGGCGGCGGCGGTGGCAGTGGTCCGGGTAGATTTGATCCTGCCCAGTCGGAAAACGATGTCGACCAATCCTTCGATTCACAAGAACGGGCGCCGTTACCTACTTTTTCCATGGGACGTCTTTCGCTTCTCGACGAAGGAGAATACTGGCTACAAGTTACCATCAACAGCCAGCAGCCAATAGAGGCTTATCAGATGGGTTTACAACTCGATACGAGTTGGTTGAATATTTTGGAAATTGATCCGATAGAAGACTTGGAGCAATCCCTTGCATTACACTACAACGATGAGGCAGCGGAATTGAGCCAAGGCCATGTAAAGACCGTTTGGCTGGATAATGAGACGACGGGAAGTATCGCTCCGCTGTCTTGGCGCAGAGTGATACAGTTGAGGGTGTTGCTGAAGAGAAGTGTACAGACCCAGGAAGATTTATTGAATACAGTCTCTCTTGATACAGACCTAATGAAAGCGGAATTCATATCCAACTACACCATTCTGGATGCTGGTCAGGTTGAAATCAAATTTGAGTTTGAGGCAATTTAAATCCTTGTAGAGTCAATTGTGAAAAGCTGTAAAACGACATATAGGTTAGTGACTTTTTTGTTGCTTTTTTTGGGTGGAAAAGTAGTCTGCGCCCAGCTTACAGATGCTGGTGTGGATAAAGCAAACCAGCAGCTTATCCAGGACTTGCTGGGTGAAAGGATGGATTCTGCTTTACTGGATTATTTGGTCCAAGAAAATCTATTGAACGATATACGTCTCGATGAGGTAATACCCAGCTATGCGGAGGCTTTTGTTTTGCCGAAGAAGCAGGCCATTGAGCAGCCTAAACTTCGGCTACTTACCCCTTCACTGAGAGCAGATTTTTTCTATTCAAATACCCTTGGTGTGGATTCCCTGGAAAGCATTTATCCTTCTTTTTACAATAGCCTTTCCCTGCAAACAGGCGTACAGATTGGTCGACTTCCGGTACAACTGAATGGCCGAATGGTTTGGACTGATTTTGAATGGCAGCAAAAAATGTCGGGCTTTTCTTTTTCTTTTGACCACCAACAGTTTTTGGAGGGATACGTCAATCAATACCACTTGAAAGCTCCGTCGTTTACGACCTCTGAAATCCTAACTCTGAATACGCCAAATTTGAGGTCTGCTCCAAATTTAGAAGTTGAATCTCCTTTTTCAGAAGACGAGATGGCAGCTGTGCGCAACGAGATAGATTTTTTGATTTATCAAAAGATTATTTCAAATCCTCGTTTTGTCGCATTGGTATCTCAGACAGATTCGGTAGCTGCTGTCTATTCCCCAAGCACGCAGGTATTGACGGCTTATCGGGAAAGTTGGAAAAAGCGACATGCTTATTACGGAGACAGCCTAAGCAATATTCGGGTTAAGATGAATCAATACAATTTACAGATGGCTGCATTGAGTAATCCAGATCGTTTGCGCGAAAAGATTTTATCGGATAAGAAAATTGGTCCAGTACAAAAATTGCTTGCTGCATCCAAGCGACTGAATTTGGGACAATCTGTTCTGTCGAACTCCTGGTATACCGCCAAAAACTTACCTTTCAATGGCTTCCATTATGCCTTTGCTGCCCATCGATGGAGTGGGGAAGTGGCAATAGGTCGTCAAATATTTAATACACATTTTTCACCGGTTTGGAGTTCTCGTTTATTCAATCAACTAAGGGGTGGATCGCTTCTTTTTGCTAAAGCTCGCTATGCCATCAATGATCGTTCCTGGATCGACTATTCTATGATTCGTTTGAAAGAGGACGGCCAATTCAATAAGGGGGTTGTATTGGCTCCACAAAATAATGCCGTCTTTGCAGTGGCAGGTGAAAGTCGGTTGTTGCCATCTTTTAGCATCCGATCAGAGTGGAGTTTTTCCCGAAGTATTTGGGGAAATCCTGACTTGGCAGTTGGCAACCAAATCAGTCGACGAAACGTCGCAGGGGAGGCTTCTGTTGCTGTTCATTTACTGGCCAATAAATTAGATGTAGACCTTGGATACTTTTACGTTGGTCCAGATTTTATTGCTGCTGCTAATCCTTTTATTCAAATCAATCGAAGTGGCTTTCTGGTGAAAGCACAAGGTCGGCCCACGAGGAATATAGCGCTGGAGGCAGAAGTCAAAGTGGGGCGAAGCATTGATCGGAAGGCAAGCCTTGGCGGTACACAAACCGATGTGCAACTCATGGGTTCCATGAATTGGCAACTGCTGAAAAATCTGACCGTTAGCGCACAAATTGCGCCCAACTACTTTCAACAGTTTGGTGTAGGAGAATCGAATGTCAGTAATGACAATATGCTTTATAACCTATTTGTCAATACACAACATTATGTAAAAGGCCATCTGCTGATTCAGTCATATGGCATGACCAATTACAACACCCATCTGCAATATGTCGATACGAGTTGGACCAATTCGAGTACGCAGTTTTATTGGCAGTCTTCCTTTGCATTCAGTGAAGGCAATTCCTTATCGCTCATGACCATGATGGGCTTTAATCGTGATGATTTTGCCGAGCAAACAGCTGATTACTCTTTTTTTTCGCAGTTGAGCTATGCCTGGGAAAAGAGATACTGGAAAACCAGTCTCGGGGGGCAACTACTGCGAGATGCATTCGATACGGATTGGTACTACGGACTGACCAGTCTACTGGACGTAAGCCTTGGAACAAAGGCCAAAATCACCTTGGATGCTTCTTGTCAGATTCCCAGGGTGAAAGATAGACAAACCCGATTTTGGGGACGTCTTCAATGGATTCAACAATTTTAATGATTTCAAATAAATTTAGAATGAAATCCTTCAGATATTACTTCCTTTTATTCGTAGCCTTTTGTTGGTACGTGCAGCCATCAAATGGACAGGTTGTCATCAGACCTACTTCGGTCAATAGTCCCTTTTTCAATTTGGATCAACTCCTTCAGTTTCAACTCATTAATACAACCAATGAAACCATAAAAGGTGTTGTTCAAATTCAGGTGGAAGACAACTACTCTAATGCCGTTTTGCAGGTTAGTTCTTTACCCATGGAGTTGACTGCAGGAGCTTCGGTTAATCATCGTCAAGTTCAATGGGAGGGCGGTATTCGCTTGGAGGAAAACCAACTGGCGCGCTGGTTAGCGCAGAGTGGTGGCTTGCCGAATGGACAATACATTTATTGCTACCGATTTTTGGATGCTGCCAGTGGCCGTACAATGGGGAATTTTTGCCAAGAAAATGCTTCAATTGAATTTCGTTTGCCAGAGTTAATCTATCCATTTGACCGTGCAGAGCTACAGGATTTATTTCCAGTACTCAGTTGGCGTCCACCCATACCACTTCGCGGCAATGCACTGACCTATCATCTTCGATTGGTTGCTTTGGAAGAAGGACAAAATCCTTTGCTGGGTATCAACAGCAATCTTCCACTGGTTGATAAACAGCACTTGCGGTCTCTGTCATTTCCCTATCCGCCGACGGCCATTCCACTGCAGGAAAATATCCAGTATGCTTGGCAGATAACGGCTTTTTGGGAACATATTGAAGTTGGTAGAACGGACGTTTGGACCTTTTCGATCCAGCCGCCGAAAGCCGCAGATGAGCCGCCTCCAAAGGAAGAATCCTATCGCCTCGTTAAGCGAAAGCTAGAAGGAAGAAACTACTTCTTTACTGATAAAATCTACTTTGCTTACGACAATCGCGCCTATGATCAAAAGCTAGATTATCAGATTTATTTGAAGAATGATAAAAGCCAAAAAATAGATGCTCTGCCTTCTTTTGAGCTTTCTCCTGGTATGAATTATCTGACTTTGGCAGTCAGAAAAAAAATGGACCTACAAAGAGGAGCGCAGTATGTCCTAATGATTAAAGATAAATATCAAAGAAACCACTACTTAGAATTTACATATGCTGATGAAAATGAAAACTAAACCATTGCTGCTTTTCATGGTCATCGTAATCAGTCTGCTGCCGGCATGCCATAAGGAGCGTCCGCCAGTGACCATTGCAGCCTACAAAGCGTATGTAGAACATCCAGGGAATGGTCTGATTCAGTCTCAGAGATATGGAGAGCTGAAGTACCATCTACGCTATTTACCCATTGCTTATCAAGCGCTGAAAGGCTTTGATCCCGATAAAGATGCACCCTTTGTCTTCAACAAAAATATAGATGAATTGAAAGGACATCATTATTTCTTATTGCAACTTCAGAGTGCAGAGAGAGGAGGGAGTTTACAGAAAATATATGAAGCGGGTATGCATAAAATGAACTGGTTGCAGGTGGTCCATGAAATGGATTTTTCCTTCAAAGAAAAATTTCAACTCCACTTGGACGACGCTACGCTTCCCTGTCGGCTATATCATGCCTTCAAAGGCGTCAACACCTCTGGCGAGCAGTACTTCCTATTGATCTTTAAAGATGCGGCAATGGATACTTCTGTGCTCTTTGAAAGTGATTTAAAATTGGAATTTGACGATCAATATTTTGCAGGTCGCCCTATGGTATTTCACTTCAAAAAAGAGCTATTAAACCAAGTCCCCAAACTCAAATCATTCGAAATCTATGAAAACTAGTAAGCGAGAAAGACTAAAAAAAGTGGCTATTGCAATGGCGGCTTTGATAATGGTGCAAGCCATCCTACCGTCCTATGCGATGGCGCTGACCAGCGGTCCAACCCAGCCCGAATTTCAGGGTTTCCAACAAGCGGGAACCTCTGATATGGTCGACCTGTTTACCGGCAACTTTAGCTACAACATCCCATTGATGGACGTCGGTGGTTATCCCTTGAATCTATCCTATAGTTCCGACCCTCGTATGGACGATGAGGCCAGCTGGGTTGGACTGGGCTGGTCTTTAAACCCCGGCTTGATCAACCGAACGCTGCGCGGTCTTCCGGACGACTTCATGGGTGATCCCTTGGAGCGGGAGATGAACATGTCTCCGGATGTGACGGTTGGTGTTGGAGCGGCTCCCAGTTTAGAGGTTATTGGACTCCCGGTCGGTTCGAGTTTTGGGTATAAAATCGGCTTGCTTTTTAACAACAAGAGAGGCTTTGAAATGTCTACTTCTTTTGATGCTGGCATATCTCTTGGAATACCCAACGCCCGATTGACGGCAGGACTGGGTTTGGCCTTTAGCCCTTCTGCTGGTTTGGACATCGGCCCTACGATTGGATTGTCTTCTCGCCTGTCTAACGATATCAATGGACAACTCAATGTCAATGGAGGGCTTAATTCGCGTGCTGGTCTAAAAGCCTTGACCTTTCAAGGTGGAGGTAGTGTAATGCTCAAGACCTATGAAACAGAGCATGTATCGACCACCTCTACGATAGGTTTTGGAAAGCATTCTTCTTACAGTTTTGGCCCATTTAGCTATGCACCTATTTCTACCTTACCCATCAAAAACACATCGTTTCAATTCAGTGCGTCGGCAGGGCTGGAAGCTTTCCCAGGTGTACACCCTAATATTAAGATTAATGGTTTTTGGACACAGCAAAAACTGGAATACCAGAAAGAGTCTCAAAGAGCATTTGGCTATTGTTATCTTGACAAGCTCGAAGCCGATGATAAAGCATTGATGGATTACAATTCTGAGCTCAATGGGCAATTCAATGTCAATCAGCCGCACGTTCCTTTAGCGTATGGAACCTATGATGTCTTTCATATTTTGGGGCAAGGAATAGGTGGACAATTTAGAGCTATGCGAAATGACCTCGGAATTTTTCGGCCAGCTCTTGAAGTCAATAAGGGGATCGCAGGTTCGTTAGGTGTGGAATTGGGCGTGCCGGCATACACACACCTTGGGGCGGATGTTACAGGGACGCTGGTAGAGTCTAGAAAAACGGTATGGCAAAAGGATAAAAATCGCTTGACTCCGCATATGAGGTTTACCAGTCCGAATCAAGACTATGAGCCGTTTTATTTTAAAACAAGTGAAGAGCAAGTGGCTCTTTCAGAAGAAATGTATGCTGAAACAGGTAAGGATGAGGCAGTGCGTGTCAGAAATATTAAAGAAGGTACACAACCCATAGCCGATAACCGATTGGAAACAGCACCCGTGAATCGGAATGCGACAACAAAACCTGTTACACCATCGGGTAGTATTCAGAATACGCAAAGAGCAAAACGAAATCAAGTCGTTAGTTATCTGACGGTAGAAGAGGCAATGGCTGCTGGCTTAGATAAAAAAATCCGAAGCTACCCAAAAGATACGATGATTTACGCGGATTGTAATCTCTCCTTGATAAAAGAGTATGAACGGACAGGCTCCACGGATGCTCCCAGACCACTACATCACATTTCCGAGATGACTGTCACACAGGGCAATGGCGCCCGTTATGTATTTGGTCTACCTGCTTACAACAATTTACAAAGAGATGTCAGCTTTAGTGTAAACGAGAATTTTGTAACAGCCAATGTCAACGATCAAAATAGTAGTGAATATGGCTTGGTTGCGTATGAGAGAGGAAAAGACAATACGGTAAAAAATGAGAACGGCCCGGACCACGTCTTTGATGCGACCAACATGCCTCCTTATGCCCATTCGTTTTTATTGACCGGTGTATTATCGCCGGATTATGTAGATCGAACCGGAGACGGAATCACCGACGACGATACAGGCAATGCCATCAAGTTCAACTACCATCGATGGAAGGAGAATTTTCAATGGCGGATTCCAACCCAGTTCGAGCGTGCTCGCTACCATGAAGGCAATAAAGCTACCAAAGACGATGACAAAGCCAGTTATGTATATGGTCAAAAAGAAATCTGGTATGCTCATTCAATCGAATCAAGAACCATGCTGGCGCAATTTTATCTGAGTGATCGAGAAGATGCTTTGGGCGTGATAGACGAGAATGGAGGACGAGATGTGAATAGTCGCCTTCAAAAACTGGATAAAATCGAATTGTATTCCAAGGCGGAACTTCGGGCAAAAGGAGCGGATGCTGTACCTATAAAGACGGTACATTTTGAGTACAAAAGCTCTCTGTGCAAAGGTGTCTCTAATCATGTGACGAATGGGCAGGGTAAGCTGACCTTGGATAAAATTTACTTTACCTATGGAAACAGTGATCGAGGAAAACTGAATGCTTACACATTTTCTTACAAGGAAAAAGATGTAGATGATCAGCCATTCGATTACAATATCGGGCATTACGATCGCTGGGGTTTATTTAAGAAAAATCCAACAGGCTATCCACCAGCACATGAGTACCCTTATGTTATACAGAAGGAGGATGGACAAAACAGTACGGATGTTTATACCCAAAAAGTAGCCGGTGCCTGGAATTTAGAAAAGATCGAACTTCCCTCCGGAGGTACCATTGAAGTGGACTACGAGTCAGATGACTATGCTTATGTACAGGATAAACGAGCTGGGCAAATGATGGAAGTATTGGGCTTTGCCAATGGTGCGGTAAGCTATGATACCAATTTGTATGCAGATGAAAAAAATCTTAAGCAGTACATCGTTGTTCGGCTACCTCAAGCGGTGAATTCATTGTCGGAAGCCCAGAAGAGGTATATGGAAGGAATAGATCAAGTTTACTTCGATTGCTTGGTAGATATGGCAAAAGGAAACTACGAAAGAATTAAAGGCTATTTCCAGATTGATCCATCAAAACCAATATTATTGAGTGCCAACAAAGAGCGTCTACTCATTCCTTTTAAATATCTGAAAGACAAACGCAATAACGACATTCCACCGATCACATTTGCAGCCATACAAAAAATGCGCCTTCAGTTTCCCGAACTTTTCTATCCGGGCTACAGATCCAATCTTAGTCCAAAGGTTGCCATTAATGCACTTGTTGGCTTAATCAATGAAATGAAAAATACCCTTAAGGGAGTGTATTTTAATTCCATGATTAAGGGGTGGGGCAGACAGGTTGATACATCCAATAAATCTTCGTGGGTACGACTGTGCAATCCGGATTTTAAAAAATTGGGAGGAGGCACCAGAGTAAAGGAAATCCGCCTCAAAGACAACTGGATTATAGCCAATGGGGGAGGAAGTTCAGATTATGGACAGTCGTACAGTTATACCAAGACGAAGACGATTGAGGGGCAGCAAATAGAAATCAGCAGTGGGGTAGCCTCTTACGAACCAGGTATCGGAGGAGAGGAAAATATGATGCGGGAGGCATTGCCTTATGAAGAGAAGCGTTTGCTTGCTCCCAAGAATGAATTTTACAGCGAAACCCCTATTGGAGAGTCGCTCTTCCCAGCTCCTGTTGTTGGATACAGCCAAGTAAAAGTTACAGACATTGCAAATAGAGTCCCAGGATTGAATCGAACAGCATCGGGTTATACTGTGCATGAGTTTTACACGGCTAAAGATTTTCCGACGAAGGTATCCCAAACACTCAAGAGTCCTCAAAGGCATCAGGATAAGTTGCTGAAAAAAATATTTAGGATCACATCTTGGGATGCTTACTCGGTTACACAAGGCTATGTGGTTGAATTGAACGACATGCATGGAAAGGGAAAGGCACAGACCATTTTTGATAAGAATGACGCACAAATATCTGCTGTTAATTACTACTACAAATCAGAGAATAAGCTGTCTGAAAACGATCGATTGATCAACGATGTCAGTGTACTATTGCCCGATGGTACGATCAGTAATGCAAAGGTTGGTTTGGAAATGGACATCTGGCAGGAAATGGTCGAGGAGCACAACTTATCCGAAACGCATGGTACTGCTTTTAATACGGATGTCTTTGTAACCCCCTTATTTGGTATTCCAGGTGCTTTGGCCAATGCTTTGTTGAAAGCCAAGAAAGAAAATACGCTGTTTCGAGCGGCCGTTACGACAAAATTATTCAAACGAAGTGCGCTCTTGGATCGCGTCGTGGCTGTAGAAAATGGTTCCAGTGTCACGACCAAAAATATTCTTTGGGATGGCGAAACAGGTGAAGTTTTACTAACGGAGACAAGCAATGAGTTTGATGATCCGATGTATTCTTTTACTTATCCAGCGCATTGGGCCTATGAACGAATGGGGCAAGCCTACAAAAACATCGGAGCAGTATTCAACAATGTAAATCTGGCTGCTGGTTACTTTACCAACTTAAACGCCAATGCTTTTTTTCATCCTGGAGATGAACTTTGGATTTCTGGTCAAAACAAAAAATATTTTGTCACAAAACCTGCAACAGATTTAGTTGTATTGGATGAAAATGGAGCTGCTCCTCCAACGCTGTCTGGTGTTACTGTCAAAATCATTCGATCGGGTATTCGAAATCAGGCATCTGTTCCAATTGGACAAATCCATTCGCGAAAATCTCCGATTAACAGCTCAAATAATACATTTGAGCCGGCTACATCGACAGGCGTATTGGATGCCAGTGCTGTAACATTTTCAGAAGAGTGGAAAATAGAATGTGGACGAGAGCTGGCTAAAGATGGCGGATACTTTTTAGAAGAAACTTTCAATCCATATACAGCTGGAATGTTTGGAAATTGGCGACCCAGCGCCAGCTATATTTACTACGATAAGCGAGTACCCAATCGCTTGAATACACTTTCTACGAACTATGGAATGACCATTCGCAACAACGGTCAAAGTCAGTCATTTGATCCTTTTTGGACATACGATCAGGCACAGTCGAAATGGACAGAGAAGACATCCTCTGACCCCAAGTGGCCGCTGACAAACCGGATCACACAATACGATGTAAAGGGCAATGAGCTAGAAAATCAAGATGCACTAGGAATATCTTCTGCCGCCTATTTCAGCTATCGCAGATCATTGCCCATTGCCGTTGCAAACAATGCCACCTACCAAGAAATATTTTACGATGGTATAGAGGATTATATTTTTGACAATGATTGTGAGGTGAGCAACGGTTTTCAACGGAATTTGACGCTGTATGATGACCTCAACCAATATCCCAACTTGATTGATGATGTAGCGCATACAGGACGATATTCATTGGGTTTCCCGGCTGGAACAGACCAATCTTACTCCATTAATGTGAATGATAATTGTACATCTGTACAGGTGAGAGCTAATTTACAAGATTCAGATCGCCTGAATATGCAGGACCCTAAAGAGCTACAAAGCTTCAGAGAAAATCGATTGAATGCTGCGACAGGAGATAACTGTTACAGTGTGATGGATGCCACCGCTCCACCCGTTTATTTTGAGAACAAATGCTGCGCCTGTCTGCCCATTTTAAGTCCTGTTGCATACCAGTCCTACCATGTTTCTGCCTGGGTTGCTTCAGATAGTTCTCTGTTTTGTGGCGTACCTCCGAATCATGCTTTCATTGAAGTATCAGGTGTGTTGCAAGGACCAGTACTGTTCAGGGCCGCTGGGCCTGTCATCGATGGTTGGCAGCGGGTAGAAGGTAAAATAGAGGCGGCAGGCAATGCAGAGACCATGACCATCCGACTTGGAAATGACGGGAGTACGGTGGATGCATACTTTGACGACTTTCGTTTTCATCCCTGGCAATCCAATATGCAATCCTACGTTTACGATCCCTTTAGCCTCCGTTTGATGGCCACGCTGGATCAAAATAATTATGCTAGTTTCTATGAATACGACGATGAAGGACTGCTTGTTCGCACTAAGCGGGAGACAGAAAAAGGAATTGTTACCCTGCAAGAGGGACGGACGGTTTTAAAATCCAATAACTAATCATATTCTCATGCTGAATCACTCCAAATACAGCTTCTGCCTATTTATGGTATTACTCTCGTTTTCTACAGCTATTGCGCAGGACACGGCTATGGATAAATATCGAGTGCTTGTTGAAGCTATTTCCACAAAGGCCACTGTTGCTTTCAAAGCAGAGATCAAAGTTTATGAAAACGCAGTAGCGAAAACCTCCTTGATTGATCAAGTACAAATGGATTATCGCAAGTTGGGAAAACAGCTTTATGTGAGGCAGGATCAAATCGAATTGTTCAAAAATAAGTCTAACTATTTGCACATCGACAATGAAACCAAAACCATTCATCAGCTACAGTCATCCCAGGAGGGGAGTACCTTTCCTGGCTTAGAAGTCCATCAATTGGAAGCCTTGGTAAAGCTGTTGTCCTTGGAAGGACGACTCTACAAAACGGCAGATGGTTTGGATGGGATTTGCTTTGCAGCTACAGGAAAAAGTGCAACAAAGTTTGAAGTTGTTTATGACGCCACATCCAATTGCATCTTGGAGACGACCACAATAATTGATCTTTCATCCGATGGAGAACTAACACATCCACTCAATGGAAAGAAGGTAGCCATCAGCTTTTCGGATTATCAATTCAAGGATGTAGCCCTTCCATCAAAATTGGTAGACATTAATCGACACATCAGCCGAAATGGTAAAAATCAATCGACTTATAACGGCTATCAAATTATTAGATGAGGCTGTAGAAACTTGATTGCTGTAGGTACTGACCTCCTATTCATAAAATAATAAAGCGCTAAAAATGAATGCTAAGTTCGATAAAAAATATTTTTTCTTTTGGTTCACTTTCCTGTTTTGTTGGACGGTCCAATCACAGGATTACTGTATCAAATATTTGAATGTCGATACTGCAACGATCAATCAGACCTTGGTCGTTGAAGATGGTCGTTTTGGGACAACGGCCTGGAACGATATTGAAAGTACCCAATCTGTTCATAACCGGATTGTATTCGAGGTAGTTGAAGATTCTACCTTGGTTGCAACAACTTCTGCTCGTACTTATGATGCGATGATCGAAGTCAAATTGTGGGATGCTAATAGTAATCCTAGTGGTTCACCTTCATCTACTCAAATGGCGACCTTGACGTTCAACTATGATCCAGATGCCAGGCAGATTACGGCGAACAAAGCTTTTTGGGAGACAGAGGGGGCGCACAAAATGGAAATCATTGTTAGGAATGTTTTAGCCCTTCCTGCTCAGGCGGGACAGTTACCTCCACTGCGCATCACAGGCGAAATTGCCATTCAACGCAAGTACAACTTTTCTTGTACAGAGGAATTGACTTTTAAGCCCTTGCCTTCGGTTACCATCCCACAGTCGGACACATTTACCGTTATGTGGAACGCGGTAGATGGTGCTGAAACCTATGATTTGGAATGGGCTTTTTACGATTTCAAAAGCACCGTCGGGAAGTCTGTTACCAATGGCGGTGGTTCGTTGATGGACGATTTCGACTTCTTGTTTCAAAACAATGCAAGTCGAGTGACGGTTAAGGAGAATGCCTATCAGCTGAACCTATTATATCCGGAAGGGTACATCTTTTTTCGTGTAAGGGGCGCTAGAATCAATGCTGAAGGATGGCGGGAATTTACCCAGTGGAATACAAAAGTAAACCCCGGTATTACGTTGGCTAATTTTCCCCAAAAGATACGGGTAGATTGGCATGAAAACAATACACTCAATTGGCAAGCGAATACGGTCTTTGCAGAAGAGGGAAAAAACATTCCCAGCGTCAGTTATTACGACGGTAGCCTTCGGTCGCGCCAGCAAGTAACTCGTTCGAATGCCACCAACAAAGCCATCGTTGGGCAGACCCTCTATGATTATCATGGCCGACCAGTTGTGAATATTCTTCCCAGCCCGGTTCCAAAAGCGACCATTGAGTTTGATCCACTGTTTGCGGCTAAGTCAGCCAATACACCTTTTACAAAATCAGATTTTGACTTGGGTGATTGTAGCTCGACGACTCCCACGATTTTAGACGATAACTATGGTGCATCTAGGTATTACTCGTCCAATAACAATTATTCTTCCATTGATATTCACCAGTATGTTCCAGATGCAGAAGGTGTTCCATACAGCATAACGGAATATACGCCCGACCTCACCGGACGCGTGCGTAGGCAAGGAGGAGTTGGTTCAGAATTTCAACTGGATAAACGCCCTACGCTTTATTTGTATGGAAAACCAACTCAAGAAGAAATTGATCGCCTTTTTGGTAATGACGTTGGCCATCGCAGTCACTATTTAAAAAATGCGGTCATTGATCCCAATGGGCAAGCAAGTGTTTCTTACGTCGATGCACATGGTAGAACCATTGCTACTGCTTTGTCTGGTGATAAGCCCAGCAATGTTACGCAAATCGATAGTGGCTTTCAAACGGTTGGTAGTTACACAACCGATCTGCTGGATACCGCATTTCAGAATGCCAACCGTGGAGAAATGTCACTCATGTCTACAGACAAACTGATCATCACTGCTCCCGGAAATCAAACGTTTACCTATTCGGTGGATTCCAACCAATTTCGCAAAGACTGCCTGTCTGCCAACATTTGTTACGACTGTGTCTACGATTTAACCATTCAACTGACTGACAACAATTGTAATACCTTTAACAACAATGCACCCTACATTATTCGAAAAGCTAATTTCCGATTTTCAGATGGCCTAGATACCCTTTGCAATGGCATGCTTTCCGGAGGGAGTATTGATACGAGTTTTACGATTTATCTACCGCAAGGAGAGTACACGATCACCAAGACACTGACGGTCAGTGAAGAGTCACTGGATTTTTATACCGAACATTTTTTAAGTCAGTCTACATGCATTCCTCCACTAGAGGACATCATCGATGATTTCATTTCGCGCATTGATCCGGCTGACTGCGGCTTGACTTGCGAAGAGTGTGTCACCTCCCTTGGATATCGGGAGACTTTTGCCTCTAATTTGGTGAGTCATTTAGCGGAGTCGGGACAGAATATGAGCATGGCAGCGGCAAGAGAAATTTTTGATGAAAGGAAGAAATCCTGTGAGGCGTTGTGCAGGGAACCAACGCGCTGTGAGGTCATTTACAATCTTTTACTGACAGATATTTCCCCGGGTGGACAATATGCTTTGTACGAATTGGATGAAGACGCAGATACACTTGTGGCGACCGACCCTACTTCTGTATTTTTTAATCATGCCTATCAATCCATCACCTATTTATTGGAAGATGGTATGACGGAAGATACAGTGACGAATGCTGCAGGTCAACTTGTGACGCCCTCCCAACTGAATTTGAAAGAATTCATTGCGCTTTGGAAAAT
>JBCCSZ010000112.1:0-21876 GCA_039199225.1 Bacteroidota bacterium
AACCACCATCACAACAGCATCGTAGTTTTGGCGAACACTCCTGGTGTGGTTCAGTTGCTCTGGATTGCCAAAGTGATGAGCCAATTCTTTGAACAAGCCATACAGATCAACTCGGTCATCAGCATCGGCGTCATCTGGATAAATGACACGCAAGGCTTTTTCAGGTGAGTGAGGTAAACTTTTTGAAGGAGTAAGTTGACCTTTCAATAAATGATCAAGCCCCAGTTGAGTATCCTCTGGATCAAAGGTCTTTGGCAGAGCAAGCATTGACCTCACATTGGGTTCCTGGCCTTCATAAATTTCCTGAAGCTTTGGGAGGAGTTTGGCAATCAACCCTAGGGTTTTTACTGGATTACTGGGCGTGTACTTTTCTTTTATTTTTTGTTCTAGTGCTTGATAAATGAGTTGTGTATGATCGTTAAATCTTTTTGCACTATTCATGTAGTGTTGGAGGAATTTATTTTCATTGGAAATTGTAATTCCTCTGCTTGCAAAGCTACTGCTGAGTGGAAACTTAATTTCTTCTTCTTTGGCATAAGTCTCCAGCAAAAGTTTGTACATAATCAAATGGCATGGAGGCTTTGCGATAATGGGGGGAAAGGGTGTGGGCATCTCTTGAGGTATTTGTTTCATTGGGTTATTCTAAAATAGAAAAATACGCTTAATTATTCTAACAACACAAAGATGCGATGCATTCGGCGCCCTTCCGATACCGTTTCCCGTAAAAATGCGTAACCGTTTTCAGGTATTTTGATGAGAAATAAAAAAGCCCGACTAGATCGTCGTGATCCAGCCGGGCTCTTTGCGCTTTGCCAAATGTGCTTAGTTACTCTCCGCTGCCGAATGGGCCTCCATTGGACGAAGCGTAGCATCGTCATAGGGCCATTCCAGGATGCGGTAGAAGTCGTAGGCTTCCGGGATGGGGAGCCAATCTTTGGCCTTGTCGTAGTCGCGCCGGGTCAATACGTGCAAGTCGCTGAGAACCATGCGGGCGAATTCCGTATTGACATTCACCAGACGAGGAGGGATTTTGCCCTTCTCATCCTCGATGTCTTTCATAAAGATGGGAACAGTCTGGGCATCGCGGGTGGTTGCGACGATGCAGCCCTTGAACCCTTGCTCGTAGAGTTTTTTGACACCCATACCCAAAACCGTGCAGAGCGTCAAGTCGTAAGCCACGGGGCGGTGGCAACGCAATTCGTAGCCCATTTCTACCGGACGACTCTTAATTTGGATGTCCAACTCCTTGAGTTTGCGCTGTACCAAGACATTGATGATGTGGGCCTTGCTCACATTGCCCAGCTCTGGGTGGCCGTGGGCATCGTAGGTAAAGGTGATACCACAGTTCTTGATCTCCTCGTCGTCCAGAATGTGAAAAATGCCCTCACTGACAATTACGACCCCATATTCGATCCCTTCGATTTTGCGCTTGACCATCGACGAAATGATGAGGTTGATGACCTTGGAGAGGGTAATCTTGGTTTTATTGAACATCTCTGGGATGACGATCAAGGGAAAGTGGCAACTGGCGCCGATTTCAAAGGCTAGGTGGCCGGCGGAGCGTCCCATAGAAGACACAACAAACCAATTGCCACTGGTCCGGGAGTCTTCATAAATGGTATTGCCAATCACAACACCAGCATCTTTGGCCGAGTTGAAGCCAAAAGTTGGCATCATATCCGGCAGCGGAAGGTCGTTGTCAATGGTTTTGGGAACGTGGATGTTTTGAATATTCACATCTTGCTGCTCCAAGAATTTTGCCAGCCGGTTGCTGGTTGAAGCTGTATCATCTCCACCGATGGTCACCAGCAGTTTGATGTCATTCTTTATAAAGAAATCAGCCGAGAATTCCTCGTCCTTTGGCTTGTAACGACTCATCCGAAGGGTTGAGCCACCTCTGGGAAAGATTCGATCGGCATAGTGAAAATTAATGTTGACCGTTTCGGCCTTACCGTTAAAAAGGTTCTTGTAGCCATCGTGAATACCAATGACGTTGTAGTCGTCTTTCAAAAAGACTTTAGCAATGGTGCTGATCACCGTGTTGATTCCAGGTGCCGGTCCGCCCGCGCACAATAAGGCGATAGATTTTTTCATAAGACTCCCGCATTTTATTTCAAAAAAATTAGAGTGCTGTTCCCCAAGCTTTTGCCTTTAAGGGGGGACAATGGTTTATTTGACTTGGCATTTGGTAGAACACACCTTCTTGAAAGCCAGATTGGGCTTCTGCCAGGGGTACCGCAAATATAGGACTATTCCCGGTAATCGGGGCAATAATTTGATGTAGCGCAGCACTTCCCGATGCTTAAATGCCGACATATAATCTATTGTAGTGATGTGAGAATGGGATTTTTGTATATTCGCTTAGCATCACTCAATACTACCCCAATATGCAAGTGACGAAGGAATTTTTACAACAATGTGAAGACATTGTCGCCAAAGGTGAAACGGCCAAAGCGGTTGAAAAGCTTTTAGACATCAAGAACGAAACGGGCTACAAGGCCGAAGTGCTGAGCCTCAACAGCCGATGGAAAAAGTTTTCAAGAGAGAGATTGACCGGAACCTTATCTTCAGAAGAACAATTCCTGCAAAATAGCAAGCTCAACAAAGATTTACTCCTCCTGTTGGAAGGCTTGGGTCGAGAATTGGCTGGCGAGAAGGTTGTCTCAGACCTATTCCGAACGAAAGACACCGCTGCTGGATCGACTCTTACAAGAACCTACCTACCCATGTTGTTGACGGCCATCGCCGTGGGCGCCATCAGCTACTTTGCACTTCGAACGCCGGATTCTACCTGTGAAACAGACATTGAACTGGATGGGGACTGGGTGGTAACTGCGAAGACCGATGGGGAGTTTTTGGGCCATGTCAACATCATCCAGAATATCTGTGAGCCTCATTTTATGTTGAGTGGCAATCTATCCTCTGCCGATAAATCGAGAGAAGTGGACTTCAGTTCGAAAATTGGAGGTTTCAACGATGGAGAAATCCTCTTTGTCTACGAAAATTTCAGTGGTGAAATAGGCGTATGTAGGGGCATCATTCCTGCAGGCATCGTTGAAACATTTAGCGTCAAATGTGTTGACTTAATAGGGGCCGACAGAAATGACAGCCCAAACAGCCACATAGTCTTTGACCGGGTGGCTAAGTGATGTCGATGCTTTTGCAAAGTAATTATTAAACAACTTCCAGATAAAATCTCTCTATTATGAAAAGAAAATGGACCTTCGTACTTGGATTAGCCCTCTTGGGAATTTTTGCCTTTTCCTACCAAAATGCCACCACCATATATGCAAAAAAGGGCTCTATGGCAGACCAAAAGGCTGTTCAAGAAGCCATTGAAGATTATGTATTTGGACTCTACAAGGCAGATACTACCCGGATCATGCGCAGTGTACATCCCGAATTGCGCAAACGAGGATTTTGGTACAATAAAGAGAAAGCAGCTTACACGCCTTATCGGGAGATGTCCTATCGCGAATTGGTCGATCTCAGTGCGCGCTGGAATGTCAAAGGAGATCGCGTAGATGAAAATACACCCAGAGATATTGAAATTTACGAAGTGCAAGACAAGACGGCCGTTGCAAAGTTGACTGCTATGTGGGGAACAGACTACTTCCATTTGGGGAAAATAGATGGTAAGTGGATGATTATGAACGTGATCTGGCAGTCTCCCACGCCTGGTACAGAGGATACTTCCAAATCGCGATAATCATTGTTGGGGGCGATGCATTGCCCCCAGATTTTTCCATTGCAGCGATACTTTTTTGTGATGCTGTGATGATCCAAAACGCTTGATCTTCCCTTTTTGTAAACATTCCTGCCTTTTTTACATTCTCTTCCACGAAGAAACTTCTCAACTTTGTTCCTTATGGAAATGGAACCTAGAAAACCCAGTGTTGATTTCAATCTGCAGCGAATGGAGGACATCTTTCTTCGGGAAGAGGGAAAAGCCGATCGGCCTCATCGCCACGATTATTACACCGTTTTGTTCGTAGAGCAGGCAGTTGGGCAACACAATATAGACTACAAAACATTTCCCTTTCGTAAACATGAGGTTCATTTTGTGGCTCCCGGGCAGGTACACCAGGTCGTTCTAAAGGAAAAACCCAAAGGCTGTGTTTTTACTTTTTCCAGAGACTTCCTGGTTCAAAACGATATACCCGAGCACTTTATATCCAATGTTAACTTATTTCGGCCTTTTGGTGATTCGCCTCCTCTGTCTCTAGACCCAGTGACCTTTGAGCGTTTGCAAAGAATCATTTCCGATATGGAATTCTGCTTGCCCAGTAATTTTACGTACCGAAGTCGAGCACTTGGTGCTTTGCTGCAACTGTTTTTGATCTATGGAAACAACAGCCGCAACTTGAACACAGATCAATTGGATGAAGAAAATACAGGTGTTTGCATCCTTCGTGACTTCAAAAGACTGGTCGATCAACAGTACGTTCAGTGGCATAAGGTAAATGAATATGCCAAAGCCATCAATATTTCACCGAAACATCTGAGCCATACTGTGAAAAATATTACGGGCAAAACAGCCAAGGAAATCATCCAAGACCGCTTGGTGCTAGAGGCCAAAAGATTGCTGCTTCATACGACGATGAGTGTAAAAGAGGTGGCCTATCACATTGGTTTTGAGGAGCCTCTGCACTTTAGCAGCTTTTTCAAGAAAAAAATTGCCGTCTCCCCATCTGAGTATCGAAAGAAAAATAGGATTTAGCCAACACCAACCGACTTTTTTACATGCTTTCTTCCGGTATTTACATTTACTAGCTAGGCTTTGTACCCCACCTTTGCAGTGCCATTAAATATTGCTCACGCAATGATCTCTCGACTTGATGAGTGTACCCCATTTGTCAGGCTGTAAATCTATTCTCAAATTTCAAAAATTAGAACAATGAAAAAGTGTATTCTGAGCTTAATCGCCCTACTCGTCTTCAGTCTTTCGGCATTTGCGCAAAACCCCAACAACGACCCTTCTTTGGCTGGTAAGCAATTGCTCGATCCAGACGATCATACTCTTATCCTAATCGACCATGAAGGACAAATGGCCTTTGCCGTTCAATCCATAGATATTCAAACGCTTCGAAACAATACCGGTTTGGTCGCAGCAACGGCAGACCTATTTGACATCAACACCATCATCACAACCGTCGCAGAGAAAACCTTCAGCGGACCTTTGTTTCCAGAAATACTGGAATACTTTCCCAACGACTCCGAGTACATCGATCGAACAACGATGAATTCTTGGGAGGACAAAAGAATTATTGAAGCAGTCGAAAAGGCAGGCAAAAAGCGCATTGTACTCGCCGGGCTGTGGACCGAAATCTGTATCACACTCCCCGCCATTTCCGCTATTGAAGATGGCTATGAGGTATACTTCATCTCAGATGCTTGCGGAGGGGTATCCAAAGAAGCACATGATATGGCCGTTGCGCGCATGATACAAGCGGGCGCCGTCCCGATTACCTCCATGCAATACCTGCTGGAGCTACACCGCGATTGGGCCAAGGCTGATAAATACGTTGCCGTCAACAATTTAGCCAAGCGATATGGCGGTGGATATGGTTTGGGTATTGACTACATCAAGACGATGACGAAGTGGATCAAAGAAGGGGAAGGACACTAAAGAACCAACGAAAGTGGTGCATGGGTTATGCTACATGGAGTAAGCATGGCTCATGCATCAAATTTATCTGCCATGAAAAGTATCCTTTACCTATTGAAGATCATCTTTCCTTTGGCGAATTGTAATCCTTGGTCGAATTTATATTGTATTGGTCAATCACAGAAAAACGGTTGGAGGGCTTCGTTTGGCAAGTTCCGAGAATAGGTTGACAAGAGAAGAAGCCCTCTACTTTTGTAATAAAGGAATGCAAGAAGAGTGTAGCGTATCTACAGGGTTTACAATTTTCTCCAATCAATAATTTGCCTTCCGTAAGTAAAAATCACTGAGTGTAAAACTACAGTGGCTTTTGTTGGAAGCCATCAAAAATAATCTGAATTTGAAATGTGGCGCGGCATTCAAATCCATATGAAAGTAGGGGGTGATGTGGCTGAGTATCTAAAGAGGAGAGTGAAAGTGTTGGTGGCCATCATCACGGCATCCATGTATTTTTTTCAACCATCTTTTGGACAAAGTGATGGCTGGGAAAAACTACCGGGCTTTAAGCTTCTGAGGTCTGAGGAAGATTACAGTATTTTGAAGCATGACAGCGTGCAAAATGGATTTGTCAAAAGGCTAAAATACATTCCGCTCAGAAAAGAAAATTATCTGACTTTAGGAGGCGAGTCTCGTTCTGAGTTTCAAATACTGCGCAACGAAGATTGGCAAGCTCAAAACCATGATGAAGCTTTGTTTCAGCGGTTGATGGTTCATGCCGATCTACAGCTCGGAGCCCCCATCCGGATTTTTACCCAGCTCAAAAGTGGACTCGTGGTGGGGCGAAACGGAATGGCTTCCCCCTTGAATGAAGAACGCCTGGATTTACATCAATTTTTTGTCGGTCTGAACATCGGACCATCAACCTTGGAAATTGGGCGGAGGGAATTGAGCTATGGCTCACAGCGTTTGCTCAGCGTTCGGGAGGGAACCAACATCCGGCAGTCTTTCAATGGGCTTAGGTGGATTTTTCGCCAAGCCAATGCACAGCTAGATGTCTTATTGTATGCCTATAATCCACAACAAATTGGTTGGTTTGATGAAGGCATCGATACCGATCGGCTGTTGTGGGGTATGTATTGGACCGGTCTTAAAGGAGGATCGGAAGCTGCCAATCTGGACATATACTATTTGGGTGTGCGCAACAAAGAGGGAGCCTTCGAAGAAGGGCGTTTGGAAGAATGGCGGCATTCCATCGGAGCGAGGTATTGGGCTACTATCAAGCGTTTTCGAACCAATACAGAGTTGGTCGTACAAGCGGGTACCTTTGGAGAGGGAGATATTTTTGCTTGGACCCTGTCGACAGAAAATTACTATCGATTGACAGAATGGTGGAAAGTAACGCTCGGGATAAAGGCCGAAATAGTCAGCGGGGATGAGCGCCAAGGAGATGGCGATTTGCAGACCTTCAATCCACTCTACCCAAGAGGTGGCTATTTTGGCTTACTGGCGCTGGTTGGCCCTGCCAACTTAATGGACATTCATCCATCGCTTCATCTTTCCATTGACAAAAAGTGGCAACTGAATCTGGATTGGGACTTTTTCTGGCGGCATCAATTAGCCGATGGCGTCTACTTTCCTTCCGGTAGAATCAATGTAGCAGGCAACGCTTCGCAAGAGCGTTTTATCGGACACCAACCCGGCCTTCAGCTCGCCTATGCTGTGAATCGTTTCTTTGAACTGGAAACCTCCTATTTTCTATTTTTTCCAGGCCATTTCCTAAAAGAGGTCTCCGGTAATGAAATCTTTACACAGTTTGGTTTTTCCATGAGTTTGAAATTCTAGCTCCGGAAAAGAAATTTGACTGCTCGGATCATTTTCACATATAACGGTCATGCCTAGCATAAGCCTGGCATGACCGTTATATACAATTTTGACGATACCACTCTTCTTCTTTCAATTTTAATTGCCTGATAGCAGGTGAGAAAAGCCGAAGGGATTCGGCGGCAAAATCTAGAACAGAGGCATTCGTCTGTTGCTAATGGTTAAAACCAAAACTCCTATTTCCTTATTGACGAGTGGCAGTAACCACGCAGTTTGTGTCAAACCCTCCGCCAGTTAAAGTTTCGGTTAGCGAAAAATTATCTCCATCCAATGTAGCGGAGACCGAGCCTGTAACACCTTGTGCGGAATTAGTTCTTTCCACATCACATCCTTCCACAGTAAGCGGATCAAATGTTGTTGTTGTCGAACCGGCTACATATACGATTACAATCTGATCTGTACCTCTGGCAGTGATCGTAACGGTGGTATTGTCTGAACTACCATCACAATTAGCTGTTCCTGTGTAGGTTCCTACCCAATCAGATTGAGCACAAGTAGGCTCCGCATCATCCTTGTCACATGCAGATAGAACAATGACGAAGGCAAAAAGCAAAAATCTAGATAAATTCATTTCGTTAATGTTAAGCTAGTTAAGTAAAAGCCCAAAGAACGACAATACTGTCTGCTTTCTATAATTTCTGTATCTCAAATCAGCCTCTGACTGGTGGAAAATTGGTCGGAATGTAATTTTTAGTCAGTCAATGCAAAAAAATCACATTACAATTCAAAATATGTTAGAAGGGGTGTTCTGGTTGTCAAAGTGGCTGTTGTCAAATGAAAAAGTCAGTTCATTGAAGCAGTCGTTGTTCCGCTATCTGGACTCAGGCATATTTGTGAGAAGGCTTTTCTTTTTGCATGAGGGTCTTTTACTGTACATTGTTTAGTAGCTCACCCACTTCCAGTCGGAACCGCCGATTAAAGATTGTTCCCCGATGGCTCTCTCGCTCTAGCTTGACTAGCTTGATTCGCTCAGAGTCTATCTGCTGAAGCCTTTCCGAGGATTCAAAAGGAATGACATTGTCGTTTGTGCCGTGAAAAAGTGTTACTGGGCAGCTAGTAGCGGCCAGGTGCTGATTGTTTTCTAAGGGATACTTGAGCAGAAAATCGGGAACAAAAGCTAGCTTCCGATTTTTCAAATCTGTTAGGCTCACATAGGGTGCCAGCAGGATCAATTGTTGTGGCGAATGCTTGGCAGCGAGATAGGAAGCCATGCCTGTTCCCAGGGAATAGCCAACAACGACGATTTGTTGTTCTGTGTAGTGCTTTTTTAAAAATTCATATGCTTTATCCACATCCTTGAAGAGCTGTTTCTCAGCGTAAATTCGGCCATCGCTTTTGCCATAGCCACGATAGTCGGGCATAAAGATGTCGTAGCCGTTGTCGGCCATCATTTCTGCTTGGTACAAGCAGCGGCGGTTGTTGCCTCGGTTACCATGTAAGTAGAGGATGACACCTTTGGAAGGAGGCTCTTTGAGCCAGAGGCAGCTGAGCGCAATATCTTGCGCGACGGGGAGGGATATTTCTTTGCCCTGTCGAAAGCGGTGATTGTCCGGCAGCTTGTCTGGATTAAAGATGACCTGGTCTTGTACAAAATAAAGAAAAATGCACAGTAGACTGTAGGGAATAAAAAAGAATAAAAACAATCGCTTGATCCATTTCATGGAAAAGAAAACTTTCAGAGGGATTAGATGCTATTTCGTGTGTATTTTGTTTGAGGCTTGAGTAGTGTTGGGTCGGAGGGTGGGAGCCCGCCCTCTAGGTGATCCCAAAAACCACCTCCTTTTTGAAGCTGCCTCGCGGCATAGCTTCGCCAACCCATACCTGGGAACAAAGACTCAAATCGGACTTTGAGACGAGCCGAAAAACCTCTCCGCGGAACCCAGATTTTCGACTTTTACCTATAATAGGACACGGCAGGTAGCGATTTTCCATAAAAAAATTTTACATTTTTATTTTCGTAAAGCACTAAGTGTTGATTTACAGTAATTTGCAAGGGGTAAAAATTTTCGCTGTTGATATTGTAATTTTTTTAAATTGATGGGCCTTTTGGAGGCTTTTTATTCAACATCGAATAAATCACTGCAGTGCTATTCCAACGTATTTAGTCCTCTCCCTTAGTATAGGCCAATCCCAAAAACTCTGCGACACAAGCAGGTTTTTCTTCTCCTTCTAGTTCGAACGTTACTTTCAATTTAAAACGTGCGCCATTGGGGATGCTACGGAAATCTATGAGCGCTACTCGTCCCCTCAACCGAGCGTCAACAGGTGTGGCATTGGGAAAACGAACTTTGTCTAAGCCATAATTGATGCCCATTACCACGTCTTTGATCTGGTAAGTTTCGTAAGTGAATTTTGACGCCAGCGAAAGTACAAGGAAGCCATGTGCAATGGTCTTCTTGTAAGGGGATGAGTGTGCAGATCGTTCTGGATCAACATGTATCCACTGGTGGTCGTCTGTCGCATCGGCAAATTGGTTGATCCGCTCTTGTGAAATGCTGACCCAATTGGATAGGCCGAGTTCTTTGCCAACGTAGCTTTCCAGCTCCGCCAGTTTCGAAAGGGTTGTTTGATAGGGCGTTGAAGTCATCGCAACTTGAGTTATTTAGCCCTGAAGCTAAGCATAAATTAACGACTTTTCCTCCTTTGAGCCATTTAACAATGGATTCAAACCAACGATCCAGCACAGGTGCTGATGAATGGCTGGCTGGCTGTAGAGGTAGATTTTGGGTAAATCTGCTCATCTTTTAACCCCTGAGTTTTTCTTGAAAAGGTGGAAGCATACAACCGAAAAGGGATGCACAGGACTCTTTGGTAGAAAAGCTATGCAAACATTTCAAGTAAGAACGAATGCTGTTTCACTGATTTTACCCTTTTTTCTCCTCCTTGTTTTACTGTTTAGTGGGCCGGCAGCTTTTTCTCAAAGTGTATTGAAATTGGCAACCGAGAAAGCGCCAGATGTTCCGATTACCTCCTTCTACAAAAACGACCTCATCCAGCTTTATCCGCTCAATACCACCAAATCTGATTGGTCCATTACTGCCAAGTTGATCGACTATCAGAACGATTCTCTAACGTTGGAAATTCATCAAGGTCTCCAGATTGAGAATCCTAACGATGAAGTCTACCAAGCATCGAACGCCAGCTATTTTCGACGCAATCAAGCTCCATCAGTTGTCTATGCTGCCGACGATCGTCCCCTTCAACAATTGGCACTGAAGGACTTTTACTACATCCAAAAGGCTAGGAGAGCCAAGTTTCGGGACAACAACGTCTTCGTGACAGGTGTAGCCATCATGGCCAGTGGGGTCGCTATGCTGTGGGCTGGAGCCGTTGGAGAGGCACGGAACAATGGATTGGACAATTTGAAAATTCCAGGATACCTAGGCGTAGGACTCGGACTGGGCGTCGTAGCCATATCTCTTCCCATTTCACTAGGTGGGCGAAAGTACAGTCTCAATAAAAAGGTCGAATCTTCTACTCTTTTTCTGCCGATGGACTGACACCAGAACAATCACATTTTTGATGTTCTCAGCTCAGCCACCCGCGTTTGGTTGTTGTATCAGCGGTCTTTTCCGCAATTTGGAAAGGGGAATTTTCTCACAACCATTCTTTGTATTTATTGTTTTAGGCAGACTTTACGCTGCTTATTTGCTCCCTACTTTTGGGCTTTTTCCCCGAAGTTTCCATAATTACAGTTCAACCCCTGTAAATTACATTTCAGCGGAATTACCTTTCAGCGCAAGCCACCTAGGCGCATATTTGTAGCGTTCATTCATCCATTATTTTTCGCTCAAAATAAAGTTCTGATGAAAAAATTAACCGCTACACTATTCTTGTTAGTTTCAACAATGGGTTTTCTCCTGGCCCAAACACAGGTGATCAAAGGGATTATTACAGACAAACAATCCGAAATGCCGCTGATCGGTGCAACCGTTCAGCTCATCGGAGCCGAAAATGCGGCAGGGGCTGTTTCTGATATAGATGGATATTATCGCTTGGAAGGTGTACCTGTCGGTCGCCAAAATCTACAGATCAATTACTTGGGTTATAGCCCACTGACCATTCCAAACGTTTTGGTTTCCTCGGGAAAGGAAGTCATCCTCGACATTGCACTGGAAGAATCCGTAGAAGAATTGACGGAAGTAGTCGTCACAGCGAGCACCCAAAAGGATAAGGCCCAAAATGAGCTGGCAACGATCTCGGCGCGTACCTTCAGCCTGGAGGAAGTCAACCGCTATTCTGGTGGTGGTAATGATGTGGCTCGCCTGGCAGGTAACTTTGCAGGGGTTTCCACAGCAGATGATTCTCGAAACGACATCGTTATTCGCGGAAACTCTCCCACAGGTGTTCTTTGGCGCCTGGAGGGTATTCCCGTCCCCAACCCTAACCACTTTTCGACCTTGGGTACAACGGGAGGGCCAGTCAGTGCTTTGAATCCCAACTTACTGCGCAATTCTGATTTTCTAACTTCGGCTTTTCCTTCGGAATATGGCAATGCCCTGGCGGGTGTATTTGATCTGGGATTCCGGAACGGCAACCGCGATCGCCATGAGTTTATGTTTCAAATGGCTGCCTTTAGTGGCTTGGAGGCAATGGCCGAAGGGCCGATTTCCAAGGCCAATGGCTCAAACTACATCATTGCGGCTCGCTATTCTTTGGTTGGATTGATTGGTGGTGCCGGTACCAATGCAGTTCCCAATTACTCAGATATTGCCTTTAAAGTCAACCTTGGTAAGTCCAAGTTGGGACGTTTTACCCTATTCGGAATCGGAGGTACCAGTGACATCGATTTTCTTCACGATGAAATCGACGAGGACGACCTCTTCGCAGCACCGGATGAAGACCTCTACGCAGAGTCTCAGTTTGGCGTTGCTGGTTTGAAACACAACCTCATCCTCGATGAGAAATCTTACTTGCGGACCGTCGTGGCATTTTCTACCTCTAGAGGGAGTTTTCAAAATGATCGCATTCGCAACTTGGATACCGAGGAGGAAGAAATCTTCCGCATTGCAACCAATGACAACATAGAGAACCGCCTTTCGTTTTCTACCCTTTACAATCGCAAATTCAACGCTAAGTTGACCACCCGAATTGGTCTGCTGGCAGAGAACTTTCAGTATGATGTAGAATTCTTGGATCGTGAAGATCGCCCGGATCGCGACGGCGATGGCATCGAGGATTGGGTGACGCTTTACGACTTTGAAGAAGGGATGACCATCCTGCAAGCATTTGCTCAAGCCCAATACAAAATCAACTCTGATTGGACACTGAACTTTGGTTTGCACTCTCAGTCACTGACATTGAATAATTCTTTTGCACTTGAGCCTCGTGCAGCCATCAACTGGAAGGTAGCACCCAAGCATACCCTGAGCGTTGGTTATGGCCTTCACCATCAAACACAACCCCTACCCATTTTGCTTTTGCAGGAAGAGACCAGTCCCAATGTATTTGAGTCCACAAATCAAGACCTCGATTTTACGCGCAGTCACCACTTTGTGCTAGGCTATGACCTGGCGTTGGCATCCGATTGGCGTGCCAAGGTAGAAACTTATTACCAGGCAGTTCGCAACGTGCCTGTAGAACCCAACCCAAGCAGTTTTTCTATGCTCAATGTAGGAGACGACTTTGGATTCCCAGACGATGTCTTTGGCTTGCAAAACGATGGAGAGGGTGCCAATTATGGTTTTGAGCTGACCGTCGAGAAGTTTTTCAGCAAGGGCTACTACGGACTTTTGACAGCTTCGATTTTTGAATCTACCTACAAAGGGAGCGATGGCGTAGAGCGCAACACAGCTTTCAACAATGGCTATGTCTTCAACTTCCTGGCAGGTAAGGAATGGAAAATTGGTAAGGACAAGCGAAATGCTTTTTCCATCGATACAAAGTTCACGACAGCTGGAGGTAATTACTACACGCCGGTAGACCTCGAAGCCTCTCAAAAAGTTGGAACAGAGGTGTTGATCGATGACGAAGCTTACAGTAAGCGCTTTCCAGCTTATCTGCGCTGGGATGTCAAAATGGGCGTCAAGCTCAACAGCAACAAGCGTAAGTTATCTCACCAGTTCTTTGTGGACTTGCGCAACGTTACCAACCGAGAAAACATCTTCGCGCGTCGCTACAACCGGGTAACCAATGAAGTGAATGAGGTCAACCAGCAAATGTTTTTCCCTGACTTTCTATATCGCTTAGAGTTTTAAGCATCTTAGAAAAATGATGATTAGACAACTATTGCTATCCTAAACTAAAGCTGAGATGAAGTGTATTGCTAAGATTTGGAACATGATCTACGACGGACATAGAGGGCTGGCCCTCAGTGGCGCACTCTATGTCCTCCTGGCCATCTTTTTTATCTTGCAGCAGCAATGGGATGAGCGCATACTAAATGGTGTAAATATTTGGTTGAAGCCTACTAAGTTTGCCATCTCACTGGTGGTTTTCAACTGGACGCTGGCTTTAATTCTGCCTCTGTATCCATACTCGACCACCAAGCGAAAGCGGCTTGGCGATCTTGTAACCTGGTTGATGGTTGTAGAAATTGGCATCATTTGGCTGCAAGCCTGGCGTGGAAAATTGTCCCATTTTAACATGAGTACTCCCTTGGACCAGACCTTGTTTCAGATTATGGCTGCGAGTATTACAGTCGTTTTGTTGATAGCTGGCCTTTTGGCTGTCGATGCCTTTCACAAAAAGCTTCGGGCATCGGAAGCAATGGTTTGGAGCTTGCGTTTTGCGTGGATCAGCGTTTTGATAGCGGGAATGGGAGGCTTTATGATGGGGTCAGCATTGCAACACAGTGTCGGTATTCCAGATGGAGGAGAAGGATTGCCTTTTCTCAATTGGAGTCGGGAAGGAGGCGACTTACGGGTGATGCACTTTTTTGGCCTACATGCCATACAGTTACTGCCTTTGGCTACCTACGGCCTCAAGCGGATGGGCCTCAAACAGCCGGGACACTTAAAAAAAGCAACAATTGCCATTTCTCTATGCTATTTGACATTTGTTCTTTATACTTTTATACAGGCACTGGGTGGGAAAGGATTTCTGGAAATGTTGTTGCTACCATAGTGATGGATCGAATCAACTGACAAAATGAAGCTGCCTTTCGATAAAGACATTCCCTATTTGGGATTCAATGACTTCTGGTTCACGGTTCTGGGCATTCCCGGAATTGGATTCTGTATGCCCATTTTCTTTTTTGGTGCGAAGCTGACAGATGGAATGGTTGCCTACACAGGGGAATGGTTTCAGGCCACCTGCTACAGTGCAGTATATTGGCTCGGTGTACGCTACATTTTCATCAGCGCGCGCAAGCAGTATCCACATTTTGAGGATTCTGTTAAACGCATTGTCTTACAAATCGTTGTAGTGCTGGTATATGCGATGGTCTTTGGCAATTTATTCAAATGGGCCACCAATCCGCTTTTTGATTGGATCAATGGCAAAAGAGATTCCCACACGATTGCAGGGGCGGCTGGTGTTTATGGTGTCATATTTTTAATGATGGCCATCTATGAGGTCATCTATTTTTACGATCAACTCAAGATGTCGATTAAAGAAAAAGAAGAGGCCAAGCAAGCGCAATTGAAGTCAGAGTTGGAAGGCTTGCGCAATCAGGTTAATCCCCACTTTCTTTTCAACAGCCTCAATACGTTGATGAATATTGTGGCGGAAGATCAAAAGCTGGCCATCTCCTTTTTGAAGCGATTGTCGAAAGTGTATCGATACATATTGGAAAGTCGGGATGAGCAGTTGATTTCTCTGGAAGAGGAGATGGATTTTATGAATTCCTATGTCTTTTTGCTACAGGAACGCTTTCAGAAAAACCTAAGCATAAAGATTGACATTCCCGAGCAGTTTCACGGCCACCAAGTCATTCCGCTGGCTTTGCAAATCCTTTTTGAAAATGCCATTAAGCACAATGTGTTGTCTTCTAAGCGACCGCTCACCATTCGCATGTTTATAGAAAATTGTAAAGTAGTCGTTGAAAATAATTTGCAACGCAAAAACAAAGTATTGAATTCAACGCAAGTAGGTTTGGAAAATGTCCGGGTTCGCTACAAAATTTTTACCGATCAGCAGGTAGAAGTTCTAGAAAATGGACAAACCTTTCGGGTGGCCTTGCCTATGCTGAATCCCTAAAAAAGTTAGCATGAAAGTTTTGATTATCGAAGATGAGCATCACGCACAAAAACGCCTGCTGAAGCTGATCCAATCGCTCCGTCCCAATGTAAAAGCAATGGGCGTATTTGACAGTGTCGAAGATACCGTCGAGTGGCTGAGGGAAAACGAAGAGCCAGATTTGTTGTTTATGGACATCCAACTGTCGGACGGCTTAAGCTTTGAGATTTTCTCAGAAGTCTCCATTCAAGCACCCGTTATTTTTACGACAGCTTTTGATCAGTATGCCATCAAAGCTTTCAAAGTCAACAGCGTAGACTACCTACTCAAACCCATCGAGGAGGAGGAATTGGAAAAAGCCATCGCAAAATTTGAAAGTCAACAAGAGCAAAGCACCAGCACATCCTACGACCCAGAGAAAATCTCCGATTTGCTGGCCAGCCTGACCAAGCGGGAATACCAAAAGCGCTTCCTGATAAAGACGGGACAGCAAATGACATATGTTCAAACAGAAGACATTGCTTATCTGTACTCCGAAAACAGCCTGTCTTTTATCCAAACCCTGGACAATCGGAAATATTCCATCGACTACACCATCGATCAACTCAATGACCTGCTGGACCCCAACCTTTTCTTTCGGATCAATCGCAAAGCCATCATACGGATCAATGCCCTAAAGAAAGCATTGCCTTATTTTAACAATCGACTGGTATTGAAAGTATCTCCACCAGCACCATTCGATCTCATCATCAGTCGCGAAAAAGTGCGACGTTTCAAACAATGGATGGGCGGAGCATAAGCGATTGGATCACATCTTTATAAAGCTGCTTGTTTTGAGGGCTTCCTCCTGTGGAATGACCAGTTGGAACACGCCCTTTTCCATCGTTGAAATATCAATGACTTGGGTGCCTGCTTCCAGTCGCCCGGCCTGAATTAGGCGTCCACTCGCATCGAAAATCTTGAATGGCGTTTCCCGAGCAGCAGATCGATCCGAATCCTGCCACTCTACCTGGATGAAATTGTGTGCTGGGACCGGAGAAATATTTAAAACTGCCTCGTCGAATGTCAGCTCTGCCAATACGATTTTAGAGCGGGCTTGCTTGCCGTCGAAATCAATCTGGCGTAGGCGGTAGTAATTTCTGCCTCTTTTCGCTTCTTTGTCCTCGAACTGGTAATTACTTAATTGATTGGCTTGGTTGGTGCCACTGCGAAAACCAATCTTTGTCCACTCAATGCCATTGTTAGAACGCTCTATTTCAAAGCCCTCATTGTCTTTCTCGTTTCCACTGGTCCAGTGGAGCAGTACAGAAGTTTCTTTGGGGAAAGCTTCGAAGCGCAGCAATTCAACTGGCAGGGCAGGAGCCGTCCATCCCATGTCGTAAAACAGTTGGGCAGCCAAACCCGGGTCGTGGATGGCCTGACCTGCTGAGATAGAAGGACTCATCAAGGCGTTGGGGTAGGTGCTTTCATCAAAATGAGAATAGGAAGAACCCGAAACGATGGGCGAAGGGGTATGCATCCGCATCAATTGATTGCTGTTGGCAGCCATCATCTCTGTGCCGTTCAAAAACAGTCCGCCACTGCCACCACTGATGGAGCCCCCTTCGATGAGAGTGGCAATGTCACTGGAAGGGTTGGTGATGCTATTGATGTCTGTACCATTGTCTGTTTCGACAAATCGAGTATAGATGGTTGGGAAGAAATTTCCGCTGGAACTGATACCGACGCAGCCATTTCCGCTGACATCATCGCACTCTGTACCATTGACGATGTTGCCATCGTCAATATTGGACCCGCCGGCAAAACCTAGGCCATGGCCGATTTCGTGCAGCACTACAGAAACAAAGTCTATTTGGCTAATAGACGGTGAAGCATCTGTGCCATTGTACCAATCGGTCCGGTTGGCATTGAAAAAGCAACGGATATCTGGATTGCCAATGTCGAAATTGACCAATGCTTCCGCCAAGGGCCGGGGATAAAAGGTATTGGCAATCACGCTAGGTCCAGACAGGCCGTGAAAAGCGCTGGCCCCGGCTGATCCCAGGGTATTAGTGGCCAGGTCGGTGGTCCAACAGGCTTGAATGTTGATGGTCTGGCTCGATTCGATGAGATTGCTCCATATATCCAGCGCAAAATTGAAGGCTGTCATGGCATCCGTTGGCCAAGTCGTACAGCTTAGGCCATTAACTATTGTGCCATTGGTGACAAAATCAACACTGAAGTTTGCCGCTCTTCGAAGGGCCTTTTGGTTGCTGGTCCATTCATAAGGAACGGACAACTTACCTTTGAACTCGCCAAGCGGTAGGGTACAATCCGGATGATCGTGTGCAATACTTTTCTCCACAGTGATCTGCGCGCAGAGCGGTAAAGTAGATAGGCAAAGAAGGAAGTAAACAAGGAATATAGGCTTGCTTTGCATGCTTGGGAAGAGTTAATGACTAGATAGTTTTCTCGCCATGGAGTATATCAATCATTATTCCAACCACTTCACGGGGCGTATTCAAAGCTCGAAGATAGGGCCGCTTAAAGGAGGAAATGAATTGTTAGGCTAACTGAGCGGCTTCCAAATGTAGATGTATTACCCCATAATGTAGATAAAAACCCCTAATTTGTATTTTTCTGGAAAAAAGAAGGCAAAAAATTAGCATTAGTCGAAATATTAGGTGACCTTGCAATCGATTAGCGCCTTTAAACGATAGGCAAAACGTTTTTCCAAGACCTCGTTAGTTGACATTTTAGTAGTAATCTTACACTCGCCATACTGTATTTTACTTCATATCATTGTCTCTTTCCCAGTCCCAACAAAAATTTACTTGCCTAGCTAAGTAGCTATCACTTATTTAGTTTTATTTAATATTTTAATTTTTTTCAGATGAACATTTTTGTTGCTAAACTAAACTACGATACCACTGAGGATACAGTAAGACACTTATTCGAAGGGTACGGAGAAGTCGAGTCCGTTAAGATCATTATGGACAAATTTACTGGCAGATCCAAAGGATATGGATTTGTTGAAATGCCGATTGATGATGACGGCTACGCTGCCATCAAGGACTTGAACAATAGTGAAGTTGACGGAAGAACGATAGTTGTAAAGAAAGCAGAACCAAGAGAAAACCGTGGCGGTGGTGGCCGTGGTGGCTACGGCGGCGGTGGAAATCGCGGTGGCGGTGGCTACGGTGGCGGCGGCTACGGCGGCGGCGGTGGATACAACCGCAACCGTTACTAGTCACTTCTCTTGTTAATACAAGATACATAGAAACGAATCCCGGATTTTCACCCGAAAGTTCGGGATTCGTCTTTGTACTCCCACCCATCTTTTTGAAGGTACTTGAATCAAAGAACAATTATCCGTACTTTTGCAGAGTGAATTGGTCTGTTAAAATATTCCTTTTTTACTTCATCTGCCTATCGATGATGCCGTGCATGAAGGCCCTTGGTGCTCGTGAGAGCAATCAGCAGTGCAAGGCGACCATAGAACAGACCAATGGATCGTGTTGTGCTACTGCTCAGGATACAGAAGAGGAAAAGCCATCCAGAAATAACTGTCCGCCACTCTGCCATTGTAATTGTTGTGGTACTTTGGTTTTGCATTTTCCCATTCCTACGCTCAATATCCTATCTCCACCAGAGCAAAAGCCTTTATTTGTTTTCAGCTACCGAGATTCCCACCAGTTAGGGGTTTCAATGGATATCTGGCAGCCTCCCCGTAGCTGTTGAGCCATCCCGAAACCTTTTTTACTTTTTTATTTCCTAAATTGAATGCTTTTAAGCCTTTTTAGCTACTACAACTCAAGTTGGGTAGGTTTTTAGAATTGCATTAGAAGCATTACAGGCTAGAGAAGACCTCCAGGAAATTTTGAAGAGTCACAATATCTGTGGTCGTCGTTTTTAGCTTCATTGTTCAATGCTAAAGTAAGTAGTCATGAAAAAAATATGGACAAGCTTCCTAGGCTTGTTACTGTGCTGTGGCTTGAGTGCTCAACAACTTTACGGGACCCTGCTCAATGAAGAAGGGGAGAAGTTGTTTGGTGCGACCGTCCAATGGGAAAATAGCACCACCGGAACAGTTGCCGACGAAGAAGGTCGGTTCGAGTTGCCATTGCAGGATACGATCGCTAATCTGATGGTAAGTTATGTAGGGTATGAATCAGTGTTGATTTCAGTAGAAGAAGGCGAAAATAACCTAGAAATCGTCATCGGCGGTATTTCTGATCTCATGGAGGTGGAGGTCGCCGCCCAATTGCGAGATAATTACACTTCCGTCATTGAACCGATGAATGTTGAGGTCATCGGTAGCGGAGAGCTGCGCAAGGCGCCTTGCTGCAACCTGGCAGAAAGCTTTGAAACCAACGCCTCTGTGGACGTTGCCTATTCGGACGCTCTGACAGGGGCTCGCGAGATACGACTCTTAGGCTTAAGGGGTATTTATACCCAGATGACCGTGGAAAAGCGCCCTACCATAAGCGGCCTGGCAAGTCCCTTTGAACTGGAATACCTCTCAGGCTCTTGGCTCCAAGGCATCCAGATTGCCAAGGGAGTCGGTAGTGTACAGCATGGTTATCAAGGCATAACTGGGCAGATTAATACGGAATTGGTCAAACCTTTTGAGGGGGATCGACTCTTCATCAACCTCTATGGTTCCACCTTCAAAAGAGGAGATGCCAATGTATATGTCAATAGGCAAATAAACAGCAAATGGAGCATGGGGCTGTTACTCCACGGGAGCAGCCGGCAAAACGACCTGGACGACAACCAGGACAACTTCTACGATACGTCACAAAAAGAATTGCTGAGTGGGATGTTCCGGCTCTTCTATCGAGGCGACCTCGTGCGCGCACAGTTTAATGTTCATGCTGTAAAGGACGAGCGCGTTTCCGGACAAATTGACCATGAAGGGGCAAGCGGTCCACTTTTTTCCATCGGCCAAAACCACGATCGAGTGGAGATGTTTGGAAAAATTGGCTACCTGGGTTTTAAGAATCTCCTTACGACGACGGGCCTGATTACCAATGTAGCTTGGCACGATCTAAAGTCTTTCTACGGCCAAAATCGGCACACTGGTCAGCAACGCAATGCCTACCTGAGTTGGATTTATTCGTCTGCCATTGGCTCAGAAAGCCATAAATGGAACGCTGGAGTCAGCTATCTATACGATGATTACAACGAGTTTCTCAACGATACCGATCTCAGTCGTATGGAAAGCGTGCCAGGGATTTATGCAGAATATACCTACAAGCATGTGGACAAGGAAGGTGTAAAGGCTCCGCCCAGCATCCTACAAAATTTTAGTGCTATAGCTGGTATGCGCATCGATCACCACAACCTCTTTGGCTGGCTTTGGACCCCACGACTTCACCTCAAATACAGCTTTTCCGATGAAAATGCCTTTCGATTTGCCATCGGTCGGGGCTACCGAACGGCCAATGCAATTGCAGAAAACATCGGCCTACTGGCCAGCAGCCGAAACATTGTCATCACGGAAAGACTCCAAATGGAGGATGCCTGGAACATGGGGGTCAACTTCACACAAAACTTTAGCCTAGGAGGCCAGGAAGGAAGTTTTGCCCTGGATGCCTACCGAACCTGGTTCAACAATCAGGTGATCATCGACCGCGAGCACCGCAAACGGGAAATTTGGCTCTACAACCTCGATGGTCGCTCTTATTCCAATAGTCTTTTGGCAGTGCTGTCCTATGAATTAATCGATGGACTGGATGCCAAGTTGGCCTATAAGTTTACAGATGTTCGCATGGACTTCCTACACGGATTCCACGATATGCCATTAATCGCTCGTCACCGGGGCCTGGTGACCTTGGACTACGAGACACCAGACCAAAAATGGCAGATCAACACCAGTACCAACTTGGTCGGACGGCAGCGCTTCCCCTACAACTTTGGTTTCCCGGAAGAGGTCATCAAAGACCACGAGGGTTACTCACCGGTCTATGCGACGGTCAATGTGCAATTGACTCGGCGTTTTGGCCCTCTGGAGCTGTATATCGGTGCCGAAAACCTGACTGGATTTACCCAGGAGAATCCGATTATCGACTGGCAAAATCCTTTTGGGGAGCATTTTGATGCTTCACTGATCTACGGACCGATTACAGGCGCCATGTATTTTGCAGGCTTTCGCTATGGATTGAAATAGTGAAAATAGGCTTAAATCTGCCCTTGGACGGCTCATTTTATCATTTGATACGTGTCAAATCATCATTTGGAGCGAGCAAATAGCTTAATTGTTGCAAATTGACTACTGTTCGTTAACTATT